>CALETH010000053.1 GCA_937920105.1 uncultured Bacteroidota bacterium
TTGTACCAAACTATTATCTACATTTTTAGAGAGATTTTACATTTTTATATCTCATATTTCTTACAATTACAATAGTGATTTTTTATTTGTGAGAAAAATACAAAAGCCACAAAAGTTTTTATACTCTTGTGGCTTTCTGTAAGATGCTGACCTTCGTCAGCATGACGTTGTTTTGTGTTGTATTTTTTATAAACTCAATACACCAAAAATCCAAACACCGAAAACAATAATAATTCCAACCGTAAAAATCCAACCAATAATATCTAACCACAAACCTCCTTTTATCATATCTTTCATCCTTACATATCCAGTTGAATACACTAATGCATTCGGTGGTGTTCCAACGGGAAATGCAAATGATAACGACGCTGTTAATGCTGCGATAATAGAAAATGTTACTACATTTTCTTGTGTTATATTTGCTAAAGAAATTATAATTGGAACCAATAATGAAACTGTTGCTGTATTAGATGCTACTTCTGAAAGAATCGTTACTAAAAATAATATTGCTACTACCATTTCCCACACTGAAGGTGTACCCACAACTTCTATAAATAATGCTCCAAACCATGAAGCCAAACCGCTTTTAAAGAGTACATCGGAAAGTGCAATACCTCCACCAAATAATATTAATGTTCCCCACTCTATGGACTTTGTATCTTTCCATTCTAATAAAAATTTTGCTTCACGTAATTTTACCGGTATTAAAAACATTAACACACCAGCAAATAATCCGATAGTATATTCATCAATCCACGAATTTTTTTTTGCAATATCATGTGAAAAAATATTTTCCCAAAATGGATTTGTTATCCACAATAATACTGCAAGAAAAAAAACTGCAATAACTTTTTTTTCTGGATTGGAAAGTTTTCCAAGTGTAGATTGTTCTTCTAATAATTTCTTTTTACCTCCTTCTATTGATGTAATTTCCGGAGGAAATATTTTCAAGAGTAAAAACCATGCAAGAGGAATAAAAAGTATAACATAAGGTATTCCAAATTTCATCCAATCCAAAAATGTTAATGGTTGAAAATTTTTATCATCAAAAAAAGCTGTATTCAAAATACCAATAGTAATTCCGTTTGGTGGACTTCCAATCATTGTTCCTACACCGCCAATGGATGCAGACCATGCAATACTTAACATTAATGCAGTACCAAAACGAGATTCTCCCGGCTTTCTTCCTAATATTGAAAGTATCCCCAAACCTAATGGTAACATCATTGCTGCTGTTGCAGTGTTAGAAATCCACATAGAGAGAAATGCTGTTACCGACATTATTGCGAGAAGAATTTTTCTGGAATCATTTGCTAAATTTGCGCGTGTGAGAAACCATAATGTGAAACGATAATCTAATTTCCATTTTTGCATTGCAGATGCAAGAAAAAATCCGCCAAGAAAAAGAAAAATAATTGGATGTGAATAATTAAGTAAAATATTTTTGAATGTAAATTCTATTATTGCATTATTGTGTATTCCGGTAAGGTGGAAACATGGAAGAATGATTGCTGGTAATAATGCTGTAACAGAAAGTGAAACTGCTTCGGTTAACCACCAAATAACCATAAGTATCAATAATGCAAATGTTACGTGCATTGTTTCTACTAATTGTTGCGGGGATAATGGCAGATTGGTTTGGGTGATAATTTTTTGGGCTTCTGTAAAAAATGATGAGAATGGTGGAAGGATGAGAATAAGGATAAAAGAAAATATTCCCACTAAAAATCCAACAGCACGAATTTTCATGATTATTTTTTCCTTTTAAATTGATATATTAAGATACTATTTTTTAGGAAAAAATTTTATGCCGCAAAACACCATAAAAGAAATCAGCGTTCAAGAATTATATGAAATGAAAAAACGCCATGATGAATTTCAACTCATTGATGTTCGTGAATCTGATGAATTTGATTTTGCTAATATTGGTGGGGAATTAATTCCGCTGGGAACATTATTAAACAATGTAGAAAAAGTTCGTAAGGATATTACGGTAGTTATTCATTGCCGAAGCGGACATCGAAGTGCAAGAGCAGTGCAAGAATTACAAAATCGTTTTGGATATACAAATCTCTATAATCTCAAAGGTGGGATTTTAGCGTGGTCAAGAGAGATTGATAGTTCTATTCCGCAGTATTAAAAAACAACTAATGTCATGCCCGAATGTTTTTATCGGGCATCCATATTATAAAAAAATCTGGATTCCCGCTTTCGCGGGAATGACAACAAATAATTAATAACCATTTACTTTTATGAAAATCACAGTGCAACGTATCAATCAAAATTATTTGATGGAAGGTAAAAACGAAAAAGGCAATATTGTGAGAATGGATAATTCTCTCAAAGGTGGCGGCAATGATGAAGGTGCAACGCCGATGGAATTGCTTATTATGGCTCTTGGTGGATGTAGTTCTATTGATGTCATTAGCATTCTCAAAAAACAACGTCAGGATTTACAGGATATTTCCGTAATGTTGGATGCAGAACGTGAAACAGGAAAAGATGCAAATCTTTTTACCAAAATTCACATTCATTTTACGTTGAAAGGAAATTTGGAACAACAAAAAATTGAACGTGCTATTGAACTTTCACTCACGAAATATTGTTCCGTTGCAAAAACGTTGGAAAAAACTGCGGTGATTACGAGTAGTTATGAGATACAATAATCCTATGGATTGTAGTAATTATAGGAAAAAAATCTTATTGCAAAATAATAAACCCTGTCAGAGTTTTAAACTCTGACAGGGTTACGTTTTTAAAAGAAGAAATTATAGTCAATTCATATAATCAACATAATCCATTGTTATATAATTTCACACTCATTCATCTTAATCCATCCCACCTTTCCATCAGCAATGCGGATTTTTTGCCACACATCAACTTTATCTAAAATTTCCATCTTCGTTCCTTTGTGGAGAATAAACAAATCATTCCCTTTTGTATCCGGTGCAGATTTTATATTGGAAATTTCTGCAACAACTATTGCATATTGCGTATTCGCTTCTTTATAAGATTGGGAGAGAAATATTATGAGAAAAATTACCACCAATCCACTACCAATAAATCCACTCATTAATGCAATGCGTCTTTTCTCATAAGAACGAATAAAAAGAAAAAGAGAAAATGCTGCGAGTGTTAATAAAAACAGACTATATAAAATCCAACCAAGTGTTTGTAAAGAAAATAGTGTGAGAAGAGAATCAATCCATTTGGAAATAAATAAACGCGGAACCGGCTCAATTTTATCTATTAATTGAGAATTAACAAGTTCAAGATTGAACTGCACATCATCATCATGTAAAAATTTTTTTGCACGCTCATAATTTAATACTGCATATTGAATTTTTCCTGCTTTGTAGTACGCATTTCCCAAATTGAAATACAGTTCTCCGCTTTCATAACCGCTTTTTAAAATTTCTTCATATTTTTGAATTGCTTCTTCATATTTTTGTTGTTTATACAATTCATTTGCTTGTTCAAACAATTGTTTTGGTTGAGCAAAAAGTGTGGTTGAAGAAAAAAGTAAAAATAAAATTAAAGATGAGATTCCTCTTCCGCTAAAGCGGAATCGGAATGACATTGATTTTATTGTTTTAGTACTCATAATAATCATTGAATCATAGTTTAATCTTGGTTTAAATTCTTTTCCATCGAAACAATAATGTTGCTTGCTGTTTCGTACATTTTTTGTTTTTCCTCTTGTGTAGAACTTGCCGGAGCAAAGCGAGCAAATTCACATGCTTCCAAACATTCTTTGGTTTGTGTAACTAATTCTATGGGAAGAGATTTTTCGGAAAGTTTTTGTGTAACATTATCTATAGAAAGTTCTGCTCTATCAATCGCTAATTTATCCGCAACATACATCCACAATGCACGGGAAACTTCTGCGTAAAATTTTTCTGCTTCAGAAGAAAGTAAAATTTTTGCTTCCTTCAATCTCTTTGTTGCTTCTTTCAACGCTTTACGAGAACGAAATGTTACAACATCTGCTCGTTCTTTTACTGTTTTTTTGCGATAAACAAATAATCCAATAAAGGCAAATAATGGTAATATGGTTATAATTGTAATTGTTGTAAAAGAAATTTGTGATGTTCCTTTTAACTGCAAATTTCCGGACGATGTTTTGATATAACGAATATCTTGATTTAAAAATTTTACATCGGAAAAATTAGTGGAAACATGTGCGGCTTCTGCATTTCCTTTATCTACAGTAATAGTATATTCGGGAGATTTGAGTGTAACATATTTTTTCTTTCCTACATCAAAATAGGAAAATTCCATCGACGGAATTTTCTTTTCTCCGGGGTATCGTGGAACAATGAGCCATTCAAGAGATTTTGTTCCGCTGATAATTCCATTACTGCGTTTAATATCATCACTCACTTTCGGGTCGTACTTTTCAAAATCATTTGGTAAAACAATATTTGGTGCTTCTAATGTTTTAATATTTCCTGTTCCGGAAATCGTTGCTTTGAGCGAAAGTGGTTCGTTTGTTTTTGCAGTATTTTTATTGAGTGTTGTATTGAAAGAATATTTTCCCACTGCTCCTTTAAATGAGTTTGGAACATTTTCTTGTGGAAGCGGCAATACGGTAATTTTCACAGGCGGATTTTTTATTCCGACATTTTTTGTTTGTACTCCGCCAAAAAATGGGTCATTAAAAAATTGGTCAAAAATATCATTTCCTTGTCTTTTGCTTTGCACTTGCACTTGACAAATTATTTCTAATGGAGTGATTTCTAATGTTCCGTTTTGTGTGGGAAAGAGTGCAACTTTTTTTAATGTTCCTACTCGATATTGTTTTCCCTCAATTGTTTCTGTTGTTAAATTAATTTGTTGCGGAACTTCTAAATCTTCACTCCAAAAACCAATCATTGCAGGAAGTTTATTGATGGAATAATTTCCCACTTGTACACGGGTATAAATTTTGTAGGTTACGGTAATTTGCTCTCCTTGATACACACGAGATTTATCGACCACTGCTCGCAAAAAAAGGTTATCTCCGATTTGCACATCATCAGTATTTCCGGATGCTTGCTGTTTGGGTTTTGTTCCGGATTTGGTTACGGTAATTTGGATTGGTTGACTTTTATATTGTTTCCCACCGCTTTCAATTGTTGCTTCACCAATGGTAAATTTTCCTGCTTCTTTTGGTTGCAAAACATAACTGTATGTTACGGATGATGAAACTACTCCATTAATAAATTGCATACTGGTGGATTGATTTGGTCCAGAAAGCACCATGAATTTACTTAAATCCGGAAGTTTGAAATTTTTTCCGCCACTTGCTCCATTTAAAATAAATTCTAAACCAAATTGTTCGTCTGCAGCAACGGTGGTTTTATCTACAGAGGCAGTGAAGGATGCATCTTGGGCGAAAGTGAATGTGACAAAAAATAATGTAAGAATATATAAGGATATTTTTTTCATGTTACGATTTTTATTTTTTGGACTAAAGTCCATTAAGGAGCTGTTTATCTTCTTCATTTTTAATTGATAATTGTTCATTGTCAATTAAAATTTTTACCAATCTTTCTCCACCTTTACTTTTACTCCAGCTTTTTTCTGCAATTTTTTCTGAACATTTTTTTCATTGTTTTTTAATGCCTCTAAAATTTGTTCGGCTTGCTGTTTAGACATTTGTTGTTCTTGCTGCTTTTGTTGTTGCTGCTGATTTTTTTTCTGGTCTTGTTTTTGTTGTTCATCTTTATTTTGTTGCTGGTCTTTTTTATCGTTTTTCTTATCGTCTTTATTTTGTTGGTTTTTATCTTGCTTATCTTTTTTATCGTCTTTTTTATTTTTGTCTTGCTGTTGTTTTTGCTGCTCTTGTTGTTGCTTTAACATTTGTTGTGCATACGCAAGATTGTACCGTGTATCTTCATCATTGGGATTTTTTTTCAATGAATTTTTGTATGCCTCAATACTTTCTTGATAACGTTTATTTTCCAAATGTGCATTTCCAATATTATGATAAATTTTTGATTGTATTGCTGCATCATTGGTTTTTGTTAATGCTTGTTGAAAATTTTGCAATGACTCATCATATCGTTGCTGTTTGAGTAAAGCATCTCCCAAATTGAAATATCCTTGCATCAATTCTTTATCTTTTTCTAAAGATTTTTTGTATTCGGCTTCTGCATCGGAATATTTATTGTCTTTATATAATTCATTTCCATTTTTTACAAGTGAACGTATTGATTGTGCGTTGAGAGTGTAAAAAACTAATACAAAGAAAATAAAAATATATTTTTTCATACAATTTTTCCTTCCGTTTGTTCAATTTTCTTAAACGGATTAAATCGTGCAAGCCAATGTATTTTTTTATCAGAAAGTATTATTTCTATCAATAATAAGATAATTGCTACTGCAAGAAGATATTGATATTGATGTTCAAATTCTGTGAATTGTTTCACGCCAAATTCTCTTTTTTGTAGTGCGTTGATATCTTTATAAATTGCATCAAGTTCATCTTGTGTGTTAGATGCGCGATAATATTTTCCTTTTCCAATAGACGCTATTTGCTGCAATGATGTTTCATCTAATTTTGTAAGAACAACATTTCCCGACCTATCTCGTTTGAAATCTGTTTGACGTCCGTTTGCATCATACAAAGGAATTGGCGCACCGGATGATGAACCCATTCCTATAGTATAGAGTAATACTCCTTTTTTTGCGGCTTCTTCAGATTGTGTGATTGCATCACCTTCGTTATTTTCTCCATCGGTAATGACTACTAAAATTTTTGTGGTTGGGTCTTCAAAATTAAATGATGTCATTGCTTGTTTGATTGCTGAACCAATTGCTGTTCCGGGATTTGGTACGGTTTCTACATCAACAACATCTAAAAATAAATTTGCAGCACTGTAATCCGTTGTGAGTGGAAATTGTGTGTACGCATCTCCGGAAAAAACAATCAAACCAATTCTATCTCCTGCTAAACGACTGATGAGATTGCGAATTTCCAATTTTGCTTTTTCCAATCGGTTGGGTTTTACATCTTCGGCTTTCATAGAAAGCGAAACATCCAAGGCAATAAAAATATCGACGCCTTCTTGTTTTACTTCTTCCATTCGTGTTCCAAGTTGCGGTCCGGTAAGTGCAAGAATTAAGAATGCCAGTGTGCTTAACAATAATATTTTTTTGAGAACTTTTTTTCTTCCGCTAGTTTCTAATGTAAGTTTCTCAAACATTGAAAGTTTTGCAAATTTTTGGATTGCAATTTTTCTCTGTGTGCTGAGATACCAGAATACTATTATAAGCAATGGTATTATTGCGAGAATATAAAAATAATAAAAATGTGCAAATCGGAGCATTGTCGTTTTTGACTATGATTTGTATGATTAAATGATGACTATGAAATATTTTTACGTTCTTTAAGTTGTGGTTTATTTTATTTTTACAACGTTTACGTTATTAGTAAATTTTACTTTGGTAAATTTCTACTTGTAAAAAATAAGATTTTTTTATCTCTAATAATATTTTTTGGACTAAAGTCCAATCAATCTGGTATGTTTTTTTGTCCACGACCTAAAGGTCGTGGCTAATATTTTTTAACTGGGTTCCTGCTCCCAACTTAAAACACGTTGGGACAAGTTTCGCAGGAATAACATTGATTTTGCTTATACAAAAAAATCATAAAAATCATTTTTATCATTTATCATTACAAAAACATCTGGAAATTTGTGAATCAAATTTTTGGCTTTCTCATCGGGTAAACATTCCAGCATAGCCTCAAATTTATCCTCTCCCATTGCAATTGCAAGATCAGGAAAGCGATTTCCTACGTAATCAAGAATAGCAAGTATGCTATTTGTATATTCCTCTTGCACAGCTAAAATAAAGGGAGCTAATTCGGTGGAATTAGTCTGTAATTCCAAAAAATTTTCTACATTAGTATAGGTTTTTTTTAAAGCCTTTAA
>CALETH010000054.1 GCA_937920105.1 uncultured Bacteroidota bacterium
AGAATATTTTTATCTATAAATGTATAATGATGTTGTTCATTACTATTTCCATTTCCTTTTACATATCCAATATTTTTCCATTGATTGTTTTCTTTTCGTTCTACTGCAAAACCATCATTATTAATTTCACTTATTGTTGACCAAGAAAGTTTTACATTTGTATTTATCATTTCTCCGGAGAATGATGCAAGTTGCACTGGTAACGGACTATTAGTATCACTCACAGTCCATAAAGAGAAACTGGTTGTTGATGCTGTCATCGTTCTTGGGTTAGAAGCACTAACATCTCCTGTACTCATAGAACTCCATGTTCCATCATTTTTCCATAATTCTGCAAGTAACATGTTTTTTGCGTTATCATCTTTTGCTGGCCAAGAGAATGTTACATTTCTTCCATTTGTTGGTGGATTGTTTGATGTAATATTCCATTGACGATTAATTCCTGTGTTTGCATTAATTGTTACGGCTCTTCCAGGACCTGCTGTACGTGTTACCGTTACATCACCAAGGTCATCAGTTCCAGCATTCAGGGAAACTCCAATATTTCCAAATGTTGAACTTCCTGTTCCCACAGTTCTGGCTGTGGTTACGGTTCCAACAATATAACGAGCAGTATCTTCTACCAACACTGCATTGGAGCCGAGGGTTAATGTATTGCTGCCGGTAGAAAATGTGTCTGTTGCTGCAATGCAAATTACTGTATCTGTTACAATAAGATTTGCATTAAGTTTTGTGCTTTGTGTATTGCTCAATGTTAATTTTTTTACTGATGAGGGAAGTTCAGGACCTGTGGTGATTGCTTTATTATTTTTATACTCTACGGAATGATTTGTTCCAAAAAGTGGTGTGGTAGATATTGCTCCTGTATCACGAACAATAATTGCATTATCGCTTAATGAAAGTTTTATATTTGCATTAGAATTATTTATCGTACCCGCAGTTAACTGTAAATTACTTGTGACATGAAGCGTTTCTGGCACTGCTGCTGTCAGTGTGAGTGTACTGCCAAAAACTGTTTCTAAATTATTTACTGTTCTATTGGTAGTTAAATCCCAACTTTTTACAGATGCACCCAAACTCTGTAAATGATAGTAATCCATATCTACTATTGTTTGCGTACCACTACCTTTTTGATATGATACTGTACCGTTATTAGTAAAATTTGTTGGAAAATATGTTGTAGTAACACTTGTTGCAAATGTACCACCTTGTTGAAGATTAAGAGTGGTTGCAGGATTAAGCCATACATTAGTCCCTGCAGAATATACTATTTCTCCACCATTTTTTACTGTAACAGTTCCTGGATTAAATAAATTCGCTGACCAACCCGCAGGAAGAATAAGATGACCGCCACTTTCTATATCTACATTTCCAAGATTTACTTGTGTAGCACTAGTACTAATAAATATTCCATTTCCATATAATACTACTTTACCTATAGGAGTAGTTGTTGCACCACTTCTTATATATGAAGCAACTCCAACCATTTGGAATGTACCATTTGCTTGTACTGTAATAGTAGGTGTAGAAGCAGTTCCTGTCATATCTCTTCCTTCCATATCATCACCAGAACCTAATCGAAACATACCACTTATTATATCTAAACTCGTTCCTAACACAAATTTCATACCAGTCCCTGAAGTAGTAACCATTCCAGAAGATTTATTTACTTCTATTTCCATAAGACGAGTAACACTAGTTCCACTACTTACAGCTGTACCCCATCCACTAAGTGTTTGTGTTGCTGCTGTACCAGTAAACCGTAATTTTGCTCCTGCAGCCCATGCAGAAAATGCAATATGGGCTGTAGAAAAAATTGTAAAATCTCCATACACACTTAAAACACTTCCTGGTGCCATTGCTAATTGTGCAGTGTTACTACCAAAAGAAACTGAGTTACATTTTGCTGTATCAGTATTTACTGTAACCACAACATTATCATTAATAAAAATGTTATCTCCTTGTGATGGAACTATCCCACCAGTCCATGTTGCGGGATTATTCCAATTACCAGTAGCACTTGCTATTGTTTGTGCAAATGCACTTATGCCAAACATAATGGTGAGTAAAAAAATTGTGATTTGTTTTTTCATACTACCTCCTAAATAATGTGAATGAATGTTTTGTTTTGCCTCAGATTTCACAGATGAACACAGATTATTTTTATTAGATTACAAAAGTTTCACAAACTGAAGTTTGTCATTCCTGCGAAAGCAGGAATCCACATTTTTGAAATATTGTACATTGTCTGGATTCCCGATAAAAATGCCGTTGGTACGGCATCCCGTACAAACGGGACATTCGAGAATGACAACTATTCTTAATTCTAAATTCTGCCTTCCTACTTCAATAGGACACACCCCTAACCCCTCTCTCCTTCGCCTAATCCAACACTGCAGAGGGGAATGATTCTACCTTCTAAATTCTGCTATCAGTTTTTCAGTTTGATACTGTACTTTTTCGGATTTTTGTAAAATTTCTTGCAAGGAAATATAATAATTTTTTAGAATAGATACTTTTTTTGTGGTGATTTTTGGATAGTGATTCTTCATTTCGTTGATTACGGCTATGGTAAAAAACCATTGCAATATTTCTTCAAAGGATTCTTTATGGTAATACGAAATTTCGTTGTGGAAGTGAATTCCGATAAAGGTTGCAATATGGTAATCATTAAAGAGTATTTCTAAATATGTTCCGATTTCCTTTTTATCGTTAAGAAAAAGTGAATGATGTTTTAATATAATATGAAGAAGACGAATGTTATCATGCTCTAAAAATTGTTCTAACAATTTTTCCAAATGTACATCATTTATAATAGTATTGAGTGAAAAAGATTTTTGAAGATTTTTGAGAATAATCCAACACAATAACAGTGTTACAATGTTTTCACGTTTTTCACTATTACACCATTGTATTGCATCTTTATATGTTGATGTTTTTTTCTTTTTGATGGATTTTGCGTTTGCTTTAAATTGTATTTTCGAAAAACATTGAAATAATATTTTTATCTCTTCTTCAAATTTCGAGTGTTTTTGTGTTTGCGGAAAATGTTTTTGAAGTTCTTCCGTGAGTTTTTTATAGGATTGTGAAATTTTTTCTGCACTGTTTTCGGTATTTTCCTTTTTAGATATTTTCTTTTTCTTCGTTACAAAATTTTCTTGAATAATTTTTTGAATATTTTCTTTTGCCAGTATTTCCGAAAAAATTCCATATACTTCTTGAAATTGCATTTCTGCAAATAATGAATGGAAGTTCGATGTTCCTTCACCACGCAAAAGATGTGCAATCGCACGATATTTTCCTGTATTATCAAATACTTCTCTAAAATCCATAAAGAGATGTGATTGATATCCTTGTAATTCTACCAATAATCCCTTTTCATAAAAATCTTTTCCGGATTGCAGATATTCTTTTCCTGTTTTATATTCTCGAAAAATATACCACACATCTTCTCGTGGAATGCAGTGCAAGGATTCTCCTAATGTTTTTACTTCACTCATTCCGGTTTCCTCACTCTTTGTTTTAGGAACGGAAAATTTAATTGAACCACGACAATTTTTGTGGTGATGATTGTACACAACAATTACTCTTTCTCCTAAAGCCATATTGGAATAGGCATAGACATTTTCGTTCACAAAATTTTTACGTTCATAAAAATCATACAGTTGAAAATTTTCTACTTGACTGAACAGATAACGTTTTTTAATCAACGGAAAAATATCGCTTTCATGTCTTCGTAGTAAATATTCATTGGGAGTTTCATCATAATACGCACGTTTGTATTCCATTCCGTATTTTTCAGTGAAACCCTCAATTTGTCCGTGAGCAAACATTGGAAGTCCCGGCAAAGTTACCATTAACAAACATACTCCAAAATATTTATCACCAGTACCAAATTGGTCAATGGCAGTATGCTCATCAGGATTGCTCATAAAGTTGACGTAGCGTTTCAAAATTTCCGGATTAAATTCTAACGTGTTTTTTATTAACTCACGATATTCTTTATTTTCTTCTTTCATCATCATGTGCATAAATGCACTATTATAAACGCGGTGCATTCCCAATGTGCGAACAAAATAACTTTCCATTAACCAAAAGGCTTCTGCTAACAATAATGTGTTTGGCATTTCTGCATTCATTCTATCAACTACTTCTCGCCAAAATTCTACAGGAAAAAATTCATCGAATTGTTCACGTGTCATTCCATACTCTGCTCGCGATGGTACAGAATTTGGCGTTCCTAATTGTGGATACCACAATCGCTGAAAATGTTTTTTTGCCAACGTCATTGCTGCATCAAAACGAATGATGGAAAATTTTTTTGCAACATGAAAAATATTTTGGATGACTGCTTCGCGAACATCGGCTCGCAATAAATTTAATTGTGCAGTATCATTCCACGGCATGTTAGTTCCGTCGTTTCCGTGATACATATATTGCACTTCTCCAGTGGAAAGATTTTTTCTTTGAAAAACTACTGCAGCATCTTTTCTATCCCAATAACCATCTTCAATTCGCAATTCTATCGTTGGATGTTCGGAAAGATTTGGTCCGGTAAATTTATAATTGGGATATGGACTGTATGGTAGTTGAATAAAATATTCCGGATGCTCAACAACCCATTTCGAATACAATCCCATGTGGTTTGGCACCATATCACCAGCCAAACGGATTCCGCGTTGCCACGCTCTTTCACTCAAATTGTGAAACGCTTCTTCACCACCAAGTTCCGCAGCAATTTCATAATCATACAAAGAATATGCGGAAGGCACGGCTTCGGGATTTCCTGTGTATTGTTTAATTTTTTGTGATGCGTTGCTGCGTTCCCAAATTCCGATGAGCCACAATCCTGTAAAATTCCAACGAGCCAATGTGTCCAACTCTTCATCAGGAATTTCATCCAGCCATGTAATGGAACGATGATATTTTTTTGAGAGTTGCGAAAGCCAGACGTAAATATTTTTTGCTAAGACTACCACATTTGGCATCCATTCACGGTCAATAGTAAACTGCTCAATTCCTTCTACGTGTTCTTCAGAATATTGTTGAGATGATGCGGCTTCTTGAAATTTTTCTTTCTCCAATTCTTGTTTTTGAAAAAGCAAAATATTTTTTTTATAGATAGGAACTGATGGAGAAAATTGTGGATTAGTTTGCGGTTGTGTTTGCGAAAGAATGTATCGATGCTCTTCTTCCAACGCAGTATCTCCGGAAACTGTTTTTGTGAGTACTTGCGGAGAAAGAATTATTCCCCAATGTGTTTTAATAAATTGAAGTTGCTCTGCAATATTGTGTGGGTGTTTTTGCATTGGTAATTTCAATACATCAAAAAAAGAATATGATGGTTGAAATTGTGTAAATGGTTTTTCTTGTTTGAAAAATTTTTCTGTTTCTTCAATAATATTTTTGTATTCAGTTATTTTTTGTAATTCATCATCATGAAATAATTCTTGAAATGGTGTAAAGCCGGGATTGATATTGGCAAGATGGACAAGCAATAATTCTTCTAATGTGATGAAAATATTTTTTATTCCGTTTGTTGTTTGTGCAAGATATTCTTCTGCGGAAATTTCGTTTTTATAAACTGTGATTGGTGGAAATAGTGTGGTGAATGTTTTTACAAGATGTGAAATTTTTTGTTCCGTAAATTTTTCTACAAGATGAGAATATATTTTTTCTATTATTTTTGGATTTTCTTTTTCTTTATAGAGAAAAAATAGATAATGATTGATTTCATCCAATAATCCCATTGCATTTAACTCTCCTGCTCGTATAGGATTTTGATGATTTCGTTTTTCGTTAATATTGTGTGCTAAAATTTTTGCAGCGTGGAAATTTGGGAAGATAACGTTTCCGTTTGATGAAAAAAGGGTCTCATCAACACTGTATTTTTTGCGGATTTCGTTGAGGATGTGAAATTCGTATTGTGGGGTTTTCATTGAGGCTTGATTCTAAAAAATAGAACTGATTATTATGATTGCTAATATTTAAGCTGATACTATCTTAATATATCATAACTATCCTAAAAAATCTGTGTTCCTTATACTTCTTCAATCATTTTTTTTACAGCATTATACACTTGTTCTACTTCTATATTATTACAATGAAATTTATCAGTTTGCCATTGACATGTTGCTGGTTTTGGTGAGTAATAAAAACAGGGACTGCATTCTAATTCTTTGCGAACAATGTTGTATTTTGTTTTCCATGGATGGACAAATGTTGGATTAGTGTACGCAAAAATTGCTATGGTTGGAATTTGTAATGCTGCTGCAACATGCATCAATCCGCTATCATTAGAAACCATTATTGAACACTGAGACATTATCCCCACTGTTTCTCGCAATGATTGTGTTTGAACAATATAGACATTTTTATTTTCTATGAGCGAAAAAATTTTATTATTTAATTCATACTCTTCTGGTCCACCAAAAAGAAGAATTGTTGCTTGATGTTTTTCTATTAAATTTTTTCCCAGTTCTGCAAATTTTTCCGGAAACCATCTCCGGTGAACATGGTTTTTTAACAGTGCTGAGCCAGCATGAAATCCAATAACTGTATTTTTTGTGTTGATGAATTTTTGCTTAAACCATTGTTGTGCGTTTTGTTTTTCTTCTTCTGTTAAAAAAATTTGTAACGGTGGATATTGTTCTGGTGAGGGAACATCTAACATTTTTACCAATTCAATGTTTTCTTCTACGTTATGGAATTGATTATTTTCTTTGATGCGACGGTTATTTAAAAAATAGAGTGAGCGTTTGTTCCAATGTTGATATTCATGTCCTAAACGAGTTGGTGCTCCAATAAAATAACTTATCACATTATATTCCCAGCGGTTTTGTGGATAAACGCTGATGGAAATATCATATTTTTTTTTTCGTAATGAAAAAATATACGAAAGTGACGAAAGAGGTGAACGATGAAGAAAATCCCAATGGAAAATATTGGTAAGTGCTGGATGTGTTTTGTAAATATCTTGCACACCTTTGAACATTGATAACAAATCTATTTGTGCTTGAGGATATTGCTGACGAAGTAGTTGTAACGCGGGTGAAAACATCAATGCATCGCCAATTCCGGAAAGTGCAATGATGAGTATTTTCATAATCTAAAACTATGATTAAATGATAAATATGATGACTATGATTAAAGACAGTTTTAACTATGATTGAATGATAAAGACTGTTTTTAACTATGATTAAATGATATAATGATGAGCATGATGACTATGAAAGAGTACTACAAAACTCAAATTTATTCTCATAAATAGTTTTATACTATTCATAGTCAGTCATTCAATCATTTCATCATAGTTGCAGAATCTTTTACATTCATTTTTGTTTGTATTTGAGCAATACGCATTTTAATCTGCTGGTCTATTCCTCTATATTCTGGCATTGTTCCATATTTTGTATTCATCGCATTTAAAATATCAATCGCTTTTTGGTATGAGCCCTCTTCATCATACAATGTAAGTAACATTGTGTACGGATTGGATTGAGTAAGTGGTGGTACTCCATTATCTTTTACTAATGCAAGAAGTTTTCCTTCTAATTCATCTCTATATTTTTTATACTGCTCTGTTGCCCCAGCAATATTATAAAATTTCATTATATCAAACATTAAACGATAATCTAATGGAAATACTTTTGCTGGAACTTTTGCTTCCATAGAATCCAACGCTTCTATTGCTTTCACATTGTTACGTATAGAATCCAATGCTGCTACTTTTTTGGAATTTTTATTAAGATGATGTAAAGCAAGTCGTAAAAATGCGTTGCGATAGTTCATGGTTAAACGAGTAACGTTTTCATTATAATAGACTGTTGTATCCCGCAATCCACGATATAAATATCCACGTTGAAATTCTTTACTTGGTTCTTTTGGAGAATTATATAAATTTGTTGCAAGAATATTATCTGTTATTA
>CALETH010000055.1 GCA_937920105.1 uncultured Bacteroidota bacterium
ATTCTTGGTCATTGACTTACAAGTTATTTTATATAACTTATCTAGTCAAGCCCCATTTTTTATTATAACTATAAGAGAGTACTTAAAAATCAATAATCATTCAGAAGAACGAAGAATCTTGTTTTTTTTATATTTTGATGTTGAGATTTCTCGCTTCGCTTGAAGTAACAATTTTTCAGTACTCTATAAAATAATTTCAATATTTTTTCATGTTTTCTTATTTATAGTAAGGATAGTCTTATGAAAGGTCTTGGTGATATGCAAGAAATGTTCAAGAAAGTACAAAAGATGCAAGAAACAATGCAGCAAGTACAAGCAGAACTTGAACACAAAACAGTAACAGCAGAATCCGGTGGCGGCATGATAAAAGTAACTGCAAACGGAAAGCAAAAAATCTTAAAAATCAATATAGAAAAAGAAGTCATCAATCCTGAAGAAAGCGAAATGTTAGAAGATTTACTGGTGGCAGGAATAAACAAAGCACTTGAAGAATCCAGCAAACTTGCACAAAAAGAAATCTCTTCAGCAACCAGCGGAATGTTACCAAACATTCCCGGATTAAATATTCCAGGAATGTAAATGCTTTACACATCAGAATCATTAGCACAACTCATAGAGCAGTTTTCACAACTCCCAAGCATCGGAAGAAAAACAGCACAACGTTTGGCACTCCATATTTTGAAAATGCCTCGTGAAGAAGTGCAAAAATTTTCCGAAGCACTTATCAATGTAAAAGAAAAAATTCTTTACTGTTCTGTATGTGCAAATATTACTGAAAGCAGTCCCTGCCCAATTTGTTCAAATCCACAACGTAACAGAAAAATTATCTGTGTTGTCGAAGAGCCAAGCGACGTTCTTGCAGTAGAAAAAACCCACGAGTTTAAGGGCTTGTATCATGTATTGGGAGGCGCACTTTCTCCTTTAGATGGTATTGGACCAGAAGAATTAAAAGTAAAAGAATTATTAACAAGAATTGAAGATTCTACCGAAGAAATTATTTTAGCAATGAATCCCAATGTAGAAGGTGAAACCACAACACTCTATCTTAGTCGTTTATTAAAACCATTCAATCTTAAAATTAGCCGCATCGCACGAGGGTTGCCCATTGGAAGTAATTTAGAATTTGCCGATGAAGCCACACTTGCTCGTGCATTGGAAGGAAGAACAATATTATAAATTCTACACCTTGCAATATGTCAACGTTCTTAGTATTTTAGAAAAACAAAAAAATTATGAATACCATACAAGTACCAATACAAGAATACGAAAAATTAAAAGAAGAATTATCACTGTTAAAAAATTCCGAACTCTTAAAAAAAGTTAATCGTTTAATAGATTTGTTATATGAAGAAAAATATGGATTGTTTCTTCATGACTACACAGAAGATTTAACAGAATCCTCCATTCAAACTTTTTGGGATAACACTACTAATAAATGGAATGATGTATAAACAACGAGAAATAGTTTTAGTTCCTTTTCCGTATTCCGACCTCACTGCTACAAAAAAACGCCCCGTTCTTATTATCTCCAACGATACTTATAATGATACGTATGAGGATGTCATTGTTTGCATTATCACCAGTAGTGTTTTTATGGATAATTATTCTTTATTACTCACTAACGAAAATTTAGAAATAGGAATACTACCAGAAAAATCTCTCGTTAAAGTTCACAAACTTTTTACCATCCATAAAGAAAAAATCATCAAAAAATTTAGCATAGTTAACAAAGAATATTTTCATAAAGTCGCATCACTGCTTCACCAACTCACATCATCTTCACCAGCAATATGAATATCTTTTACACACTCAAAGAAGGAATTTCTGGATTTAATCGCGCACGGCTTTCCGCACTTGTTTCAACATCTACAATCACTGTTGCACTTATATTATTGGGCGGATTTTCAATTTTATATTTGAATACTAATGAAATTGTGCAATCATTTCGAGACCGCGTAGAAATGGAAGCGTTTTTAGATAAACCCTTAAGCGATACCACTATAGTTTCCATTCAAAAACAACTTGCTTCTTTACAAGGAATTCACAGCACGGTATTTATTTCTAAAGAACAAGCAACTAAAATTTTTAAAGAAGAATTTGGTGAAGATATTTATTCCGTATTAGAATTTAATCCGCTGCCACCATCATTCAAAATATATTTGCAACCAAATTATCGAAATGCCGATAGTGCACAAACAATTTATACCTCACTCAAAAGTATTTCGGGCATTGATGACATCATCTACCGAAAAACATTATTAGAACTTCTCGATAAACGCTCACGATTGTTTATTATTATTAGTATAACTATTGGAATTATTCTTACATTCACAGCAATATTTCTCATCTTCAATACTATACGTCTTACCATTTACGCAAAACGGAACATCATTACTATTATGAAATTAGTGGGAGCAACACGAATGTTTATTCGTCTTCCCTTTTTAATAGAAGGAATGTTGCAGGGAATTTTGGGAGGAATTTTTGCTTCCGGAATAATTTACCTTGTTACCTACTATGCCTCTCAATATTTGGGAGATGAATTAGCAGAATTAGTAAAAGCACCTTTTGCTCTTTACATTGGACTTACCATTACCGGAATTTTTTTAGGATTTATTGGCAGTGCATTTTCTGTGCGAAAATTTATTTCTGAAAAAATAGTAAATCAGTAAATTATATAATAATTCATTTATGAATGATGAAAAAAGGTTAATAGCTCACATAGCTTTTGCTGATATAATAGAAAAATTAAAACATTCAAACTTTAACTTAAATAAAAATTTCATTGATTATGTTTTTTGGTCTTTAGATTATTATTCTCCATTAAATTATATTGAACAATCTTATAATTTTTCAAAAGAAATAGATGAATACATTTCACCACCACTTTCACATACCCTTATTGATGAAAATACTGAATGGGAATCCGTTTTTTATCCCGATATAAATTACATAACATATTTTGGAGATGTTACAATTGAAGGTAATCTTCGGATTGGGTATAACAATAGAATATTTATCACTGGAAATTTAACTGTTAAAGGAGTTCTAGAGATTTCACAAGATAGTTGTTTATTTGTAGGAGGCACTCTTTCCGCAACTGGTATAAAACTTGATTCAACTTTTGATACTATTGGTAACATATTATATAATATATATTTAGTTGCTGAAAAAATAATTGCTTCTGAAATCTTTTATGCAGGTTCTCAAATTTATACTAGTGAAGTCAATAGCAAACTTATTATACTTAACGGTAAAGAAACCTCTTTGGATATAGTTTATCCTTTTAAGGATGAATCCAATAAAAAAGAATATATCCATCTAAATGCAAAATGGATTTATTTAGCAAGTGATGTCGAAAAAATCAAATCATTACTAAATCCAGAAATTTTTGGTGACTTTACTGATTTAACAAATATTATTGATGAATATATTCTCTATCTTAGAACAAATAGATACAATGCTTTATAAAGAATATAATTTGTTGCACCTGATTATATTTGGAAATCTTAAAAATATCTGTATGAGTTTTATCTTTCCTCCTTCACTCCAAAAACTCCCACGAACCTTTTATACAAATCCAGTTCTTACTGTTGCAAAAAATCTTCTTGGAAAATTTATTGTTAAAAATGATACAAATACAATTTTATTAGGAAAAATTGTTGAAGTAGAGGCATATCGCGAAGATGACCCTGCATCACATTCTTACAAGAAAAGAAAAACAGAACGCAATAGTGTAATGTTTGAAGAAGGCGGGCATCTGTATGTGTATTTTACGTACGGAATGCACTTTTGTGCAAATATTGTAACGGGAAGAAAACATATTGGAGAAGCCGTACTCATCCGAGCAGTAGAACCAATAGAAGGAATTGATGTGATGAGAAAAAATAGAAAATTTTCAAACAATCATACAGATATAAAAAATCTCACCAATGGACCTGCAAAATTTTGCTATGGCTTTGGAATAACAAAAAAATATAATGGAATAGATTTATTCAGTGATTCATTTTTTATTGCAGAAGAACAATCTCAAACACAAAAATTTAAAATCATTTCTAGCACTCGTATTGGAATAAAAAAGGGCACAGAAAAGAAATGGAGATTTTTTATTGAAGGAAATGAGTTTGTTTCACGATAATATTATTGGCGAAACACAATTGCCGAAGAAATTCCTAAAGAAATGGTGTGAAATTTTTCTTGAGAAAAATCTGTATTGTAACGATAGGTGATGCCAAATGTGTGAAGTGGAAAAAATCCTAAAAAAGGAATTTGTGGGGTCATTAACCAAAGAGAACCACCAACAGAAAATGTTGATGAAGAAAAATTGGTATTAATACCGACTGATGGACTCATCCCAAAAAGAAAGAGTTTTCTTTTATCAATAAAATCAAAATGAATATCGTGATGAAATTCTGCACGCCAAAAATCCGGTTCGCTTTTTTGAAAAAAATGAACATATCCAAATTGCAAACGCATATCAGAAAAAATTCCACTTTGTATTCTTCTCCCTAATCCAATTCCCGTTTGAAATTCTAAAAAATTTTTTGTCCCACCCTCTTCTATTTTCACTCCAAAACTTGGCGGAATAATACTTATTGCAATAGTTCCTAATAATAAAGGAATTGTTACAATAGAAATTGTGCTGGATACAATATCGTTCGTTGGTGTTTCAGTGGAAGAATATTGTGTGCTATCGTTTTGAGCGAAAAGAAAAAATGGAAGGGTAAAAAGAAGGGTTATTTTTTTGAACATAATTTTTATTTTTTCTGGATTCCTGCTTTCGCAGGAATGACAAAATTTTCTTATCTCCTACTTTCTAATTCTTTTTTCAAATATTTTCCTGTGTAAGATTTTTTTTCTTCGCAGATTTTTTCTGGTGTACCTTCAGCAATAATATTTCCACCATCTTTTCCTCCTTCTGGACCTAAATCAATAACCCAATCTGCAGTTTTAATCACATCTAAATTATGTTCAATCACTAAAACGGTGTTTCCTTTTTCCACAAGTTTATTGAGAACACTTAATAACATTTTTACATCATCAAAATGCAAACCAGTTGTTGGTTCATCTAAAATGTAGAGCGTGTTTCCTGTTCCCACTTTGGAAAGTTCTGTTGAAAGTTTTACGCGTTGTGCTTCTCCTCCGGAAAGCGTTGTGGCTTGCTGTCCCAAACGAATATAGCCCAATCCAACATCATACAATGTTTGGAGTTTTCGTTGAAGTGTAGGGATTTCACTAAAAAAATTCACAGATTCTTCCACGGTCATATTCAAAATATCTGCAATGGATTTTTCTTTATAGTGAACTTCTAATGTTTCGCGATTGTATCGTTTTCCTCTACACACATCACACAATACATACACATCGGGAAGAAAATTCATTTCTATTTTTTTTACTCCATCACCCTCGCAATGTTCGCAACGTCCACCTTGTACATTAAAACTAAAACGCCCGGCTTTGTAACCACGCAATTGTGATTCCGGAAGTTGTGTAAATAAATCACGAATAATCGTAAATGTTCCTGTGTATGTTGCGGGATTAGAACGTGGTGTTCTTCCGATTGGAGATTGGTCTATATCAACAACTTTATCAATATGTTCTATTCCATCAAATGATTGGTACGAAAGAATTGGAATTTTTGTTTTGTAAAATTTTTGTGAAAGCAATGGATAAAGTGTTTCGTTGATAAGTGTAGATTTCCCTGAACCGCTGACTCCACTAACACAAATAAATTTTCCCAACGGAAGTTTGAGTGTTACATTTTTAAGATTGTTACCGGTTGCCCCTTTGAGTGTGAGAAATTTTCCGTTTCCTTCTCGTCGTGATTCTGGTATTTCAATGATTTTTTTTCCGGCAAGATAATGTATGGTAGAAGAGTGTTGATTTTTTTTCTGTGTTATAAATTTGGGACTGCATAATTCTTTGGGAGTTCCGCTGGCAACAATATTTCCGCCATGTTCGCCTGCACCGGGTCCGATATCAATAATAAAATCGGATTGTTCCATCATCTCTTTATCGTGTTCTACTACAACAACAGTGTTTCCTAAATTTCGCAAATTTTTTAATGATGTGATGAGTTTATCGTTATCTCGTTGATGAAGTCCGATGCTTGGTTCATCTAAAATATACAACACGCCAACAAGTTGCGAACCGATTTGTGTTGCTAAACGAATACGTTGTGCTTCTCCGCCGGAAAGTGTTCTCGCAGAACGGTCAAGCGAAAGATATCCCAATCCCACATCTACCATAAAACCAAGTCGTTGATGAATTTCTTTCAAAATCGGACGAGCGATTTCCATTTGCCTTTGAGAAAATGTGAACGTTTTGAACAATATTTGTGCATCACTTAACGAAAGTTGAACAATATCTGCAATGTTGTATAATTTTTCGGTAGAATTATTTTCTATTTTTATAAATAAACTTTCTTTTTTTAATCTTCCGCCATTACATTGTTCACACTTCATCGTACTCATAAAACTTTCTACCCATTCACGAATTTTTGGAGATGATGTTTCGGAATAATATTTTTGCAACATTCCCATCACACCATCAAAACGATGTTTGTAGATAACTGTTTTTCCGCGAATGTCATATTCTATTTCTATTTTTTCTTTTCCTGTTCCGTAGAGTAATTCTTGGCGTGCTTCTTTCGTGAAAGAAGAAATTGGAGAATTAAAATCCAAACGGTGTCGTTTTAGTACACCTTTTACTTGACTGAAAAACCATGTTTGCCGCGGTTTGCCAAGTGGTGAAATTCCCTCTTGTTGAATAGTAAGTTTTTCATCGGGAATAATGAGAGACATATCAAATTCTTTTTTTTCTCCCAACCCTTCACATGATGGACACGCTCCATAGAGTGTATTGAAAGAAAATGAATTTGGTGCGGCTTCTTCATAACTGGTTCCGCAATTCGGACAAGAATATTGTTTGCTGAACAGCGTATCGTTTTTCCCATCATTGACAATTAATACACCTTCACCAAATTGCAATGCAATTTCTACAGAATCGGCAATGCGAGAACGTATATCTTTTTTAAGAATAATTCGGTCAACAACAATTTCAATATTGTGGATTTTGTAACGGTCAAGTTTCATTCCTTTGGTGATTTCTTTTATTTCACCATCTACACGAACTCGCAAAAAACCATCTTTGACAATTTTTTCAAACAGTTCTCGGTAATGCCCTTTTCTTCCTTTTATAATAGGAGCAAGTATGTAGAGTTTTGTTCCTGTGGGCATTTTCATGATTGCATCAATAATTTGGTCCACACTTTGTTTTTGAACTTTGGTGTGACAGTTGATGCAATATTGTGTTCCTACTCTTGCAAAGAGAAGTCGGAGAAAATCATAAATTTCTGTTACAGTGCCAACGGTTGAGCGCGGACTTCCACTGACGGTTTTTTGTTCAATGGAAATTGCCGGACTGAGTCCTTCAATATAATCTACATCAGGACGTTCCATCAATCCCAAAAATTGACGTGCGTACGCAGAAAGTGTTTCTACATAACGACGTTGTCCTTCTGCATAAATGGTGTCAAAAGCGAGACTGGATTTTCCTGAACCGGAAAGTCCTGTAATAACAACAAGTTTATCGCGTGGGATTTCTATATCAATATTTTTGAGATTGTGTTCGCGGGCACCTTTGATGATGAGAGAGTTATTTTCCATAAAAAAAATTAGAATTCTCCCCTCATAGGAGGGGCTGGTGGTCATGAACTTAAAAATATGACCACCCTTTAATTCACTCCTAAATAGGAGGGAAAAAACTAATTAAGATAGCGAGAACTTTTGAGGAAAAAAAGTATGAGGAGTTTTTTGCGAGTTAGAGAGTGGTTATCGTATGAAAAATAGAATTGGGTGTCATAGATTTTATGAACACCCAATTATTATGGATTTCGATTATTATTTAGTGTCTTGGAGTACCATTCCATCCATCAACCAATCCTTCTCGGATGTCGCCAAAATTATCTATTGCAGAAATAAGTAAAAAGATAATTACGATAGCAACGAACCAAAGCAACCACTTGTTCTTTATTAAAAGTAAGGACGCTTGTTTTAATTTCATTATTGTTTTCATTGTATTCTCCGTTTATTTTTTTTCTATTCTTTGAAAAACAAACGTTAAAATAAATTTTATGTTCTTTGAATAATCTGTTCTAAACTTTCAATGCTAAATTCTGTTTCACATCGTTTCCATTATTCATTTCCGGCAAATACCATTAACGCAAGAAGTGGGACAATAACGCACAATAATAATAATACAATAGATGTTTTGGAAAATAATAAAAAGGTAAGTACTGTTGAAATGATAATACCGCGTAAGAGTACGAAATGTAGAAAAATAAAATACCATTTTCCTTTTGTACGAATGTGTTCCCATTGACTAACACGTTTTTTATGAAAAAAATTTTCTAACCACGATACAGTTGCTAATAACAATAATAC
Source organism: uncultured Bacteroidota bacterium (assembly GCA_937920105.1). GTDB lineage: Bacteria > Bacteroidota > Ignavibacteria > UBA10030 > UBA8401 > CALETH01. The sequence continues at coordinate 8,445 of CALETH010000055.1, forward strand.
AATAATCACATCTATAATATTATAAAAAAGTGTATTAGTTAAAAATAAAAAAATGGAAAGTAGGATGAAAAAAATTATAAAAATAATGTTTGCTGTTTTCATAAAAGGTTTTATTTATAAAGTGAATAGATTTTTATAAGTGATACAGTGTAGTAAAAACATCATCCCAATAAACAATGATAGCGTACCTAAAAAAAGTAATACTATTTTTCGATTTTTAATTTTTTGATACAATGAATCGAAAACAATAATTTTTTCTCCTTTACTTACATCTACAAAAGCAAGAAGAAAAAGAATTATACCGTAGAAAAGAAAAAAGAATCCTAAAAATGTATTTACCATAAATAGTAATACAAAAAATCATAACCATGAAAATGTTTTCTTGGTCTTATCCGTATTTTCTGAAACCACATCAATAAAGATTTCTTCTAAGGATTGGTAGGTTTCATTGGTGAGTTCATTTTTTATTTTGTTCCGAATATTTTTAGTTTTTGTTTCAAAAACTATTGTACCTTTGTTGATGATGATAATATCATCACATAATTTTTCTATCGTATCAAGAATGTGAGAAGAAATAAGAATAGACGTTCCATTTTGTTTCATTAATTGGAGATTATCTTTAATGCGTTTTGCAGAAATTGGGTCAATTCCTTCCAACGGTTCATCAAGGATTAATACTTTGGGACGGTGGATAAGTGCTGCTGCCAGTGAAACTTTCTTTTTCATTCCGGCAGAATATTTTTCAATCCATTCGTTTTGTTTTTCCGTAAGGTCAAAAAATTCTATCAGTTCGGTAGTTCGTTGAGCCGTCTCTGTTTTATCAATATCATACATAGAGCCAGCAAATTCTAAATATTCTTTCACTGTTAATTTTTCAAAATAAGTTGGGCGTTCCAATACAAAACCGATAGAACGTTTATAATCAAAATCACCTTCTTTAATTTCAGTATTATCAAAATATATTTTCCCCTCGTTTTTCTTTGTCAAACCCGCAATCACATTAATTGTTGTAGATTTTCCTGCTCCGTTCGGTCCCAAAAATCCACACATACTGCCTTGAGCAAGAGAAAATGTTACATTCTTAATTGCAAAATGTTTTGAAAGAAAATATTTTTTGGTGAGGTGTTCAACGTGAAGAATATTCATACATACTATCCGATATAATAAAAATGTTTTTTGAAAATTGTTTTGATGCTAATGGAATAGAAACAGAACGCCATAATACAATCGTAAAAAATATATAGGGATAACATAACCATATAGACTTTGTTGAAAATTTTATGGCTATGTACGGTATGGAAAAAAAAGAAAGAACGATGGCAACGATAATCATACGCGAAATAGTTACGTGAGAAGAACTCATTTTTGGTGCAAACGCAGAAAGCATATTACCAAAACTGACAAATAAAAATATTAACGTAAGATAATACGTGAACGCATACAAAAATGTAGAGTACGGTAATTGAAAGAGTATCACACTCATTCCTATCAAAACAATAATGTACAATGTTGTTGCAATAAGTACTGTAATATTTTTTACCAAAAGTACTCGTTGGTATTTTATCGGGAAAACAAGGTATTTCACAAATTCTTTGCTTGGAAAATCAAACACACAACTGAAAATATCTCCCGTAACAACAAAGAAAAAAAATACTACTGGTACAATAGTGTGAATTTCAAAATTCGGCAGGGAAAGAATTTTTGCCAGTATTATTATTGTAATAATGGTGATTGGCATAACCAAAATTTGTCTATATCGCAATAATATTTTTAATTGAGATTGTATTAGCATACATGTATCACACTAATTTTTTTGTCAACAATAATCCACCTTTAATACTCAAATAACAAAATACAATTACCATGATATTAAAACCTATTGCTACTATCATAGTACCATTATCAACAGAACGCATAATAGTGGGAAGTATATTTAGTATGGGAATATCAAGAACTGTTTTTTTTGACACAAGGATAAAAATAAACCAACTTAAAAGAATGGTGATGGTAAAAAGTTGTTTCCCGATTTTTTCTGGCAATAATTCTCTTCCTATAAAAAGAAGGCAAAGCAAAAATTCAAAAGAGGCAATATATACTATTCCACTTATCAAAAAGGAAATGAGTAAAAGAAATGAAAAATCTGATAGTACCATACCTACAATGGGAAATATTAACGCAAAAGAGTACATCATTATGCGAAATACATTAGAAAATATCCGCAAAAAAAAATAATATAATTGTGTTGGATGAATAGGAAAAGTAATGAGTTGATACATTTGGATATTGGAAATAGTACGATATCTGATTTCTACTAAGAGAAAATTACAATACATTGCAAACACACTCATCATTATTATAGACTCATAAAACTTTGTATTCATTTCAATAGTATGTCGGATAAAGTTGTCATATCCCATGAGAATAAAAAAACAATACAATAAAAATATCAATGCATAGTATGTATACTGAAACTTATGGAAACGTTTCAACAAAAGTTTATTAAGATTTAATAAAATATTGGGTTTATGTATCATTTTTTGATTTCCGAATAAATTCACTGCTCATAGAATTTAATATCTATGAGCAGTTTATGTATCTGCTATAAGCAACCAGCTGCTATACCAAAACCTCCGGAGGCAATAGTTGCTATTGCTGCTCCCCAGCCAATTGGTCCTGCTAATCCAGCGGCAATATAGCCACTACCTACAGCTGCCAAAGTTAGTGCACAACCCCAACTTCCACCAACTACTTCACTCATTTCTTCATCACTAAGTTGTGAAAGAGTTGCTTGGTTTGGTGTAACGGATATTTCTGTTGTTGTGGCAAACAATGGTGCCAGAACAACATCTAATGTATTTTTCATACAATCTCCAATAATATTAGTTATCGTTTTAAGTAATTCATTTGTTGTACAACTCACACATGTGAATTGTTGTAAACAATTACTATGCCAAACAAAATTCTTTGAAAAGAAGATAAAAATGAAGTCTGCGGTGAGAAAATTCTTAATGATAAGAAAAAAAATGTTAAAGGTAGGAAAGAAAAATTATCAAATCTTATTTTTTAACCACTGCATTGCATCTGCAAGACACTCTTCATTAATTTGATGTCCCATAGAATATTCTTTATAAAGAAAATCTATAGAAGATTTTTCAAAAAGCTTTTTGGTGTTGCGTGCAAATGAAATGGGAATTACTGGGTCATCAATTCCATGAGTAATAAAAAATGATGGTGATTTAGATGCATTCCATTGATAGTGAAGTGGGAGTTGTTCTGGAACAAATCCGCTGTGAGCAATAACACCAGAAAATTTTTCCGGCTGTGTGAGTGCTAACATGTAGGACATCATCGCTCCCATACTAAATCCTAATAAAAAAATTTTATTGCTATCTATTGCAGGTAGATTTCGTATTTCATCAATACATTCTTTTAAGAGAAGATAACTTTTTTCGAAACGTTTTATTTCAATACTCCCATCCATATTCAAATCAAACCAGGTATATCCGCTAAACTCAAATTTATATGGTGCTTGAATGCTGTAGATATGCAATCGTTCATCTAAATACGGAGAAAGCGAAAATAAATCTTGTTCATCGGAGCCACGTCCGTGAAGAAGAATTATCGCCGGAGATTTTTCTGTTGTGGATTTTTTAGGTGGTGATGAAAGGTAGTGTAATTGCATTGTGATTGCTTTAGTATTTTTGCTGCTTCAACATGGATTCCCGCTTTCGCGGGAATGACAAATACTTAATTTTTACTGTCATACCTGCGAAAACAGGTATCCAGAAATAATATTATTATTTATTCAAACTATATTTTTGTAATTCTTCGTTTATAATTTGCATTGCTTCACTTTCCGAAATAAGTATTCTCGCTCCAGCATTTTTAATATACTGCAAAAGCGGGCTATGGTTTTCTTCTTTAAGATATAAATAGACATGATATCCAAGCCGAAATTTATCATTCATTTCTTGTGTAGGGATTTTTTCTACACTCTTATAAGCAATATTTTCTAAACTTTGTTCAGAAAAATTTTTTATTGATGGTGCTGGTTTAGTGGACATTGTAGTGTTCTTTTTTAAATAATGATTTCATTTTTTGTGTTATCACACGAAGTTTTTTCGGAAAGGTTTGTATTCCTAAATGATGTATATAATCTTTAGTTGCTGCAATCATCCCTACGTCGTGTTGTGCTTTTTCACTCATGTAATATTTGTGTGTCATAATTTCTATATACAATTCCGCGGCGGTTTTTCCTTGAGTATGTTCTACAATACCTTCCGTGCGAAATAATACACATAATGGTAAAAATATTTTTTTATACCAATCATCCACTGCTTCTGTTAAGGAAATTTCTTCTTTGGCTTTTTCGCTTAAATACCATTTATGTTCGTTAATATGTTTGAATAATAAATCTACATACATTGGGTTTGTAAGTCCACCCAGACATTTTTCGATATCAAAATTGGTTTCTTTTTCAAAATCTTTTTTTCGCTGTTTTACCGCATACAAATTTTCATATTTATTTTTGAGATATTGTTTTTCTTCTTCTAAAGGAATTTTATATTCTCTTCCACTCTGTCTGATATCTTCGTACAACCATTCCATAGATTCAAAGAAAAATTGTATGTCGGCTTCTCGCATTTGTGAAGAAATTTCTTTGTGAATTTCCACTGTTTCTGCATCTGCAAGATATGCTTGAAGAATTCTTTTTGTTCCGATAAAAGGAATTTCTTTTTTTTCGATTTTAATTAAGGTATTGGCAAGAGATGCATCTCCCCAATAAACACCGTTTCCATGAAGTTCTACAAAAAGTTCAGCAATACAATCTAAAATCTTTTCACGATTTTCTTGTGAAAATTTTATTGGATAGAGTTGCGAATCGGGAATAACTTTTTCTACTAATAATGTAATGGTATGAGCAACGGTATTTTTTTCGTAATGAATTCCTACAGGTGTTTCTACAGCAATTGGATTTTCAGTTCTTACCACATATCCAACCGGTATCAATGTGTGAATTCCGAGAAGTAAAAGTTTTTCGTAATTGGAAATTTCTTTTTGTGCAATTTCTTTGCTGATTTCTTTTATACCAAAAGAAAATCTTCCGGATTTTACAAAAATAACGAGATGACGAGAAATCCCTTGTTTGATGTTAAGAAAGCGAACATCCGTCTTTCGCCATTCTTCTAATGGGAGATGCCAAGGAAGTTTTTTTATTTCTTCTTGAAAAAGTGAATCTACCTGAAAATGTAATAATGGATTATTCATCCTTTATAATTTTCCAGAAAAAAGTAAAATTAATAAAAATAATCCTAATACAATTCTATAAACAATAAAAAGATAGGTTGTATGTTTTTTGAGATAATTTAAAAGGAATGCGATTGCAAGATACCCAACAATTCCAGCAACAACTGTTGCAACAATGAGACTTATAATATCGTTACGAGAAGCCAATAATATTTCACGTTCTTTTATCAACTCAAAAACTCCTGCTGCAAAAATGGATGGCAGGGAAAGAAGAAAAGAAAATCTCGCTGCAGTTTCGCGAGACATCCCCATAAAAAGTCCGCCACTAATAGTTGTTCCAGAACGTGATGAACCCGGAATAAGTGCAACGGCTTGTGCAAAACCAACGATGATGACTTCTTTCCATCCGAGGTTGTGTAATTCTTTTTGAGGGATTTTCTTTTCTGTACGTTTTTTTACAACATATTCTGCAAATGCCATTACTAATGCAATAATAATTAAAGAACTACTCATAACATATAGTGAGCGTAAATTTGTTTCTATAGATTTTTTAAAAACGAGCCCGAAAAAAACAATTGGTATTGTACCAACGCCTATCATCCAACCCATTTTTGCATTTTGGTCTTCGGTAAATTTTCTCGAAAGAATGCTTTTGAATGTTGCTGAGGTAATTTGTGTGATATCTTTAAAAAAATACGTGATGACGGCAACAAGTGTTCCAAATTGGGTAACGGCAGTGAATGCAGCACCAGGGTCATTCCATCCAAAAAGTGCAGGAACAATGCGAAGATGTGCTGTGCTGCTGACTGGTAAAAATTCTGTAAGACCTTGGATGATACCGAGGATAATTGATTGTAGCAAAGACATAATCAAAAAAATATTATTTATAAATAATTGAAACTAAAAATAAGAATTTCTAATGTTTATACAAATTTAAAGTTGAAGAATTAATTTGGAGGGATTTCAAATATTTTTTCACGATATGTAATTCCACTGATAAGAACTATTTTTGATTTTGGTACTTTAAAATATTCTGAAAGTAGTTCAATTACTCTTTCGTTTGCTTTTCCTTTTTCAGGAGGAACTGAAACTTTAACTTCATAGAAATCTTCTGTTATTTTCTTTAGTTCGTTTTTTGCAGCGTTTGGTTTTACCTTTACTGTAAGTCGCACAAAATTATTTTCTTTCTTAATTTTTTTCTATTGCCTTTCTCACAAATCCATTTGCTTGCTGAAGTATTTGAGTTGCTTCTTCGTACGAAATATTTTTTTTAAGCATTACGATTGCCGTCTTCACATGTCCGTAAGATTTTTCTAAACTTTGTGCTGCTTGTTCGTACGAAATTCCTGTGCTAAGCATTATTATTTTTTTTGCTCGTTCTACTAATTTTGCATTGGTGAGTTGTAAATCTACCATCATGTTTTCGTACACTTTGCCAAGCCGAATCATTGTTGCTGTGGTAAGCATATTCAAAACCAGTTTTTGTGCTGTTCCCGATTTCATTCGTGTTGAACCCATGATTACTTCTGGTCCTACTTCGGGACAAATTTTTACATCTATGGATTGAGAGAGTTCTTGATATTCCGGAAGTTCAAAATTTTTTCGAGGATTGGTGGTAAGATATAGTGTTGTTGCTCCTTTTTTCTTTGCGTGAAGAATTGCTCCAACAACGTATGGTGTTCGCAAACTTGCGGCTATTCCGCAAACAACATCGTTTGCGGTAATATTTTTTTCTTCAATATCTTTTTCTCCATTTTCTTTTTTATCTTCTGCACCTTCTTGTGCTTTAAACATCGCTTGGTTTCCGCCAGCAATAATTCCTTGAACCAATTCCGGCGGCGTTCCAAATGTTGGCGGACATTCTGCTGCATCTAAAACACCAAGGCGTCCGCTTGTGCCGGCACCAACATAGAACAATCTTCCACCATCCAAAAAAGATTGAACGATGAGTTCTACTGCTTTGGTAATATATGGGATTTCTTTTGCAACAGCATCTGCAACTTTTTTATCTTCTGTGTTAATAATTTGTAGAATTTCTGCTACAGAACACGTATCTATATTCCTGCTTGCATTGTTGCGTTGTTCGGTGAGAAGTTGGGTGAGTTGATGAAATGTTTTTTCTTTTTCAGTCACAGATGTTCTTTTGCTATTGTATGATTGAAAAGAAATGTATAGTCATATTCTTTTAAAAACAAGTGGTTTGCGTAAAATGAGACCTCACAGGTTTTAAAAACCTGTGAGGTCCCACACTTACAATATTATTAAAATCCAAATGGTGATACTTCTTGGATGTGTTCAGAGATAAGTTGATTCATATCGTGAGTGATAGTGACAACATCACCATTGACAGAAAATTTATCCAACTCTGCTCCACCGACTGGAATATATTGCGGCACAAATACTTTTGTGCCGTCTGTTCCAGCAACAATGTTTGGATTAGTTTCTATTTGATTTTGTGTTACTGGTAAGCGAATTCCTAAATCGCTCATTCTTCTTCCTTCTAAAAAGAAAATTTCTTGTCGCAACAAATATAATGCTCGAATAAATTCTTCACGAGTGGTAAGTGCGTTAATATCATTAACAATTACACTTGTATGGGATATCGTATAGACGTTTACACTTTCTCCATTTCGTGTTTGAATCAATCTAGAAATTTCAGGAGCATTTGGACTTGTTTTTACCTTCATTGCAGAATCATTCGGACGTCCTCTTCGTGGGTCTGTATCATGATATTTTTTTGTTGGACGGCTTTGTGCAAGTGTGATTGCATTTATCATTGATTGTTTTGCACTATTATAATCTCCATTAGAAAGTGCTGCTTCTGCAAGGATAAGATGCATTTCTTCTGTTTTGAGAATTGGTATTGATGCATCATCAGAAATATATTTTGGGTCTAAAAAATCCAATCTTGGTAATGGTTGTAAATCATTAGAACTTCTTGAAACAACAAAAGCATACGCAGAGTTTGTAAGATTGGCGGTGGAGAATTCTGCATACAAAACGTAATCTTGCGAAAGTGAAAGTGCTTTGTTGGCATATTCTGTTGCTTTTATTTTATCACCGGCTATTCTATATGCTCTTGCTAATGCGAGTGTTATTTTATTTTTTGCTGCTGCATCGGATGTTAATAATTCCGCTGTAACAAAATGCTGAATTGCTGAATCTAACGATTCTTTTGCGGTGATTTTTTCTCCTCCATCTTTTATTGGAAAGGCAACAAAATTTTCTGAAAGGAGTAAGAGTGCCATTGCTTTGTAAAAATGTACTTCTGCTTTCTGGTCGTCCGTTGTTTGTTTATCCAAGGGCAATAATGTTTCTAAACCAAAATCTGCTAAAGCACGAATACTTTGTGCATTGGTGTAAATGCTTCCAATACTAATATCATACGGTGTAATAGTTGATGGATTATCTAATTGACGCGAAAGGTAACTAGATGTATTGGTATAATTATCTGATACAACTTCTAACACACTGATATTTCCGATTGTGGCTGCTAATTCTCTTTGGAGTTCTACAATAATTCCTTTTGCTCCGCCTGCAGCACTTTTGCGTAATTTTTCATCGGTAACTTGTTGATTTTCTACTTTTGTTGGGTCAACTAAATCACAACTATTTACAACAATAATTGTGATGAGGTAGAAAAGATTTAATGATATTTTTTTTAGTGATAACATATTTTCCTCCTACAAAAATTAAGTGATAAATGAACATGTTGTTTTTGTTATTCACAAGAATTTGTCTGGATGCCCGATTAAAATATTCGGGCATGACAAAAATTAGCAAAATGATGATAAAATTTTATAACTGTACTTCTACACCAAAACGATATTGATGTGGTGGTAAAATGGTTGTTCCGGATGTTCCGCCGGCTTCTAAACTTCTTGCAGAACGAACATAGACAATTTCTGGGTCAGTAGTTGCTTTTGTCAGTGTTAAAAGATTTCGCACACTTGTAAATAATATTACATTTGTCGGGAAAAAATTTCTTACTCTATATCGTAAGGATATTTCTCGAACTTTAAACCAATCTGCTTTTTCTACTAATATGCTGGAAGCACTACTATAATTGTATGGTGTTCCTGTTGATTTAGGAAGTTTTTCAAGAGCATCAGCATATTGAGCATTCATTCGTAGTGCAAGCGTTGTATTAAGTATATAATGTCCAAATGCAAATTCGGAAAAGATGCTCATTGTTACATCTTGAAAAATTGTAAAATCTAATCCGAATGAACCTGTTTGTGTTGGTACAGATGTACCGATAAAAACTCGTTCTTCATATTTTCCTGAATATGTTCCATCGGCTTCTTTAATTGGTCTATTCACACGAAATACTCCTACAGGCTGATTGAGTTCAACTCTCGTACCAGCAAAAGCAAAACCACCTATTGAAAATCCCGGTTGCCCTCCCAAACTTGTTACTTTATTGTTAAGTGTTGCGTAGGATGCTCGCACATTCATGATAAAATCATCCATAAAAACAATAGTGGTTTTCATGGAAAGTTCTATTCCGGAATTTTCTATTGTTCCAATATTTTTATCTTGTCCAAATAATCCAGAAGCGGGGTCACTTGGTACTGTAAATAATGCACCAGTTGTTTTTTGATTGAAGTAAGAAAATGTCAAAGCAACATTATCATCCAAAAATCCTGCATCAAAACCGGCATCAAGAGAAGTGGTGTATTCCGGTTTTAAGTTTTGATTTCCCGGATTTCCTAATGCAATTCCTGCATCTCGTAAATATTGAATAATAACATATTGTTTATCTCTCACAAATGGTGGGGGAAAATTTCCTGTTTTTCCTACTGCAACTCTTACCTTCAAATTACTCCAGTAAGGATTGAAATTTTCTTTCCAAAATTCTTCTTGTGAAATATTATAAGCAATTCCAACTTTAGGAAATGTTTGAATACCAATATTTTTTCCATACGTGGAGTTTCCATCAAAACGTACTCCAAAATCCAAAAACATTTTATCGTACACTCCTATTACATCGGAAATAAAAAATCCGCCGCTAAAAAGTTGAATATTTCTTTCGTACGCTGTAACGACAGCAGTATTGTCAAAATCTTTTGTTCCCGAAACCGGAAATTTATTCCCATTAGCATATATTTGTCTGTCTTCCACACGGAAACCTTGTACCCCGACTGATAATGTTTGAGTAAAGGGACCTATTTCAGGCACCATATATGAACTGGTGTATCCTAGTGTTGTTGTCATATATTCTCTATCAAAACGAGTAAGGCGTCCTTGTGGCGTGGAAAGTATGTCTCCGGATTCTACTGGAATAAAAACTCTTTGTTCATTTTTCTTATAATCCATACCAAAAGTAAATTTATTATTCCACGATTGAATTGGAGAATAATTGACATTTATAGCATTGATAAATCGGTTTGAAACTTCTCCTAATTCCGGAAGTTTTAGTATTAATTGTAATGCACTATCAGGATTACTATATTGTTCTAAACCTTTTGATGTTTCAAATACTCCTAATGGGTTAGCAAGTGCATTATTCATAAAACTTTGTCCATACTGGTTTCGTGTATAGGTTGTGGAAAAATTTACATCCGTTTTTTCTGATAATACAGATTTAATACTTCCAAAAAAATTATATTGTTTATTATATAATTTATCCCACCTTATAATTCCACGATTATCAAACATTTTTCCGGAAAGACTGTACGTAAGTGTTGGGTTTCCGCCACTGGTACTTATTCCATATTCTTGATAGAAACCTTGTTGAAAAATTTTCTTTTTTGTAAAATCTTCGTAATAAAATTTTTTATCTGCTTCATCAAATCCTGAAACAATGCTTACTTTCCACTGTGTTGGTTGATTAGCAATTCCGCGTTTTGTAAAAATTTGGATAACACCATTTGCTGCATCTGAACCATAGAGTGTTGAGGCGGCCCCACCTTTAATCACTTCTATGTGGTCTATTTCTCCCGTTACTAAATCTGATAATGAGGAACTCACTGTTCCACCGAGACCTATTGCAAGAGCATAATTATCACCAGCATCTATACGAACACCATCAACATAAATCACTGGTGTACTGCCAAGTGAAACACTTTTAATTCCACGAGTGGAAATTCTTGTTCCAGTTCCAGGAGTTCCTGAATTTGAAAAAGAAGTTAGTCCGGGAACACGACCTTGTAATAATTGGTCCACCGAAGTAAGAGGGGCCATTTCAATATCTCTTGGGGAAACAGTTTCTACTGTTGTTGGAATTTTTCTTCGTTCAATTGCTGCGGCCTGTCCCGTAACAACAACCTCTCCCATCTTTAAAATATCTTCCTTCATTGCAAAATTTATCTCTACTGTATCACCAGCATTGAGATTTACTGTTTTAGTAGCATCAAGATATCCTATATATCGTGCTGAAACAGTGTACTTTCCTGGAGAAATTTTTGAGATAGTGTATTTTCCATTAAGGTCTGTTGCTGCCCCAACACTTGTTCCTATAATGGTGATGTTTGCTTGAATGAGTGGCTCTTGTGTTTTTTCATCACTCACAGTTCCACGAAGTACGGCTTTATCTTGTGCAAAGGTTGCAATGTGATAAAGACAAAGTACTATTGTCACTATTTTTTTGCAGGATTTACTATGCATAACTTTACCCTCCTCATCGAAAAAATTATTTTTAGATGACAAAAAGATATGCAGAGAACGTGCCAGAATGAAAGGTGTAAAAACGAAGGTTTTTGAGGTGTTGGTAGGAGATTTTCCTATTTATGATAATGTAATTTATAGAAAATAAGAAAATGTTTTTATCTCATCTTTTTTCTTTTCATAAGATAATTTAGTAATGCAACATCATACGAAGTCGATGTATCTAATAATAGATAATCTATTTTCATTTCGCGGCAGCGGAGTTTATAACGTTCCACAAATTGCTGCATTGCTTTTTGATATTCTTTTTGAAGATGGTACGGTTGGGTAGTAATAGTTTCACCTGTTTCCATATCTTTAAATACTGCATCAGAACCAAAGGCAAAAGTTCTTTCCAAAGGGTCTAAAATTTGCATCACAAGTACTTCATTATTGTTATGACGAAAATGTTGTAATGCACTAGTGATAGTTTCAACATCATCAAAAAAATCACTCATAATAATAACAAGTCCTCTACGATGAATTTGTTCTGCAATGATGTGCAAATTTTTTCCTATAGAAGTATTGTTGGATGGCATTGCATTTTCTAATTCTGAAAGAATTTTCCGTAAATGAAGTTTTGTTGCATGTGGCGGAATTGTGGTACGAATCTTTTCATCATATAATGTTAAACCAACAGCATCACGTTGTTGAATCATCAAATACGAAAGTGCTGCTGCAAGGTATGATGCATATTGCAATTTAGAAATTCTTTTTTTGCCTTTTGAAATTTCTGAAGAAAAAGACATTGACGCACTGGTATCAAGAATGATGTAGGATTTAAGATTGGTTTCTTCTTCGTACTGTTTGATATAGTAACGATTTGTTTTTCCGTACACCTTCCAATCAATGCGGCGGATTTCATCTCCCACCATATATTGACGATGCTCTGCAAACTCCACACTAAATCCATGATATGGACTTTTGTGCATTCCGGTTATAAAGCCCTCCACCACTAATTTTGCACGTAATTCCATTGTAGAAATTTGGGAAACTATTTCTGGCTGGAGATATTGAATTGTTTGCTGCATGTATTTTTAGATTACATTAGATTACAAAAGTTTTAAAAACTTTTGTAATCTTACCTTTTCTTTACCACGTGTTTTTTAGGACTTAAAATTTCTTCCGGTGTTTTTCCGATATTTTCCAATTCAAATTTTGCTGAACGTGCAAGTTCATGGTTGGGAAATTTTGAAAGAAAACGTTCATAGCCAACTTTTGCACTATCGGGATTATTCAAATCATTATTATAAATAAAACCAACAAGAAATGTTGCAACGGGAGTGTGTTCGGTATTGGGATATTGTTCTGCGTATTGACGGTAATATTGTAACGCTTTAGGATAATCGTGTTTTCCGTTTCGATATGTTTCTGCAATGGTGTACAATGCAAAATGTGCTAATGGACTTTTTGGATATTCTTGTAAGAGTGTTTGGCAAAGTTGAATGGTAGAATCATACTGTTGGTTTTGTTTTGCCTGTTCAATATTTTCCCACAATTTTTTATCTGTTTGTTTGCTGCAACTTTGAAATAAAAATGATATTACAAAAAGAAAAAATAATGATGATGTTTTCATAAATTATTTCCTTTAAAAATTAAGTATAAGTCATCGTATGTTCAAATTGTAGGAATGGGCTTGGCCCGTTTATGTGGGATGCAAAACCATTCCATAGAAAAAAAGGGTCATTCCCGCACGTTTTAAGCGGGAATCTATTTTTTCTGGATGCCCGATAATCCTGCTATAGCGGGACGGGCATGACAAAGACATAGTCTATTAATAAGATATTTCTTATGCAACCTTCCTCATCACCACAGCAAAAAACCCATCAGTATTATGAATGTGTGGAAAGAGTTGAAAATATTTTTTTGGGGATAAATAAATATTATATCGTTCTAATTTGGCTGAAAAATCTTCTACTACAAAGTTTGGATGTGTAGAAAGAAATTGTTCTACAACATTTTCATTTTCTTGACGAAGTAATGAACAGGTTGCATACACCACAATTCCATTTGGCTTTACACATTGTGAATACAATTCCAAAATATTCTGTTGTTTTGCATTTAATTCATCAATCATAGAAGGAACTACAGTCCATTTCATTCCCGGATTTCTTCGCAAAGTACCTGTGCCACTGCACGGTGAATCTATCAACACTGCATCTGCTGTTCCAATAAGTTCAGAGGAAATTTTTTCTTCTTCTATGGTCATCACACGAATATTATCTGCACCACTTCGGCGGATGCGTTTTCGCAATTCTTCTAATCTTCGTGAATGAATATCTAACGCATAAATTGTTCCACGATTTTTCATCAATGCAGAAAGTTCCAACGTTTTTCCACCCGCACCAGCACACGCATCAATAATTTTTGCCGTTGGCTTTGGGTCTATTAATAAAGGTAATAACTGACTTCCTTCATCTTGCACTTCAAAAAACCCGTTGTTAAATGCGGAAAGTTGAAATACATTTATTCTTTTTTTAAGTATTAATCCAAAAGGAGAGTATTGTGTTCGCTCTGTCGTGATTCCTTCTGATAATAATGCTTGCTGACATTCTTCTACTGAACATTTTATCGTATTTACTCGCAGCGTTAATGGTGGTGGTGTGTTGATAACTTCACATAATTTTTTTGTTTCTTCTTCTCCAAATGAAGATATCCATTCTTCAATTATCCATTCTGGAAAAGAATACTCTAAAGAAATTTTAGTAATACTTTTTTCTTTAGATAATACAACTGTGCTTTTTGTAACTGCTTGATGAAATTCTTGTTGAAGATTTTCTGATATTTCATCTTCTAAAAATTTTTCTTGAGAAAAAATTGTAAGATATAAAAAACAAAGGTGTTTTGTAGATGAATGATTGGTAAAGGAAAGAATCCACTCTAATTTCTTTTTGTATCGCAACATTCCATACGTTGTTTCTGCAATAAAGCGACGGTCGCGAGAACCAAGATATTTATGTGAACGAAAAAAAGAATTTATAACGGAATCTGCAGGATAGGATTGTTGAACTATAGCATCATAGACTTCAATTGTATGTCCAATAAGAGAGGATTTTTTCACACTTATCCATTCATAAATTTTTTGTAGTGTGGAGAATTTATGAGATTGGATAATGTTGGTTCTTTTTCAACTTCGGCAAAGTCTACTTTCATTATTTCTAATACTTCTAAAATTTTTATCGCATTTTCAAAATCTTTTTGTTCCATGTAAATTCTTAATAATCCAAGATGTGCGGGACTAAAATAGTCTTGAATTGGATGTCCAGTATTTAAAGATTTCTTATAATATATCTCTGCATTACTATAATCTTTTTCTTCTAAATATATTTCTGCTAACGTATTATAAGGTCGTGTATCTTGACTTCCTCGCATTTCTTTTATGCTATCTAATAAGTACTGTTTTGCTTTTTCGCTTTCTCCTAATGCTTTATATATTCTTCCTTTTACGTACAGAGTTTCATAGTAATGTGGAGCTTTTTCTATTGCTGTAAAGGCCTCTGTATGTTTATTATGATGTAAATATAATTCTGCTACTTTACAATATTCATAATAACTTTTTTTTAACTCCATATATTTTTCTAGTATTGGTATTCCCTTTAAGTTGTTGCTATAATAATACGCTTCACCTAAATGTTCATATAAACTAGATAACGTCGGATAATCATAATTGGCTTGTTTGCTTTCTACATTTTCTAAAACTTTTTCTCCTGCAAGTGTTTTTATCTCAAATGAAAAATATGAAGAACGTAAAATATCCATATATTCTTCAGTAGAAAATTCATTGTTTAAAATAGATTGTTTTGTTTCTTCATTAATATTTTGTTGTTCTTCAGGTTCACAATATATTATTTCATATATCTTATCAATCAATTCTTTTTTATTACTTCTAGGTTAAATCAAAGGCGGATCTAGTACTATATCATTAGAAATTTTATTTACTTTTTTATCATCGAATTGTCTTCCATAACAGTTTTAGTTTCTTACGCATACGATCTTCCCTCGTCAATGATAACTATTACCAGTTCAGGCAGTAATCTTTGCCTTTCGAATATTTCTTGTATCCCACTTCCCCATTCACTTTGGTAATCTT
>CALETH010000056.1 GCA_937920105.1 uncultured Bacteroidota bacterium
ATTTTATAAGACATGAAAGAGCATCTGCCCTATCTATTATATCTCCTCCTGTTCTCGAAAAATCAATCAATAAATTTTTTGCTTGTGTTTCATATTGCGGAACTTTTTGGATAATCACCGGTAACATATCATACATTTCTGCAAGACCGTTGCGTTCGTCTATCATTTTGAAAATAAATGGAACGGTAGAATAGTTTCCATGTCCCATGAGAACATCTGTTACCTTTGCAGTAAGGGTAATACTATCTTCGCTTTTGTTATATAGCCCTTCATATCGTTTGGGATAAAGATGTCGTGGATATACTTGGATTGTATCTAAAAATGCTAATGTTAATGGGTAGGCACTTGATGCATTTAATTTCCACAACGTATGTAAAAATCGTGTTTGTTCCAAAAATTCATTTTCCTTCCAATTATCTTGTTCTAATTGTGGAATATCCTGTATGGTTTTTTCTTCAAAATAACGAAGTGGACTACCTTCATAATAATAATAGAATCCCAACGTACTATCGGCTCGTTGAGCAAAAAGATTGGTTGTGAGAGTAATAATTGTTATACAATAACCTATGAGTGTTTTCATAAAAAGTTTCCTTATGTTAATATGGTGTTCGTTTGCATCGTACATTATAAAAATTTTCCATGTTAGTTATTATATTTTCAATAAAACTTTCAAAACTTGCATTGAGAGTAGCCTCATTTGTAAATCGCTCTTTTGGATTATCTAACTGTTCTTTCTTGTACCATGCATCGTATGCATCTTTAATTAAAAATTTAACAATAATTTTTCTGAGTTCTTGTTTTGCTGTGGTGAGTACTTCATTAGTAATTGGCTGACACTCCATAGTATAGTTTTTTATTCGTTCATCTAAAAGATGCTTAATAGTCATCACTGTATCTTCATAATCCTGTTTGTGTTGGAGTTCATGTTTTAATACCATAAATGGAAATTGATGTTTATTGGGAAGTGCAGGTGGGTATCCTATCCAAGAAAATAAATCTTGTACCACTTTACACACACTATCCGGGTGTAAAGTCCATAAATCATTTTCATTGATAAGAGAAAGCCCGTCAGCAAGAATATTATTAAGACACATTTCTAAATAGACTTTT
>CALETH010000057.1 GCA_937920105.1 uncultured Bacteroidota bacterium
GAAAAATGGGCCATAAGAAAAAGCATAAGACATACTATAAATATCATTGTCTGGAGCATCTAGTAATTCATAACCTACATGTGTTGTCCAAGAACCTGCCGTTACAGTAAGATTATCTGTTGCAGCATAATCTACAAATAATTGTTTGATTAATAGAAGAGAAAGTTTCACCATTGATTATTTTTCCCAAGACATTTTTTTGTTCATTTAATAAAATTGCTGGTAATGGATAAGGACTTCCTTGAATAGGAACGGCTTTAAGCATAATATCCCAATCATTATTTACGGTAACGGTATCTTTTATATCAAAATCAAAATAGACTGGAGAAGTTTGCACATCTCTTGAACTATAAACATCATACGTTGGTGTAGTCACTGTTGGTCCAACAGTATCTTTTTTGCAACCAATCAAAAAAGTAAATGCTATTACTAAATAAAAAAAATGAATTGTTTTCATTGGTATATCTCCTTAATAGTTAATAAATGATAAAAGTGTTTTTTATTCTAAAGTAAATTGGGTTCCGATAAAAAATTCTCTTTCTCGTATTTGTCCAAATGGATATGAAGTAACATTGAAAATATTATTACTTCCACCATAAAAATTTAATTTCCATATTTTTTTTGATAGACGTACATCAATAATACCATAACTGGGTTCATAGTATAACTTACCTTCGTTATTGCCGGAATAAATATCAATGTTAGTTTGTTCATTGGTTACTAATTTTTTATCAAACCAACGTCCGAGAATGTTTGCAGTGAATTCGTACTCTGGAAGATTATAATTGAGTTTTATGTTAATAACGTTAGGAGAACGAAAGGGTAAACTTTTTCCGTTACTTTGTGCAGATAGATAGTTATATCCAATTCCAATAGTGAAATTTTCTAAAGGATTAATATCAACATCAAAATCTATTCCTTTTGTATTGGCTTTTGCGAGATTATTGTATGAAAGTACTGCAGTACCATTTCCCGGTAGTTGTGCATAATAATAGTTAATTAAATTTTTTACGTTGTTGTAATACATATTCATTCTAAACCAAATAATATCATCGCGATTATAATCAAATCCAATATTATATCCATCAGAAATTTCTGGCTGTAATAATGGATTTCCTTTTACTGTATATCCTACTCCCGGATTACTATAATCAATAAATAATTCTATAAAACTTGGTGAACGAAAACCGCGTCCGTAGGAACTACGTAATGTTAATTCTTCTGTTGCTTTGTATAATGTGCTGATACGTGGAGCAAAGAATGAACCAAAAACCGAATTATGAGAATATCTTGCACCAACAGCAAATGTTGCTGAAGAAAATGTCCATTCATCTTCTCCATAAATAATATTAGTAATGAAATCTTTTTTCCCCTCAAGAAGTCTGTCAGAAATTACTTTTTCATTAGTTAATTCATATCCAAACGTAAGAATACTGGTTGAATAGGGGGCTGTAGAAAATTGTGTACGGTATGTTTGTAATTGTTCTTTTGTAGAGTTATTTCGTATGGGAATTTTTCTTCCATCTGTTAACCATGATTCTTCTTTTGAAGTATGGGTATTATGAGAATAATTTGCTGAAAATTTTAGTGTAGAAAGCGGAGTAAATGAATATTGTGCTGTATTGAGAATTGATATTTTTTTATTCGAAGAGAAGTCTACAAATTGTTTTGTAATATCACCACCCGCCAACCATTGTAGATTATCTTGATAATAATCAATTTTTGTATTGAGAGAAAAATTATTGCTGAATTGAAATAGAGTTTTTAAGTTGAGATTTTTTTTATCGTATTCCGGAATTTCAGAAAAATAATCTTGTGCATCATAATCTACACCCCAAAAAATTCCCCAACCACCATTTAACAAAAATGAAATCCCATTATTTTCATCAAAAATATTATTGAGCAAGTATGATGATGAAAAATCATAATTTTGTTTTCCGTACGTACCATAGGAAATATTTGTTTGAAGAGATGGAGTGGAAGTGGGATTTTTTGTAATAATATTGACAACGCCGCCTAATGCTTCGGAGCCATAAATGGAAGAAAGAGGTCCCTTCACGATTTCAATTTTTTCAACAGTGTTAAGAGGAATTTGTCCGATATCAATAGCATCATCAACCTTTCCGGTAATTCGTTCTCCATCAACAAGAATGAGAACGTGATTTTTATTCAATCCGCTTAAACGTACATTTTGTGTTTGCCCGATACTTGTTCCTAATTGAATTCCGGTTTTACTTTGTAAAATATCCGCAAGATTTGAATTTCCTGCCTGAGCAATTTCTTTTTGAGAAATTATTTCAGTAATAACCGGTGTATCTTTTAATAAATGTTTTATGAGTGAACCGGTAACAACAATTTCATCTAATAAAAATACTGAAGTAGTATCTTTTTTTGATTCGTTGCTATGGACTATTGTGCTGCAAAAAAATAAAAAAGTAAAAAATCGTAGGATGTTCATTATTGTGAAAATGTAAAAATATATTGTTTAATGAGAAAACTTTCTCGTGTTGTTGTTTGTGCTTTTGTATTCATTTCAGGAAGTATTTCGTTCCATTCTTTTTGCGAATAGGAAGAAGGTGGATACAAACTATGGCATCCTGAACATTTATAGACGAATAATTCTCGTCCTTGTTTCAAATCATTTAACCTTTCTCCTTGTGCAATCGTATTTGTAGGAATAGGAATCGACGAAGTACATCCATAAAAAATATTCAAACTTATTCCTACAAGAATTGTAAAAAGTTTTTTCATTTAGAACTCAAATGAAAAAAGTAGCCGTGTTTCAATAGGTGAGTTGGTTGAAGTACCTTTTACAGTGGATAATTGTGGCATTACAGTTACAGTTGCCCACCAATTTTTTGAAGAGTAGGAGAGAGTTGGACCAGCAAAAATTGTTGAAAGAGAAATTGTTCCTTCTGCCAAAATATTTTTATTCATAATTTCAATTCCAAAAGCAAAATTTGGGTTTACCATATAAGCAATACCACTTGCAAATTCAAATTTAAATTCTTTTTCTAATTCAGTCTCACCATTTTCAAATTCAGTTTCCCATTCGTATTCAGCAATACCATTTAAAGCAAAAAGAAATTTTCCAATTTGTTTATCTAAAAGTAATTTTCCTTCTACTTCAAATTCATTCAATCCTAAAGTCCACTCACCGTAGAGTGCTATTCCTAAAGGGTCAGCGACACGGTCTAACAATTTATATTTACATTCGTTTGATATGCTGACTGATGATTGGTTTGATTCTATTCCACCAAGTTCTTCACCATTACTATCACTTTTTTTCCAACTATAGTTTAAATACAAAGCGGCCATTAAATTATTACTTACTCCAAATTCATATTCTATACGTTGTGATAATTCTCGCGAAAAATATTTTCTTTCAAAGAGATAGGTATTCCATACTTCAATTTCCCGAACATTGGGTGGGAGTACGGATGTTTCATAGACGTACGTAAAACGTCTTTCGTTAGAAAAAAGAATAGTTGGTAAGGAAATAATAAAGAGAGATATAAAAATAATATTTTTCATTTTGATATAATTATTGGTTCTGATTTTGATTGTTGTGCAGATGTACAGCCGCATCCACCACTACACGAAGTGAATTTTGTTTTTTTTCGTTTTTTAAATTCACTTTTAATGAGAATGAAAACTGTTACTGCTACTATTATTAATGATAAAATTTCTTGCCAGTTCATAAATGTTATCGTGCTATGACTTCGTAAATTTTGAAATTTGATGTCATTGGTGGAATTTCTCCCCGTTGTTTTGCCAAAGCAACATCCTCAAATCCACGTTTGTGTCCTTCAATAAATTCTGGAGATTTTGTCCAAGAAAGAAAAGCATTTTCATTTTCCCAAAAACTAACAATGAGATATTCATTATCATCTTTTTTCGGTTTTAGTACTTGCATATCAATAAATCCAGGGATTCTATCTATTGCATGTGCTCGTGTTGCAAAAAGCTGTTCAAAACGATTTTTATAATTTTCTTGACATTGGATGTAATTAATTGCAACAAAGTTTTTTTGTTTTTCCATGATTTCTTTCCTTTTAGAATAATAATTATGAAATAAAATTTAACCCCACACGATACACAATAAATGTAACGATGTATGCCAATGCCGTCATATATCCAAACTGAAAAAGAGGCCATTTCCAACCATTAGTTTCTCGCCGCATCACTGCAACGGTGGACATACATTGCATTGCTAAAACATAATATACCATCACACAAATTGCGGTAAGAATAGTGAATGTTGGTAATCCTGTATTTGGGTCAATATCTTTTTGTAAATGTTGTTTGAGAGAAATAGTAGAATCAACATCATCACCAATATTATAAATTGTTCCCATCGTACTCACAAATACTTCGCGTTGAAGAAGAGAACTCAAAATTCCAATACCAATTTTCCAATCAAAGCCAAGTGGTTTAATGAGTGGTTCAATAAAATGTCCCGCTTTGCCCACAAAACTGTGTGCTAATTTTTCTGAGGGAGTTCCGGTTTCCAATTTTGGATATGTTGCTAAAAACCAAAGGATGATGGAAACTCCCAAAATAATAGTTCCGGCACGTTTCAAAAATAAACGAGAACGTTCCCATACATGCAGCAATGTAGATTTTAGTGATGGAATTTTATAGGGAGGAAGTTCCATAATAAAAACAGATTTTTCACCTTTCAACAAAGTTTTTTTAAAAACCCATGCCATCACCAACGCCATCACCAAACCTAACAAGTACATAGAAACCATTACCAAGCCCGCCAAACTAAAAAATCCCAAAATATTTTTTTGAGGAATAAAAGCAGCAATCAATAATGTGTACACCGGCAACCTTGCACTGCAACTTACTAATGGAGCAACAAGCATTGTTACTAATCTATCTTTAGGATTTTCTATTGTGCGTGTGGACATTATTCCGGGAATTGCACAGGCAAAAGAACTTAACATTGGTATAAAAGATTTTCCATGCAAGCCGACTTTACTCATCAATCTATCCATAATAAAAGCAGCGCGTGCCATATATCCCGTATCTTCCAACAATCCCAAAAATAAAAAGAGAAATAGAATTTGTGGAAGAAATGTTACCACAGCACCAACTCCAGAAATTGCTCCATCTATTATTAAATTATGAAAATCTCCGGGCGGAATAATTTTTCCCACTTGCACGCCCAGCCAATCAAAACCATCGCCAATTAATTCCATGGGAACATTTGCCCACGCAAAAATTGTTTGAAACATAATCGTCATCAACGAAAGAAAAATAACAAATCCCCAAACTTTATGAGTAACAATTCTATCAATCTTATCACTTAAACTCATTGCAGAATTGCGTTGCGAAGTAATACATAATTCACAAATTTTTTTAATCCATTGATACCGTACTTCTATAAAAATTGATAAACGGTCAATCTCTAAAAAATCTAACTTCTCTCTATCATGTTGAAGATGAGAAAGAATTTCCGGTGAATAATTATGTTCCACAATGTTGGAAGAAAGAAGAGTTACTGCTTCATGAAATGCAACTGGTTCCGAAAGATTATGCTTTTGCTGAAGCATTTCTTGTAATTCTTCATATTCTTTTTTTACTACATCTGGAAGATTCCATTGACGTAATTTTTTTGATGGAGAAATTTTTTGCAACACAATATTTTTTAATTCTTCAACGCCAATTTTTTTATTAGCAATGGTAGAAATAACCGGAACATCTAATTCTTCAGAAAGTTTTTTTATATCAATTTTTATTCCTTCTTGTTCCGCAACATCAGTCATGTTGAGTGCAACAACAACAGGAAAATTGTGGTCAATAATTTGAGAAACAAGATACAGATTGCGTTCAAGATTGCTTGCATCCACAACACAAATGATAAGTTGGGGAAGAGGAGTATCACTTACACGACCGAGTAAAATATCCGTAGCAATTTTTTCATCAGGAGAATTTGCGGTTAAACTATACGTTCCCGGCAAATCCAAAATAGAAATTTCTTTTCCATCAGAATAAAGAATTTTTCCTTCTTTTTTTTCTACAGTTACTCCGGGATAATTTCCTACTTTTTGACGCATCCCTGTGAGTGCATTAAAAAGTGTTGTCTTTCCTGAATTGGGATTTCCTATAATAGCAATATTCATTGTTTGGTAACGAGTATAGATTCTGCTTCTTCTTTTCGTAATGAAAGCCGGTAGCCACGAACGCAAATTTCAATTGGGTCACCCATAGGAGCGTAGCGGATAATTTCTACTAACGTTCCTTTCAGCAAACCCATTTCCATTAAACGTTGTCGTATTTGTGGATTAGTGGTAGTGATACGTTCGATAATTCCTTTTTCGTTGAGTTGTAAATTGGTGAGAGGGATTGGATTCATAGTTTGATTATCCCAACAATGTCATTGCGAGCGAATGTTTTTTATGAGCGAAGCAATCTTCAAAAAATTCAAGGTAATCTTAAGAATCATTTAATCATGGTCAAAAATCAAGGTCATTATTCACACGGAACAACCACAATATTTTTTGCAATAGAATGATTTAACCCAATGCGAGTATTACACACCTCACAAATAAGTTGATGATTATTATTGCTCACACAACGAACAATGGCATTTTCACAAAAACCCAACTCACGCAAACGATGACACAATTCAGGTTGTGATTCTATGTGAGAAATTTTTACAGTTTTTCCTGTTGGAGTTTTAGAAAGTGTATTCATAAGTTTTTTAAAGATAGAACACTGATGGTTATGATTTTTAAGATTTACACTGATAAAAAAATATAATCGTGGAAATCATATAATCCTGCAAATCATGGTCAAGTTTTAGAAAGTGTATTCATAAGTTTTTATTTATAAAAAATGTACATAATCATGGAAATCATTTAATAGGTCGTTAACGACTAATGTATGCTTCGTAACTATAGGTTACAATTTTTTCTTTTTGCGCTTTTATTTCGATTTCCCATTGAACAAAATTTTCTTTATTAATTCCATTATCTATTCCAGCAATCTGGCGTATTTTTGGAGAATTGCTGGTTTCTAGAATTTTTCCAGTAATAGGTCTGCTAATTTGTAAAACAATATCTTTATCTTTAGAATTTTTAATTTTTATTTCCCCTTCAACAGTTATTAAATCATAATAACCATCATGTTCTTTAAGATTTGTTTTTCGTTTAATTTCTTTTTCTTCATCTTTTACAGAAATATCCGGAGAAACAGTAATTTTTATAGAAGTTGATGAATTTGTAGGAGTATAATAAAGAATATCTTGTCCTAATGGCTTTCCATCTTGAAAAGTTATTCCACTACCAGTAGTCCACGGATGTTTAGAAGTATTTTCTAATTTTAAAGAGTGCCAAACTTGTTGTAATTCTTTTTGATTATTTTGAGATTGATAACGATTATCCTTGAGAGAATTTGGTAATGATATTTCATAAATATGTTTATAGGGAACAACAGCAGAAAAAATATTATACATTCCACGTTCACCTTTTTTTAATGTAATTGCTGGTTGATGATAGAAGAAAAGGTCTTCTGCACTTGTTCCTTCTAAAGAAGAAAACTGTGCAAAGTTTTCTTCGGAAAAATCATCATCAAAACTTGCAGTAGAAGATTGATTAAACATTATATCTCTTCTTCCACCACGAGTATTATCTATAGAAGAGTAAGGATTATATCCACCAGAAAGTACTTGCATAAATTGAGCCAATGTTTGTTGTACATCTAATGGAAACAATGTATTGCTAAATTTAAAATGAGGAAAGCCAACAACAAAATTAATATTGGCATTTTCTAAATCTTGAGCATCATTAATAATATTTGCAGAAAGAACAATTTGTGCTTTTTTTTCATCAAGCAAATCAATACGATAATTCGGAGTCCACAAAATTCCATTTTGAAGATACATCATTGTGATAGGAATTTCCGATTGTGACGAATTTGTTTTGATAGTGAGAAAGTTTTTTGTTTCTTCTTTTTGATTATTATATCCTTCAGGAAATTCAACATGCATGTTGTACAACGCAGTAGTAAATACATGAACTTGTTTTTCACTTTTTAACGTTACAATTACAGGAGAATTATCATTTTTTCCTTCTACAGAAATTAATACACCGGAAATTTTTTCTTTATCCGTGTACCATACAATTTTTTTGTTGATATTTGCTTTGAGAATTTCAAAAAGGGAAGAAGGAGATTGGTCAATTAATTTTTTTTCACTGTAAGTTTTTATTTCTTCAATAGAAATATTTTTTTCTAAAGGAGCAATCCAAAAAGTACCAAACAATGCTTTAGGAACATCATCAATGGTTCCTTTTTTTTCTTGTAACGGCAATTTTCCTTCCAACGTAAAAAACGCAGTTCCATTTTTAAAAATGTCAACAGTTTTTGTTTTCATAGATTCTCCATTTTGAGAGTAAATTATTGTTGAAAATAAAAAAATAAATGTAAGAGTTTTCATAATAGTAAAATTAATTTATCCTAATAATCTTGTGAATCTTGAAAATCAAGGTTAATGTTTTCCACACACACCAAAAATTTGTAAAGTAGAACTTTGTGCTTTAAAATTATTTTTTTTACAAACCTCATCTTGTAATTTTATCAGTTTTTCATTTTCAAATTCAATAATATCACCACACTCTAAACAAATAAGATGGTCATGCCGAGGACGTCCAACAGTTTTTTCGTAACGAGAATGATTTTCACCAAAATGATATTTAGAAACCAAACCACAATCCAAAAGTAAACTCAATGTATTATAAACCGTTGCACGGGAAATTTTTGCTCCTTCAGATTTCATTTGGATGTAGAGTTCATCAGCATCAAAATGTCCATCTTTTTTTAAAATGACATCAAGAATAAGAAAACGTTCAGGAGTAATTCTATATTCTCCAGATTTTAAATGTTTGGTAAAAAGTTCTTTTGCAGAAGTCGCATTCATTTTCTTACTTAGAAATAATCTAAATAAATATAAGAGAGAAAAATTAAAAAATCAAGAAAAATATGCGAAATTAACGTAAAAATGCAAATAAGACTAATTTAATCTTGTTTTGTCTAAATAATATTATTGCCTAAATATAGACAATAATATTATTTTAATAAACAATTTTATTGTTTTAAAATTTTGTTTTTATATAAAAAAAAGTTATCTTAACCGCAATAATTTTAAGGAAAACTATTATGATAAAATATCTCTTTCTCTTTACAACTTTGTTATCATTACAAATAACAAGTGCTCAACCAATAATAATAAATACAATCCCAACCAAAAATTCACTAAATGTTCTTCCAGCCTCAAATATTCAAATTACTTTTAGTGAAAATATCAATGAAGCAACTTTAATAGATACAAGTACAATTTTAGTCAGAGGTTCACAAAGCGGTCTACATACAGGTATTATTACTTACGATAATGGAGCATTTATCGCCACATATAATTCTAATACCGAATTTAAACATGGTGAAATTGTAACCGTAACTCTTACCAATGGAATAAAAAATTTAAGTAATATATCAATGATAAATTCTTATAATTGGAATTTTACCATTCAAGCAAATACAGCACCAAGTCTTTTTATATCTCCAATATCACTTTCATCCGGATTAGCAACATATTCCATTGCTCCAGTTGATGTAGATAAAGATGGTGATATAGATATTGTAACAGCAAACTTTGCCTCTAATAATATTTCAGTGATAAAAAATAATGGAGATGGTACATTTCTTGATAGAGTAAATTATACAACAGGAAATTCACCATATTCTGTGACATTAGTTGATGTAGACAAAGATGGAGATATGGATGTAGTAACCGCAAATTATGATTCTCATACAATTTCAATCTTAAAAAATAATGGAGATGGAACTTTTGCCACAAAAGTAGATTATGCAACTGGTTCACAACCACGTTCAGTAGTTACTGTTGATATAGATGGAGACGGAAATATAGATATCATAACAGCAAATAGTGATGCCAATGCCAATAGTATTTCAGTCTTAAAAAATAATGGTAATGGGACATTTGCTGCTAAAGTAGATTATACAACTAGTAGCAGGCCATACGCTGTTGTTTCATCCGATATAGATGGAGATGGAGATATGGATATAGTAACAGCAAATTATGCTGCTCATACCATTTCCATTTTAAAGAATAATGGTAATGGAGTATTTGCTGCAAAAGTAGATTATTCAACAGGAAATTTCCCTACCTCACTTACAACTGCTGATATAGATAATGATGGTGATATGGATGTTGTGACATTAAGTATCAACCCTAAAACAATTTCAGTTTTAAAAAATAATGGCGTTGGAACATTTTCTCCAAAAACAGATTATCCAACAGGAAATTCAACAAGTGGACCTCGCTCAATTGCTTCTGCAGATGTTGATGGTGATGGCGATATGGATTTATTAACAGCCAATGTAAATTCTAAAACAGTTTCCGTTTTAAAAAATGATGGTACTGGTGGATTTTCTAATAAGTTAGATTTTAATACTCCTGCAGAAAATATTTTTGTTACCACCGCGGATATTAGTGGTGATGGTAAAATGGATATGTTAGTTGGGTATAGTAATTCATCATTTATTTCTCTTCATAAAAACATTTTTGCAATAGAAATATTACCAGCAAGTAATATCACAGATGCTTCAGCAAAATTACAAGGTTCTGTCTATGCTGAAAATTTATCAACAACAATTCATTTCCTTTATGGAACAACACCAGGTGTTTATACAGATAGTATTCTTGCAACACCCAGTCCAATTTTTGGAGATTCTGTTACCACAGTTTCTGCAATACCAACAAATTTACTTCAAGGGACAAAATATTATTATACAATAGCAAAAAATAATACTAATGGATATGTACGTGGAGGAGAATTAAATTTTACAACAACAACATTTATTCCAACAACAGTATTTCCTTCTTCAAACTCAATCAATGTAAATCCAACATCAAATATTCAAATTACATTTAATAAAGATGTTAATCCTGCAACATTAAACAATACCACTATTAAAGTCATTGGTTCTCAAACGGGAATACATACTGGAAATATTACCTATAATAATGGGACATTTACTGCCACTTTTAATCCAAATGTAGATTTTAAATCTGGTGAAAAAATTACAGTAGTTCTTACTACAGGAATACAAAATAGTAGTAACATAGCAATGGTAAATCCATATAGTTGGGATTTTATTATTCGTACAGAAATTGCATCAAATGTTTTTACATCACCGGCTTCTATAACAACAGGAAGTGGTACATTTTCTATTGTTACTTCTGATATTGATAAAGATGGAGATATGGATATTGTAAGCGCAAATTTGAATTCCAATACAATTTCTGTAATAAAAAATAATGGAGATGAAACATTTTCTGCAAAAACAGATTATGTAGCAGGAAATGCACCATATTCCATAACATCTTCTGATTTTGATGGAGATGGAAATATAGATATTGTAACAGCAAATTATGGTTCCAATACAATTTCAGTTTTCAAAAATAACGGAGATGGAACATTTGCTGCGAAAACAGATTATTCAACAGGATTACAGCCACGTTCAGTCATTACTGTTGATATAGAGGGAGATGGAGATATGGATATTGTAACGGCAAATAGTGATGCAAACACCAATAGTATTTCTATTTTTGAAAATAATGGTAATGGAATATTTTCTGCAAAAGTAGATTATACAACAGGAACAAGTCCATATTCGCTTACTTCAGCAGATGTTGATGGAGATGGAGATATGGATATGATAACAGCAAATTATAGTTCTCAAAATATTTCTGTATTAAAAAATAATGGAAATAAAACATTTGCTCAAAAAGTAGATTATTGGATAGGAAGTTTTCCATCATCAATTACTACTAATGATGTAGATAATGATGGAGATATGGATATGATAACTGTTAATATTAATACAAGTACCATTTCAGTCTTTAAAAATAACAATGGAACATTTTCTACAAAAACAGATTATTCAATAGGAACGGGTGGACCACGTTCTATTGCTTCTACAGATATGGATGGAGATGGAGATATAGATATACTAACTGCAAATGTAAATTCTAATACTATTTCATTGTTAAAAAATAATGGTTTAGGAGCATTTTCTACAAAATTAGATTTTAATACTTCAACAGAAAATATTTTTATTACTTCTGCAGATGTTACCGGTGATGGTAAAATGGATATGTTAGTCGGTTACGGAAATTCAGCATTTATTTCGATATATAAAAATATTTTTTCACTGCAAACACTTGCAGCAACAAATATCACAGATACTTCTGCTACAATACATGGTTTAGCACATTCTGAAAACCTTACAACCAACATTCGTTTTATTTATGGAACAACATCAGGTGTTTATACAGATAGTATTTTTGCAACACCAAGTACCGTGGTAGGAGATTCTTTTACCACAGTTTCTGCTTCTATTACCGGATTAACACAAGGAAAATATTATTATAGAGTAGCAAAAAATAATTCTAATGGATATGTACGAGGAGAAGAAATGAATTTCCAAAAATCAATTAGAATTACGTCTTCCTCTATTAATGGAACAATTACCCCGAATGGAAATACAACGATTTCTTACGGAGGAACTCAAACATATACCTATTTGCCAAATCCAAACTATCATTTTGATAGTGTTTTGGTAAATGGAGTAAAAAATATAGATTCAACAACAAGTTATACATTTACTAATGTAACATCTCCACATACAATAGTAGCACATTTTTCTAATACATATTCTATCACTTCATCAGCTGTGAACGGAACAATTACTCCCAATGGAAATACCATGGTTACATATGGAAATAATCAAACATTTACATATTTACCCAATGTCGGTTATCACTTTGATAGTATTGTGGTAGATGGTGTAAAAAATATGGATTCAACGACAAGTTATACATTTACCAATGTAACATCTCCACGTACAATAACAGCATATTTTTCTATCAATAAATATACAATTGTACCAACAGTAACAAATGGGACTATTATTCCAAATGTACCAGTACAAGTAAATCATGGAAACAGCCAAACATTTACTTATACACCCAATACTGGTTACCATTTTTCCAGTGTTATTGTAGGTGGTATAGAAAATCTTGATTCTACGGAAAGTTTTACTTATACAAATATAACATCATCAGATACCATAAAGGTAGTATTTGATGCTAATGACCCAATAAAATTAACATCATTTATTGCAACAACAAAGCAAAATAAAACAGAATTACAATGGAGTACAGCAACAGAAATCAATAATTTTGGTTTTGAAATTCAAGTTACAAAAAAAGAAAAAGAAGAATGGCAAAAAGTTGGATTTGTGGAAGGAAATGGCTCTACCAATACACCACAAAACTATGTATTTATTAATAAAAATACATTTGCTGGAAAATATCTTTATCGTTTAAAACAAATAGATAAAGATGGAAAATTTGAATATTCTAACAGTATTGAAGTAGAAGTTGCAGCACCAAAAACATTTTCAATTTTGCAAAATTATCCCAATCCATTTAACCCAACAACAACAATACAGTACGAAGTACCACATAATGCTTTAGTAATGATAAAAGTCTATAATGTATTGGGAGAAGAAATTGCAACATTAGTCAATGAAGAAAAAGCAGCAGGAGTGTACGAGGTACAATTTGATGGAAGTAAACTTCCCAGCGGAATGTATTTTTACGAACTCATAACACAAAAATTTTCTCAAATCAAAAAAATGATGTTGGTGAAGTAAAAACTATGATTTTTAGGATTTAAAGGTATTAAGAGTCCCACTATAAAGGGACTCTTTGTATTTTTGATAATTATTTCACATAATAATTGACAATTCATATTTTAATTCTTATTATTTATATAATAAAATCATTTTTCATAACCTATAATTTTTATTTCATACATATAAAGAAAGGATACAACAATGTTCAAAAACACACTCACCACACTGGCAGTATTATTTTTACTTGGTGCAACTATAGTAACTGCCCAAACAAAAATATGGGTACCAGATGCCAACTTTAGAACTGCACTTACCACACACTCCCCAAGTTATGGTATTACCCAATTTGCTGATACCGTTATAGTACCAAACATTACTAATGTAACAACATTAAATCTTGAAGGAAAAAATATTACTAACCTTACAGGAGCAAACCAATTTACCTCATTACAAGATTTAAATTGTGTTAATAATTTTATAGATAGTTTAACCATAGTGAGTACTACCTTACAAACATTGGAATGTGCTTTTAATCCCCAATTAAAGAAATTAGATATCAATGGAGCAACAGCATTAACAACGTTGAATTGTAGTAATACTGTATTAGATAGTTTAACAATAGTGAGTGATTTGTTAAAAATATTGTATTGTTCTTCTCCCACATTAAAGAAATTAGATATCAGTGGAGCAACAGCATTGACGGATTTGTATTGTAATTCTACTGCATTAGATAGTTTAACCATAGTGAGTAATTCGTTAAAAATATTGAATTGTAGTAATATTCCCACATTAAAGAAATTAGATATCAGTGGAGCAACAGCATTGACAGAATTGTATTGTGGTAATAGTGGACTTGATAGTTTAACCATAGTCAGTACCACATTACAAACTTTAAATTGTCGTAATAACCAACTCAAGAAATTAGATATCAATGGAGCCTCAGCATTAACAACTTTAGAATGTTTTAATAATCAATTATCTATACTTAATCTTTTTCAAAATAACACCCTTACTTATATTGATGTAACAGGAAATCCCAATCTTACCAAAGTGTATGTATGGGCAGACCCATTAAATGGTGTAACAGTTGATAAGGATGCCCACACCAATTTAATAGTGCCAAAAAATAATATATTTAATCCAAGCGTAGTTATGAATATTGCCGGAGATTATCTTTTAGGAAGTACGGGAGCAATAGTAGAATTTACTACTGGCAGTTCACAAACAGGAACTATTGCAGCAAGTAGCTCAACTAATCCAAGCATAGTAGGAAGTCTTCCCACAGGAATAGTCAGTATATCACCCGATAAATATTGGACAATCACCCAAACCAATCTTGCCAATTTCACCTATAATCTAACTGTAGATTTAAGTGGTATTAGCAAAATAGATAGTTTTGATGTATTAAAAGTGTTAAAACGTAATGATAACCAAAGTGCATGGGAAGATGTATCTACACTTAATGGAGTAACAGTAGAATACCATAATCCTTATATCACTGTAAAGGGCTTAACCAGTTTTTCTGATTTTGCAATAGGAGGAGATACCAATAATGCAGTACTTCCAGTAGAATTACAATCCTTCACAGCCATATCACAAAATGGTACTGTACTCTTAAATTGGGAAACCATAAGTGAAATAAATAATGAAGGATTTGAGATACAAAAATCTTCGGCGAATCAGAAATCAGAATGGAAAAAAATTGGTTTTGTTGCAGGCAAAGGCAACAGTAATGAAAAAAATATCTATACATTTATAGATAAAAATATTGTTGCTGGAAAAAATATGTATCGATTAAAACAAATCGATAGAGATGGAAAAATAAAGTATAGTGAAAACGTAGAAATGAATTTTCTACCAACAAGCGTACAAGTATCACAAAATTTTCCAAATCCATTTAATCCAACCACAACAATTGACTATCAAATTCCAACCAATACATTGGTAACATTGAAAGTATATAATGTATTAGGAGAAGAAGTAGCCACATTAGTCAATGAGCAAAAAGCAACCGGAGTGTACCAAGCAAAATTTGATGGAAGTTCACTTTCCAGTGGAATATATTTTTACAAATTAACTGCCGGAAAATTTACTGAAGTGAAAAAGATGATGTTGCTGAAATAGACCATGATTTTCAAGATTACAAGATTATCATGATGTACACTGTAGGGATTTCGTTGTAACGGAATCCCTTTGTGTTTTTAGAGATAAAAAAGTCCCTTCTAATGCGATGGACTTTGCGGAAGCGAGAGGGGATTTAGGGGTGTGTCAAAAAAGTAAGAAGGTAGAATTAAGAAGTAAAAATTAGAATGTGGGAATTGAAATATACCTTTAGGTCGTGGAAAAATATACAAAAAGAAAAATAGGATTTTAGTCCAAACAAAATAGGGGACGGACTTGTCCCGCTTTATCTTGCCAAGGCGGGACTTACGCGGGATGAAAAACCGTCCTTTTTGTTTTTTTAGAGATTACAAAAGTTTTTAAAACTTTTGTAATCTTTGAATTCTCATTGATAATTTTTCATTGCAGATTGATTTTTTCTTGTTTTTTCATCAAAAATGCAGTATTTTAAGAAAGCAATAGTAATCAACATATTATCAACAACATCTAAAGAAAGTTATTCTATAATGTCTGCAAAATCTAAATTTTTAAAAGGGAAAAAAATTATTCCAAAACCAATTCCAAAAAATATAAAAGTTACGGATTTGGTGGATTCTTATTTTCAAGCATATAATTCTGGTAGGTTGCGAGAACTTTGCCAACTCTATACAGAAAAAATGCTCAAAAAAGATGTTGTTGTGTGTGCAACATTTACTGGTGCATTAACTCCTGCCGGCCTTGGCGGTTCGTGCATAGTTCCACTAATGAAAGCCGGCTTTATTGATTGGATTGTCAGCACAGGAGCAAATCTTTACCACGATACACATTTTGCAATAGGAAGAACACTCCATCAAGGCTCGCCATTTGTTGATGATAGAATTTTGCGAAAAGAAGAAGTCATCCGCATTTACGATGTGTTATTTGATTATGATGTATTGCTTTCCACAGATGCATTTTATCGCAAAGTGATAATGCAGCCAGAATTTCAAAAACCAATGAGCACGGCAGAATTTCATTATAAAGTAGGAAAATACGTGTACGAACGAGAAAAAGCATTAAAAATTTCTCACCAAAGCCTACTTGCAGCAGCATATCAATGCGGAGTTCCTGTCTATACATCATCTCCAGGAGATAGTTCTATTGGAATGAATGTTGCAGAGCAGCAACTTGCCGGAAATAAACTCACATTTGATGTTTTAGCAGATGTGAATGAAACGGCCTCCATAGTATTAAAAGCAAAACGCTCTGGTGGAAAAAGTGCAGTATTAATTTTTGGAGGTGGTTCACCAAAAAATTTCGCACTTCAAACAGAACCACAAATACAAGAAGTTTTAGGAATTGATGAAAAAGGACATGATTATTTTGCTCAAATTACCGACGCACGTCCTGATACAGGTGGACTTTCCGGAGCAACACCTTCTGAAGCAGTAAGTTGGGGAAAAATTGACCCAAGTCAACTACCAGATACTGTTGTTGCGTATATGGATTCTACCGTAGCCATGCCAATTGTAACATCGTACGCATTAGCAAAAAACAAACCACGAACATTGCGTCGTTTATTTGATAAACGAGAAGAAAATTTAGCATTTTTGAAAAAAGAATATTATAAGGTAAAGGATAAAAGAAGGTATTCTACATAAAAGAAGTAAGAACCAATGTATCAAAAAATAAAAAAATCACAAAATTTATATAACCCATCTATTTAATAACTCAATCAAGGAGCAATACCATGAGCCGATATTCAGAAATCGTAGAACTCGTACAAACCTTTGAAGCCGATTTTGTAAAATTTTACGAAAAAGGAAACAAAGCCGCTGGAACGAGAGTTCGTAAACACATGAACGAACTCAAAAAGAAAGCACAAGAAATTCGCCGCGAAGTGCAAGAAATTAAAGGTGCTGGCGGTGAAGGCGAAAAAGAAGGAGAGTAATATTTGTAGAAACGATTTATATAAAAGCCCAAAAATATTTTGGGCTTTTGCTTTTTTAAAAGATTTTTTGGAACATTATAGAGATGGAACACGTCTAAGAAAACGTTCAATGTAAGTGTCATTCCTGCGAAAGCAGGAATCCATAATTATTACTGGATTCCCACTAAAAGCACGTGGGAATGACAAATATTTATTTTTACACAGTACACTTATGAGCAAATCCTCAATAATT
Organism: uncultured Bacteroidota bacterium; assembly: GCA_937920105.1. Taxonomy (GTDB): domain Bacteria; phylum Bacteroidota; class Ignavibacteria; order UBA10030; family UBA8401; genus CALETH01. Next base: position 17,994 of record CALETH010000057.1, read on the forward strand.
CCATTACAAGAAGCACATCTGCCCGATAGTCAAAAAAGTGATGATATTCTTATCACTATGTTTCAGGCGGGAGAAAAAAAGGTTTTTCGGATTTTAGTAGAACGCTATCAAGAAAAAATCCGCAATCTCTTATATTCTATCTTTAATAATGTGGATTTTATTGATGATATAGCACAAGAAATTTTTATCAAAGTGTATGAAGCACTTCCAAAATTTCGTTTTGAATCCTCATTCTATACATGGTTGTATCGCATTGCCATCAATAAAAGCAGAGATGAAATGCGCAAAAAGAAAATCCGAAAATATTTTTCACTTCAAGTATTATTAGAAATTCCCAACAATGATGTGCAGCGAAGAATGAGTGTTGCACCAGATGATTCTATTTTTACAAAAGAAATGTTACAGAAAGCACTTCAAAAAATTCCGGAAAATTATCGCATGCCGATTGTTCTTAAAGATATGGATGGATTTTCGTACGAAGAAATTGCGGAAATGTTAGAATGCGAAATTGGAACAGTAAAATCTCGTCTTTTTAGAGGTCGTGTAATGTTAAAAGATTTTTTAGAACCATTAGTAAAGGAGCAATGATATGAAAAATATTTCTCCGAATGAATTATCATATCTTCTTTCACAATATGTTGATGGTGAATTAGAAGAACATGAAAAAAATGCCGTTGAAGCATATTTGCAAGAACATCCTGAAGCAGTACGGGAAGTAGAACAATTACGTACACTCAAACAAAAACTTTCTTCAACTTCACTGGTTGAACCCAATCCATGGTTTTATTCAAAACTTTCTCACGCGATTGAAGAAAAATTTACAAAAAAACAATTTATTTTTTTACGTCAACCAGTCATTGCGTTTTCAACAATGACTATAGTATTGGTGATGGTTGTTGGAGTATCGTTTATTGGAGAAAAAAATCTTTTTCTTCAATTCTTTGATGCAAAAAAAGAACAAGTAGAAAATCTTCAAAACTCTTTTATGAAAGGAAGCATCATTCCATTATTTTCTGATATTACAAAAGAAAAAGTGTTGGAATTTATGCTATTCGGAAGTTTGCCAATAGATTCTACCAAAACAACAACATTACAAGTTCATAATGATAATGCTACTGGTGCAAAAGTAGAATTGGTAAAAAATTCCCCATCACAAAAAAAATCTGTTTCTGTAAAAGATTTTTATGCAACACTTGCTTTTACACCACAACAAAAAATTGTGATAGATTCTATTTTGGATGAAGGAAAACAAAAAATTCAAACATCCGTATTGGTTGGTGAAAATGATGCAATTGCAGTGAATGCAGAAATCGGAAAACTCAATCAAGTAATGTTGGTGAATGTTGCATCTCAATTAACGGATATGCAACGCACACGATTTCAAAAATTATTACAGCAATGTAATGCACCATATCGTATTGAAGAAAATATTCCATTACAACGAACAAAAAAAGTTTTTGCACAAAATTTGAAAAATCACAAAAATAAATTTGTGGTTATTACTTCAGATAGTGTAAATATTGCAGAATTGCCGGAAATGAATTTTGATATTATGATGGAACGAAAACATCACAATGGATGGATGAAAGCACAAAAGGTAATGCGTGAATTTCAACGACGAGAAATAAAAAATTATTCTTTTGCAGAAAAAAATGTTCGCATTGCCAATGCTGATGGTGGTGGAATTAGTATTCATATCGAAAATGAAATTCCCAATATGATTGATATGGTGATTGCACAGACAGTAATTCCAAAATCTCAAATGAGAGAAAAGCAAAGAATAGTTTCTCGGAAAATTGAAATATTACAGGATTCTTCATTTGCTTTTGAAATCAATACTAATGATGAAGTAGCAAAATTTCTTCAATCAGTACCTCATGGAGAATTTAATGTTGAAATGTTTGAACAATCATCAAACTCTCCGCGAGTTCGTTTTTATATGAGAACACCAAAAAATTCTCAAAGAAATTTTTCAAAACAGCAAAGAATGAGAGAACAAAATATTGAAAATGAAAAACGTATAGATATTGATTCTCTTCTTCAGCAATCAGAAAAGCGAAGCAAACAAAAAAATGGTAGTGTGATTGAATTGTAAAATCTGTCTTTAAGATTATTCGAAGCATACCGTTTCCGCAACCCTGCCAGAGTTCAAATTCTGGTAGGGTTTTTAGTTCCCAAGGTTTCGGGTTTTTGAGTTTTTTATTTTTCACTAAATTAAATATATTGAAAAGAGAAAAATCTTATAAAACTATTATGAAAAAATCCTTTTTACTCTTTACCTTTTGCAGTATTTCACTATTGTATTCTCAAACAGATTACAAAACCCTTCATTTCAAATCCATTGTTGCTGATACACACAATGATATTCTCACCGAAATTTTAAAAGGACGTGGAGATATTTCTTCTCGTCTTACAAAAGGGCACACAGATTTAGTTCGTTTAAAAGAAGGTGGAGTGGATATTCAAGTATTTTCTGTTTGGAGTGACGAAAAATATGGAAATGGAACTGCTTATAAACGCGCCAATACTATGATAGATACTTTGGAAAATATTATTAAACGAAATCCTAAAAAAATAGCACTCGTAAAAAATCCTAAAGAATTACAAAAAGTATTAAAAGAGAAAAAACTTGCTGCAATTATTGGTGTTGAAGGTGGGCACATGCTCGAAGATAAAATGGAATATTTAGAAAATCTTTATAAAAGAGGAATGCGATACTTAACGTTAACATGGAATAACAGCACATCATGGGCAACATCAGCGAAAGATGAAGAATTGAAAAAAGATTTATCTCATAAAGGATTAACGGAATTTGGGAAAAAAATTGTTCGCAAAATGAATGAACTTGGTGTAATGGTAGATGTTTCTCACGTGGGAGAGCAAACTTTTTATGATGTAATTAATACATCGACAAAACCAGTAATTGCTTCACATTCAGCAGTGTATAAACTTGCACCACATCGCCGCAATTTAAAAGATGAACAAATAAAAGCGATTGCAAAAAAGGGCGGAGTGGTTTTTATCAATTTTTATTCTGCATTTATTGATACAAATTACAATAATAAAATTTCTACAATTCGTAAAAATCATCAAGCATTGGTAGATTCAATAAAACAGCAATATAAAAATGAAGATGATGCTGATGATGTTATTGATTCTCTTCTTATAAAAGAATATGAAACAGCACGTCCGCCGCTTTCTGTTTTGATTGACCACATTGATTATGTTGCTAAACTTGTTGGTGCAGATTGTGTCGGTCTTGGTTCTGACTTTGATGGGGTAGAATCCGTACCACAAGAAATGGATGATGTAACATGTTATCCAAAAATTACTCGTGAATTACAAAAACGCGGCTATAGTGATAAAGATATTGCAAAAATTCTCGGTGGAAACTTTGTGAGAGTTTTTTCTGAAGTGTGTAAGTAAAATATGAAAATTTTATACTGTGTGTAAATGAAAATCGGAACTATTAATATTGATAAACCACTTATTCTTGCACCAATGGAAGATGTAACGGATATTTCATTCCGTTTAATTTGCAAACGATTAGGTGCAGATATTATGTACACGGAATTTGTTAATTCAGAAGGACTAATTCGAGAATCCGAAAAAACAAAACGCAAAATGTTTTTTTTAGAAGAAGAACGTCCATTTGGAATACAAATTTATGGTGGTGAAGAAACATCCATGGAAGGTGCAGCACGTATTGCCGATAGTTTAAATCCGGATATTATTGATATTAATTGCGGATGTTGGGTAAAAAATGTTGCTGGGCGTGGTGCTGGTGCTGGTTTGTTAAAAGATTTACCACGAATGGAACGCATCGTTTCTTCTGTTATCAAAGCAACACAAAAACCAGTTACTGTGAAAACGCGTTTGGGCTGGGATGAAAAATCTATTCGTATTGTTGAAGTTGCAAAAATGTTAGAAGATATTGGTGTAAAGGCATTAACTATTCATTGCCGTACACGTTCGCAAGGTCATACAGGAATTCCTGATTATTCATGGATTCCCAAAGTAAAGCAAGCCGTACAAATTCCAATTTTTATTAATGGAAGTATAAAAGAACCGGAACAAATAAAAAATATTTTTGAAGAGACCGGATGTGATGGTGTAATGATTGGCAGAGCAGCAATTGATAATCCGTGGATTTTTTCTGAAGCAAAACAGTATTTGCAAACCGGAGAAATTCTTCCACAAAAATCATTAGAAGAAAAAATTGCATTGTGTATTGACCATCTTACACTTTCTGCAGAATATAAAGGTGAACGACGTGGTGTGATTGAAATGAGAAAACATTATTCTGGATATTTGAAAAGTGTTCCGAATGTTTCAAAACTTCGTACGGAATTAATGCAGTTTTATGAAGTTGCTCCAATTATAGAAAAACTTTTGTTGTTTCAAGAAAATTTTGTGCGTGGGGATGTGGAAGAAATAATAATATAAATTACAAACCCTGCCAGAGTTTTAAACTCTGGCAGGGTTGCAGAATAAATTAAATGTAAAAACTCATGCTTGCATTTGTTATTGGTCTTCTTATCGGTTTTTTTTCTGCGATTCCTACTGGACCGGTAAATGTTGCCGTGATGCTGAAAGGTCTTGCACATAAAAGAGGGCAGGGAATGATGTTGGGTGCTGGTGCTGGTTTTATGGAATTTATTTATTGTGCCGTGGCATTGTTTGGTATTTCCCAACTTATTACTAATCTTCACATAGAATTATATTTTAAAATTGCAACTTTTTGTATTTTTCTTTTTTTTGGAATAAAAATTACATTTTTTAAAATTCCAGAAGCAAAATTGAAAAAAGATGAAGATGCTCCGGGTTTTAAGAGATATTTTATTTTAGGTGCTGCATTGTGTTTTTCTAATTTGGCACTTATTGCGTATTGGCTTACTGTTGCTGGTATTTTGCATGGATATAATATTATTCAACAAACGTTGTATGATAATTTATTTTTTTCTTTAGGTACTGGTTTAGGAGTAGTGATATGGTTTTTTGTTCTTCTAGAACTTGTAGAAAAACAAAAAATGAAGTTAGATGTAAAACAAATTGAAAAAATTACTCGTTTTTTTGGAATTATTTTATTGATTATTACGACTGTGATGGGATATAAATTGATTGTAGAGTTTTTTCAGTAAATAAAAAGTATATAAATGTAAAAAGCCAGATATAAATAAGTATATCTGGCTTTTTTATTGTACTCGTAAGAAAAAATTATTTTATAATCACCAATTTTTTAGTTTCACTAAAACTTCCCGCCGTTAAGCGATAAAAATATATTCCACCGGATAATTTTGCTGCATCAAATTTTACATTGTGATTTCCTGCGTTCATTTCTTTATTTACTAATGTAGTAACTTCTTTTCCTAAGATATCATAGACTTTTAATGTTACATAATTATTTGTTGGTAATTGATAATTAATGGTAGTGGTTGGATTAAAGGGATTAGGATAATTTTGTCCCAAAAAAAATGTTTTTGGAATATTACTATTATCATTTTTTGTTGTTGGAAAGGAAAGAGTAGAAACTTTACTTTTCATTACTCCTTGATTACCTGTTCCTACATAAAGATATTCTTGAGAATCTAATGCTAATGAACGAGCATATAAAAATTCATTAGTAGTATTTAACAATTCCCAATTTTCTCCATTGTTTTTAGAACGATAGACACCTCCATCACTAGAATTCATTCCTACAAAAATATCTCCTTGAGAATTAATAATTATTGGTAACGGTGAACCGCCTTTTGTAATTCCACTATTTTTTATTTCCCAATTTTTTCCTCCATCAGTGGAACGCCCAATTCCATAATCACAAGTAGCAAAAAGAGTCCCTTGAGGATTACTGATAATAGAATTTAATGACCATAAACTGGCTTTATTACTATCAATCATTTTTTTATCAACTTGTAACCAATTTACACCATCATCGGAAGAGTGATAAATTCCATGATAATAACTTCCAGCAAAAATATCTCCATTTGGTGTTTGAGTGAAGGTTACAATATCACTAAATGATGAAACGGTAATATTTGTTGGCTGCCAAGTCATCCCATTATCTGTTGAGCGAAAAATTGCTGGACAATTAGTATTGGATTCATGTCCATCCCATGCACCTGCAAGGAGTGTGCCTTGTGATGTGAGAAAAATAGTATTGATATCTAACACACTGTCAGTTACTCCATTATATGTTTGTGCCCATAATTGAGTATAATCTGTATTTGAAGAAGAACGATAGATTCCTTCATACATTTCTCCTGCTGCTAAAAGAAAATTATTTTTATCTTTTCCGAGAGCAAAATAATTACTGGTCTTTGGTAAAGGTAACTTTGTCCAACTTGTTGCATTTTTTTGAAGATGATACATTTCATGTCTTCCGATAAAAGAAGCAATGATATCATCATTTGGCATAAGCATAATTGTTGCTCTTCCACCAAACATAGCATCTCTAAATACATCTACTTTGGGTAATGGTTCAAATACTTTTGCAGATAGATTTAATGTGGATTGTTCACTTTTAAATATTCCAGCACCACGTGTTCCAACATAAAGATATCCATTTTTATCTAAAGTAAGAGAATTAATGTTTAAGTTTGTTAAACCTGTGTTAATAGATTCCCATGAATCACCATTATTGGTAGAGCGATACAATCCGTAGGATGTGCTTTCTCCTCCTCTTCCAAGAAACAAAATTCCTTCTTCATTAATAAGTAATGGTTTTGCATATACACCATTATCTGAAAGTCCATTATTAATTTGCTGCCAAGTTGCACCATCATCAGTGGAGCGATAAACTCCATTGCTGTAGGATGTAGCAAATAAAATCCCATCCTTATTGCTAACGATAGTCCCTAATTCATTAACGCTGGGTTGAGTAGTGGTAAGATATTTTGTATCCATTTGTTGCCATGTCTTTCCATAATCTTTAGAACGATAAATTCCGTAATATTGACTTCCAGCAAAAACATCTCCATCAGGTTGTTGGGTGAAAGAAACAATATTGCCAATAGGTGCATTCATCCCCGTGCTTCCATCATTCCAAGTAGAGGAAGGAGTAAAGTAACCACTGTTAGAGTAAATCACGGCTCCTTTATTTGGAGTGGAAGTTTTCCCGCCACTCCCACCAATGAGTGAGGTATATCCTGTAGCAAGAAATGTTTGATAACTGAAAATACTATCGGTTATACCATCAACTAATTTTTGCCATGATGTTTGAGAGTTGGGGGTGTAGAGATAAACGCCATTTTGATATCCTTTAACACCCAGTAATAATAAACCATTATAGAGTAATTTCATTCCTGCAATGTCTTCTTGAAAAGGGGTGGTAATTTTATTCCATGTATTTTGTAATTTATTGAAATAAAAAAGTTCATGGTTTAATGTTTCAGAAGCATAGATATTACCATCTGGGCTTACTACAAAGGTTGGAATGATACCATAATTGGTATTTGGTTGATTATTAAGTGAAGGTAATGGTTTGAACGTTTGAGAAATACTCACAGAAAAAATTATGAGGACAAAGAGAAGGGTGTAAATGTTTTTCATGAAAACTCCTTATAAATATTTTGTAAGTAAGTATAAAGATTTTTGTAAATCTTATCAAATTATTTTTGATATTCTATTTTGTAAATCATTACACTATTTCCGCCGCCAACTTCTGGTTTTCCTTGAGAGGTTACAGTGAGCAAAGATTCGTCAGGGGAGAGAGCCATACCAACGGGAAAAGAATCTGCACCAATTTCTGCAATCACTTTCATATCAGAAGAACGAATGATGGAAATTTTGTTTTCTCCATTCACGCAGGCAAAAATATATTTTCCGGATTTTGTTACCTCAATAGTTCTCACTCCATAACCAACTTTAGCAGATTTCCAATCTGAATAACTTATTATTTTTTTCTTTGATGTAAGAACAGATTGTAGAAAATTTTGCAAATTTGTTTTTTGCACTGTTCCACCACCATTACTGCTGATATACAATTCATTATTTTGTATGACTAAATGACGAATGTTGTTGAGCATTCCAAAAACAGTTCCAAGAAATTGTTGATTTATCATATCATAAACAGAAATTCCACCGCCGCCCATTCTTCCAACAAGTAAGTATTTGCTGTCTGGTGTAAAGACTGTTCCACGAAGACATAATCCGCAAGCAGAATCTCTATCAATTTTTTCTTCTGGAGAAAAATTAAGTTTGAGTTGATAATCAACAACAATATGTTTTGTATATTGAAAGTTATTTACATTATCACTATTAATATTAATTAATCCAATAGTATTATCGCCCCAATGGGTAATAGCAATCCATTTATTATCTGGTGAGCATGCAATCATTTTTGGAAGTGGACCTGTTGGCATCACTCGTACAATGCTATCAGTTTGTGTATCAATAATAGCAACTGCTGATGGATTGACGGCGTTCTTATCGTAATTTCGTTTGTAATATGTTACCCATAAATATTTTCCATTGTGACTGAGACAGCATTCTACGGGACTTCCTTTGAAAATATTAAATTTTGATGTTCGATATTTATAATCGTAATCAAAAACTGTTATTTGGTTTTGAAAGAGTGAACTATCTTTTTCAGTAAATTTGTGTTTTATTACGTTTAGTTTTTCAAATGTTTCGGTAGAATATACTGGTGTTTCTTTTCTTTCTAATGATTGGATGTAAAGTTTTTTTCCATCTAAAGAAAATTTTGCGGATTTTGGTGATTGGATGTTTTTATCCAACTTGTCATTTTTATTATTGGAATTTTTTGATGACCAGTTATATTGTTGAAAGCGTTGTATGAGTGTAAGTGTTATTTCAGAATTTTGTGGTGCAGATTGTGTTCCGATGGGGAAGTGTTCAACAGTAAATTTTTTTGTTTCTTTATCTTTGGCGATTGTTGATAAAAAGAAGAGGAAAAGTAAAAATATAATGTGCATAAAGATATAAAAGATGCGATTCTTTGTCATGCCCGTCCCGCTTTAGCGGGATTATCGGGCATCCAGAAAAATAGATTCCCGCTAAAAACATGTGGGAATGACGGTAACTGCAAGTTATTTTCTTCCCAATTTTTTCCACAATTCTTTTACAAGTTCTTCAATACCTTCTCCGGTTACTGCGGAAATATAATGAATAGGAATTCCTTTTTTAAATTTTATGGATTTCAATTTTTTTTGCAATTCTTCATCAGCAATATCTAATTTTGTTAAAGCAATAACCGTTGGTCTTTTTGGTAAATCCTTATTGAATTCCTTTAATTCTTTGGTAAGAGTTGCAAAATCTTCAAGAATGGTTTCGCTGGTACAATCTATCAAATATAATAATACGGATGTTCGTTCTATGTGTTTGAGAAATTGTATTCCGAGACCTTTTCCTTCGTGAGCACCTTCAATCAATCCCGGAATATCTGCAACAACAAAACTTTTTTCTTCTGCGTAATACACCATTCCTAAATTGGGAACTAATGTGGTGAAAGGGTAATCTGCAATTTTTGGTTTTGCTGCAGAAATTTTTGAAATGAGTGTAGATTTTCCTGCGTTAGGAAATCCAACTAAAGCAACATCAGCCAATAATTTTAATTCTAATTCTAAATGAAATTCTTGTCCGGGTTCTCCGGGAGTGCAAATTCGTGGTGCTTGATTGGTTGACGTGGCAAACTCAGAATTTCCTTTTCCACCTTTTCCACCTTTTGCAATGATAATTTCTTCTTTATCATTGGTGAGGTCTGCAAGAATTTCTCCGGTTTCTGTATTTTTAATTATTGTTCCGCAGGGAACTTTTATGATAAGAGATTCTGCAGAACGTCCTTCTTTATTAGAACCTTCTCCAAGGTTACCATCATTTGCAATACATTTTTTTTTGTATCGAAAATCTAAAAGTGTATTAAGTTGTATATCTGCACGAAAAATAATATCACCGCCTTTTCCGCCATTGCCACCATCAGGTCCACCTTTTGGCACAAATTTTTCTCTTCGCCAGTGAATAATGCCGTTACCGCCTTTTCCGGAACGCACGTAAATTTTTGCTGAGTCTATAAACATAATTCTACCTAATAAATGTCATTCCTGCCTGTCCCGATTTATCGGGGCGAAAGCAGGAATCTATGTTATTGAAAGTTGTATGGATTCCCGCTAAAAACGTGCGGGAATGACAATCAAAAAATTACATTCTTTGCACAAACCACGCTTGAAGAATGTTGATGAAAAGAATTGCCTCTTTTGTAAAAGGGTCTATATTATTCATTGTAAAAAAATGGTCAAGAGTAAGGGAAGCATCTTTCCAAGTTTGAACTGCAGTAATTTCACGAATGAGTGTTTGATATAATTCGTCATCTTTTCTAAAAACATTTTTAATAATGGCATTTTTATCTTTTTCAGAAAAACTACTTTCTAAAGAAGAATTATTGTGTAGAGAAAATTTTACTGATGTTTTTTCTATTTTTTCAAATGGTTCTTGTTCAAAAGAAATTTCTTTGTGGTAAAATTCTTTTTCTTCCATTATAATAGTTGATGATTTTTTTTCAAACGATTTTTCTACAATTTCTAACAATGTTGAAAAAGTAATTTCTTTTCCTTGTGGTGTTGCACGATGATTAGTGAGTTGTTGAACAATATTTTTCATCTCTCTATCATCAAAAAAATACATCAATGCACGTGTTGGAATACTTTCTTGCATTGGAAGATTATAATGTGAACGAATAAATTTAACACAATCAAATAATGGCTTTGTCGTTTCTGCAAGTTTGTGAGCAGAGTATTCCTTTGTTATTTCGTATTCTATTTTATGGAGAATAATGGCGATTTCTTCTTTTTGTAATTCAGTTTTATTTTTTGTGAACATGAACTTGAGAAGAATTTCTCCAAAATATTTGTAATCATAACAATAACGGATTTTTTGCTGTAACTCTTCTCGTGAAATAATAGTACTATGTTCACACAAAAAACTCGTTAAAGTCCAAATCGGTCTGCATAAGTAATTGAAAAGAAACGGGACGCATTTTTCTACCACTACATCAAAATTTGGTTTTGAAAAAAGAAAATTTTTTATCAACACCTCATCAAGTTGTTGCTGCAAAATTTCCGTTTCGTACGTATTGTAATGAAATCGAGATTGCTCTTGTTCTCTAATTCGCTCTTGAAATCTCCAAAATTCTACTTCGGCTTTTAAAAATGTTTTTACATTCGTAGGAATTTCTGCTGAGAGAATTGTTTGTAGTGAAACAGAATTTTTATCGTTAATAGTACGATGAAAAATATATTCAGAAAGTTTTTCGGCTTCGAGTTCTAACATATTTTATTTTAAAGGAATGGATTTTCATCCATTCCTACGAAAGAATTATATATTGTAGGGACGGTTGCAAAACCGTCCTATAAAAAATATTTTATTTTGTTGAAACCGCATTTTTTACACGGTTAATTTCTTTTTCTGCGGCACTTTTAAATGTGGGGTCAATTCCCGGTTTAGCAATTATTTGTTGATACATATTAAGTGCTTGTTCGTATTTCCCTAATTTTTCGTACGATTGTCCTGCCATATAATACGCATTCGGGGTCCAATCCAATTTTGTTTTTTGTGTGATGAGATAAGGTACTTTCAAAAATTCTAACACTGCTTGCTGAAATTCACCTTTGTAGAAATACGTTTCACCTAAATAATATCGTATTTCTGCTTCCAAATTTGGATTTGTGGTTTCCAACAAACTCTGTAATTGTGCAATCGCTTGGTCATAGTATGATAATTTTTGATACAAAATTCCGAGTCCGATTTTTTTTTCAGGAATAGTTTCATCATTAGGAAAGCGTTCTATAAAAGTACGAGTGAGTTCCAACGCACCATCATAAAGATTGACTTGATTGTATGCTTGAATAAGATTGCTCATTGCAAAGGGCAAAACTTCCGAAGTAAAATTTGGTTTATCAACAATGAGACGATAGTATTTTACTGCTTCATCATAATTTTCTTTTGCAAAATAAATATTTCCAAACGCTAAATATAATTTTGGTAATAATAGTGTTTGTGGGTAATTTTTTTGAAGTGTTTGATACATGACCAACGCACTATCAAGTTTATTTTCAGTTTCATAAATTTTCCCCAGCCAAAAATAACTTTGTTCTACAAATGGTGTTTCTTTGTAACGTTTGGAAAATGTGCGAAGAAGAGAAAACGCATTTTGATATTGTTGTTTCTTAAAAAAATACATTGCTTTTTCAAAATCAAATTCTGCTAAAGATGTAGTTTCATCTTCATATTTTTTCTTAAACTCTGCAATTTTTTCTTCTGCTTCTTTAAGATTTTCTACACGAAAAAGTGCAATAATGATATTTTTTTTCGACATCATTATTAACGAATCACTTTTAGTAAGTGAAAGAAGTTTAGAATATTCTTCTACTGCATCATTAAATTTTTCGTTGGAAAAATACAACGAAGAGAGTACAAGTGTATTTTTTTCATTACGATTATATTCAACAGATTTTTCTATATATCGAATTGCAGATTCAGGAGGATGTTCAAAAATTCCTAATTGAAAATAGGCATCTGCAATTTTTTCTTTATCAGTTGAATAGTTTAGATACTCTCTATAATATTTTTTAGCATTTAGAGTATCATGAATATTTTCGTATAACGAAGCGAGAGAATAATACAATGGTACGCTTTCACGGATTGGTTGTGGGGACCATAATTGTTTTTGTTGCAATTCTTGTTCGTACAATACTATTGCGTTATTGTAATTTTTATTTTTTCCTTCAATAGTGATGAGATAAGGAAGGGATTGTTCTGCTTCATCTGTATAAAAATATTGTGTACGAAGTTGTTCAAAAGTGGCTCGTGCAATTTCAAGATTATTTTTTTCTAAATAGAATTTTCCTAAAGCAAATAATATTTTTGCAGAAAATTTTCCATTAGAATTTTGTTTGAGATAATTCTGCAAAACAGTTTGTGCGGAAGTATCATTTTGTCGTGCAAGCAGTAAGCCCAATCGTGCTTGTGCATCATTATATAAAGAGTGTTGTGTTGGAAGTGATGTATAATATTGAATTGCTTCTGCAAAATTTCCTTGTTGTTCTAATATCATTGCTAATTGATATTGAACATTTGGTGTAAATGATGTGTTTGGATTTTCTTCTAAAAATTTTTTTGCTGTTTGAATTTGTTTTGTACTATTTTGTGTTGAAAGGAAAGTTTGCACAATGTCATATCGTACTTGTTCAGAAAACTTTCCATTGGGATATTGTTGAAGAAAATTTTGTAATGATTCATTAAACGTAGAAGCATTTTTTTGTAAGTGTGTTTTTTTATATGCTGCTTCTTCTTTAAGAATTTCATTTGTTGTTACACTTTCTACTTTTTCGTATTGCAATAATGCTTTTTCATTATCATGAAAAACATCTGCATATAAATCTCCCAATCGCATTGCTAATTCATCTTTTGGTTTTTCCAAAATAATATCACCAAGTAACGAAGCAAGTTGTTCTATACTTGTTTCTTTTGTAGAAGAAGTTGCACGAAGATTTTTTTTCTGTGCTTGTGCTTTATCATAATATTCGCTTGAGGAAAATTTTGTAAGGATTTCATCATAATAATGATTTGCATCAATAAAATTTTTTGTGGTTTCATTAGAAAATGCAAATCCAAAAAGTACATCATCAATATTTTTATGGTGCGAATATTTTGTCAGAAATTCTTGATATAATTCTTTTGCTTTTTGCGGATTTTGAATTTGTTCATACAGTTTTGCTAATTTCCACAACACAACAGGATATTCTTTACTGTTTGGATAGAGTAAAAGATATTGCGAATAATAGGTAACAGATTTTTCTGGAATAGATAATTCTGCCGCAAGTAATAATCCCTTTTCTTTATTAGGAAAATTTTGTGGAAGGGAAGCAAGTATTTGGTAAATATTTACCGCTTGCTCTTTTTTTTGTAGAAGAAAATATGTCTCTGCAGAATGTAATAATGTTTTAATATAAAGTGTGGTATCTATCGGATTATTCAAACTTTTTTCAAAAAATGAAATACTTTTTTTCAATTCTTGTTTTTTGAATGCAAGATTTCCTAATTCAAAAAAAACTCTTTGCTGAATTTGAACAGAAAGTTTAGAGGAATCTATAATAACATCATTCAATAATTTTTCTGCATCATTATCATTGCCAACGGAAAGTAATAATTGACTTAATTGTAATTGTGTTTCTCTTTTTAGTGATGAAGATGTTTTTTTATTATTAATAATAGAACGATAATATTGTTCTGCTTCAAATAATTTTCCAAATCGTTCTGAAAGAATTCCTAATTGTAAAAGAGACTGTGTTTCTATTTCTGAATTTTTTCCTTGTTCTTTTGCTGCAAGAAATTCATTCTTTGCTAAATCAAATTTTTCTTCTTGGAGATATAATGTTCCTAACCGTAAATGTGCATGAGGAACATTTTCATACGCAGGATATTCTGCAAATAATGATTTAAGTGTTTTCTTTGCATTTTCTTTATCATTTGCTTTTTCAAAATTTATACTTGCTTGTAATAGTGCTTTTGCTGCCAGTGGATTTTTTGGATGAAATATTTTAATGCGTTCAAAAGCCGATGCGGCTTCCGCATAATTTTTTTGTTCAAAAAAAATTTCTCCAACATTCCACCACGCTTCCGGTGCTTTTGCATGTTCTGGGTAGGTAAGTGCAAAATTTTGAAATGCAATTCGTGCATCATCATTTTTTTGTAATTCTTTTTGGGTGAGTGCAATATAATATCTCGCATCTACAGTTTGCTGGCTTCCAGGATATTTAACAACAAAATCTTTGAATTGTTCTAAAGCAAGGTCATATAATTTATCATTAAATAAATTTAATGCGAGTTTAAAATCAGTATTGTATTCTGTTCTTTGTGAAAATGTGGGTTGAGAAAAGAATAGTATTAATAAAGAAAAAAGACAAAAGAGTTTTGTCATTCCCGCGAAAGCGGGAATCCATATTTTTTTTTGAATTATTTTGTGTGGATTCCCACTAAAAATGCCGTGTACGGCATCCCGTACCAGCGGGACATGTGGGAATGACATTGATTTTATATTCTGAAAATATCTTTTCATAATTCCCCTCGTTTTTCCCAACGCTGTTGAAACCAATGTCCAAAAAATCCTAAAGCCATAATACTTAAAAAAAGAACAGAAGTTTTCCATGAAATTGCATCTTCTAAAGATTTTGCTCCAAGAGTATTAGCAAAAGTGTACGCATAAATCCATGCTTTAATTCCTAAACCGAGAGCCGTTGAAATAATGAATCGCAAAAATGGAATACGTGCTAACCCAGCACCATAATTAATAAATCCATGTGGAGAACTTGGTGCTACACGAAGTGCAAGTAACGTAGAAAAAGAAGAATGTTTAGTTAAAAATTTTGTAATTTTGTGTGAACGAAATTTTTCACTCCACGGAGAACCAATGTATCGTGCTGTAATGTAGCCGGCAGCACTTCCAAGAATACTTCCAGAAACAATAATAATGACAGCAGAAATTGGTGGGTAGAGTGGAAGAACAACAAAAAAAAATATCGAACCCGGTAATGCGTACACCCAAGCAATAGTCATAGAAAGAATAATGATAACCGGTGTCCACGGATTGTTACGGAATTGATGTATTTTTTCAGTGGAAATAATGTTGGAAAATCCCAACACAAAATAGAGCAATAAAAAGAGGAGAAGAATACCAGCAACAATATATGAATGTTTTTTTTGTAACGATGCAATTTCGGACATTGGAAAAGAAAATGAAAATTAGTAGATTGTTCAATATACTAAACTTTTTTACGAGAAGGAAAAATTATGCTTCCACAAATTATGTATTATTTGCATTATGGAATTATGCTGGGGATTGTTATAACCAGTGCGTTGATGTTTTTGAAAAAAGGAGCAGAAATAGAAGTAAAGAAGAAAATTGCAAAATATTTTCTTGCATTTACACATTCACAATTTTTAATTGGTATGATATATTTTTTTATGAGAATGCAAGAAGGTGCACATCTCAATCACATGAAAATTGGAATAAAAATTTTATTACTTATAGAATTAATTATAGTTGCCACAATCTATAAGAAAAAATTAGGTGGGGAAAAACCAGTTTCACCAGTTTTTTTACTTATCATTCTTATTAATGTGTTTGCAATAATTGCTATGGTATTTTTGTGGAAGTAAAATAGGTATTGCTGACAGTGTCATTGCGAGGGCGCGAAGCGACCGAAGCAATCCCATCTCTACTTATTTATCAATATCGTAAAATAAATACAATTATAAATAAAAAAGACTACAAAAATTACAACTTTTGTAGTCTTTCTTTATTTATAACACAATAGAATTATTTTGTTTCAGATTCTTTTTTTTCAGATTCCATTTTTTTGGATTCTTTTTTTCCATGTTTGTGTTTTTTCATGTCATGTTTTCCATGTTTACAATCTTTGCATTCTTTACCTTCTTTGCAATTTTTACATTCTTTACCTTCTTTACAATCTTTGCATCCTTTGCAATCTTTACATCCTTTTCCCTCATTGCAATTTTTGCATTCTTTTCCTTCTTTACAATCCTTGCATTCTTCTTTTACGGTGGTTTCTTTTTCTTGAGAGAATGATTTTGCGAAAGTGGAAACACTGAAGAATAACGATAGTGCTAATGCACCAATAATGAAATTTTTCATACAACAAGCTCCTTAAAAATTGTTAATAAAAATAATTATTTAGACTCAAAATAATACATAATATTTTTTTGAAAAACAACGAATAAAAATATTCATTTTACAAGACATTTTTGTATATTGAAAGCAATTTATTATCAATAGAAAAACATTATGAACATCCTCATTACCGGCGGAGCAGGATTTATCGGCTCAAACATTGCCGATGCGTTTATCACTGCTGGACATTCTGTAAGTATTCTTGATAATCTTTCCAGCGGAAAAAAAGAAAACATTCCTACCAAAGCAAAATTTTTTGAAATGGATTTACAAGACCCATTTGTAGAAAAAATTTTTACATCAGAAAAAATTGATGTCATCTGTCATCAAGCAGCACAGATGGATGTACGAAAATCCGTTGCAGACCCAGTATATGATGCTTGTGTGAACATTCTTGGAATGCTTAATCTTTTTGAATGTGGAAGAAAGCATGGAGTAAAAAAAATATTATTTGCTTCTACTGGTGGAGCAATTTATGGTGAGCAGGATTATTTTCCTGCAGATGAAAATCATCCAACGCGTCCGCTTTCACCGTATGGAATTACAAAACTATCTACTGAAAAATATCTTTTTTATTACAACGCAGTGTATGGAATGCAATACGTCATTCTTCGTTATGCCAATGTGTTCGGACCACGCCAAAGTCCGCATGGCGAAGCAGGAGTGGTAGCAATTTTTACGGATAAAATGTTGAAAGGCGAAAAGCCAATTATTAATGGAGATGGAAAACAAACTCGCGATTTTATTTTTGTGAGTGATGTTGTGCAAGCAAATCTTCTTGCACTCAACTATTCGAAATCTGATATTTTTAATATTGGAACAGGAATAGAAAATGATGTCAATACACTTTTTCATCATCTCAATAAATTTACGGGAGCAAATTGTAAAGAAGAACACGCACCGGCAAAAGCAGGAGAGCAACTTCGCAGTGTTATAGATTACACCAAAGCAAAAAAACTTCTCGGATGGCAACCAAAAATTTCTTTTGAAAATGGATTACAACAAACTGTAGAATTTTTTAAAAAGAAACTTAACCATGAATAAAGGATTTTTAAGATGAATATTTTATAATTTATCCTTTATCCTTCACAAACAATGTCTCAAAACTTACTAGAAAAAATCCTACATCAAGAACGCCGTTCCATCGCAAGAGCAATTTCTTTAATAGAAAATAATGCACCAACAGCAGAAAATCTTCTTGCAGAAATTTACCCACACACGGGAAATGCCTATCGCATTGGCATTACCGGACCGCCAGGTGCAGGAAAAAGCACACTCACCAGCAAACTCGCATTACACTATCGTACACAAAATTTAAAAGTCGGGATTATTGCTGTAGACCCAACAAGTCCATTCACCGGCGGAGCATTATTGGGAGACCGTGTTCGCATGCTTGATGTAGAAATGAATGATGGAGTATTTATTCGCAGTATGGCATCACGAGGAAGTTTGGGTGGATTAGCAAAAAAAACAATCGAAGCCGCTGATATATTAGATGCCAGTGGTGTTGATATAATTTTATTTGAAACCGTTGGTGTTGGGCAATCGGAATTAGATATTGCCGGGGCAGCAGATACTACTGTTGTTGTACTCGTTCCTGAATCCGGAGATAGCATTCAAGCGATGAAAGCCGGTTTAATGGAAATTGCCGATTTTTTTGTGCTGAACAAAGCAGACCGTCCCGGAGCAGAGCAAGCCGTCATGTCCATCAAAACAATTTTGGGATTTCGTCCGCATGATGAAAAAAGTTGGCTGCCCGATGTTCTAAAATCTGTAGCAAGCAAAGGAGAGGGAATTGAGCAGATTGCAGAAATGCTCACCAAACATAAAACATATCTTGAGCAAAGCAATAATTTTAAAGTACGACGTTTGCAAAGGATAAAAAATCGTATTCAAGAATTAATTTCTGAACAATTACATAGTAACTTTTGGAATGCAGAAAGAATTGCTATATTAGAAAAGGAAGTTAATGATTTATTATCATACAAAAAAAATCCCTATCAAGTAGCCAAAGAATTATTGAAATAGAGATTGTCATTCCTGCGAAAGCAGGAATCCAGAAAAAGCATTTTATAAATTTTTTTCACGAAAGAAAACTATCATGACCACACTTCAACACTACAAAACCAAAGCAGCACAATCCGGAAAAATCCGCAATGTGAAATTTACCACTGTGAGTGATGAGCCAATCGAAATGCTCTACACGCCAGAAGATGTCGAAAACATCAACTATCTTTCGGATATTGGATTTCCCGGAGAATTTCCTTACACACGCGGAATCCACCATACAATGTACCGCAGTAAATTGTGGACGATGCGTCAATTTGCCGGATTTGGAACTCCCGAAGATACCAACCAACGCTTCAAATATCTTCTTGAACACGGTCAAACTGGACTTTCCACAGCATTTGATTTGCCAACATTGATGGGACGTGATGCTGACGACCCGCTTTCCGAAGGAGAAGTTGGTATTTGCGGAGTTGCTGTCAGTTCACTTGCTGATATGGAAATTCTTTTTAAAGGAATTCCGTTGGATAAAGTTTCTACTTCTATGACCATCAACGCTCCCGCCGCAATGATATTGGCATTCTACATTGCCGTTGCAGAAAAACAAGGTGTCTCTCCACAAAAACTTCGCGGAACAATCCAAAATGATATTTTAAAAGAATACATTGCTCAAAAAGAATGGATTTATCCGCCAACACCATCCATGAGAATTATAACGGATATGTTTCAATACTGTACGAAAGAACTTCAACAATTTAATCCTATCTCCATTAGTGGCTATCACATACGAGAAGCCGGTTCAACCTCCGTACAGGAGTTAGCATTCACACTTGCTGATGGTTTTGCTTATGTGGAAGCAGGAATCTCTGCCGGTTTAGATGTGGATGAATTTGTTCCACGGCTTTCATTTTTCTTTAATTCTCATTTAGATTTTTTTGAAGAAATTGCAAAATTCCGTGCAGCCAGAAGAATCTGGGCAAAGAGAATGAAAAATAAATACGGAGCAAAAAATCCAAAATCTTGGACACTTCGTTTTCATACACAAACAGCCGGTTGCACACTGACCGCACAGCAGCCGGAAAATAATATTATCCGAACTGCATTTCAAGCACTTGCTGGAGTGTTAGGAGGAACGCAATCATTACATACCAATTCCATGGATGAAACATTAGCATTGCCTTCCGAAAAAGCCGTAAAAATTGCACTACGCACACAACAAATTATTGCTGATGAAATTGGTGTAAGCAACACTATTGACCCATTGGGTGGAAGTTATTTTGTAGAAGCACTCACCACAAAAATGGAACAAGAAGCCGAACAATATTTTGAAAAAATTGATTCTCTCGGCGGAGTAATTGCTGCCATTGAACAAGGATTTTTCCAACGAGAAATTGCTGAAGCCGCCTATCGTTACCAAAGTGAAGTAGATAAAAAAGAAAAAATTATTGTTGGCGTGAACGAATACATTGAAGAAGAAGAAAAAATAGAAATTCCAATACTCTCTGTTTCTCCAGAAGTAGAAAGAGTGCAGAAAAAACGTCTTGCAGAATTAAAACAAAGTCGCAACAATGAAGAAGTAGAACGAACATTATCAGAATTACAACAAGCCGCAGAAGATGGCTCAAACTTAATGCCGTACCTATTAAACGCAACACGTGCGTACGCAACATTAGGTGAGATGTGTAATATTTTGGTAGAACCATTTGGTGTGTATGAAGAGCCAGCAGTGTTTTAGACCATGATTTTCAAGATTTTTTAGATTATCCAAGAAAAAAACTTTGCGACTTTGCGTGAGAAAAAAATGAAAACGATACTTACACTTTTACAAAACAGTCAAACCGAACAACTACCAGTTACCATTTATTTCCGAAGTGGAAGTTGCAAAGGCATTGTTACTCGAATTGATGAAGAAACCGTAGAACTTCGCAACGAGAAGCAACGAATATGTATTTTGTTAGTTCATATTGATGCTGTTGTTGTAGAGTAGTTTTTTACCAATGTTTTGTAGGGATGGATACAAATCCATCCCTTTTTATTTTTAGACTACAAAAGTTTTTAAAACTTTTGTAGTCTTGATAAATAAAAAACTCTGCCAAAGTTTAAAACTATACAAAATATTGAATGTGGACGGATAACTAATCTGTCCTTTTTTATTTTACGATATTATTTTTTATCGTACATTAATGATATGCAAATAATTTCTTCAGAAATTCTTCTTAATGCGTATCGTAATGGATACTTTCCAATGGCGGAAAGTAAGGAAGGAGAGATTCATTGGTATTTTCCAAAACGAAGAGGAATTATTCCGTTAGATAGAATAAAAATTTCGCGAAGTTTACAACAAACAATCAAAAAAAATATTTTTGAAGTACGAATAAATTCCAATTTTGAAAATGTGATGAGAAAATGTGCATCTCGAGAAGAAACATGGATTTCTGAAACTATCATACAAAGTTATGTAATGTTACATCAAAAAGGATTTGCTCATTCTGTAGAAACATATTTTCAAAATACATTAGTTGGTGGTCTATATGGTGTTGCACTTGGCGGTGCCTTTTTCGGAGAATCAATGTTTAGTACAATGAGTAATGCATCAAAAATTGCATTAGTATTTTTAGCACAACATCTGCAAAAACGACACTATGAATTATTAGATACACAATATATCACTACTCATCTCCAAACATTAGGAGCAATTGAAATTTCATCAGAAGAATATATGATAAAATTATATTCAGCACTCCAAAAACAATGTACATTTATCTAATTATGATTACTCTTAAAATTTTTCTTAATGTCGGATTTAGTATTAATGATGTAGTTGTGAAGTGGGGAATGGATAAAAAAGTAGTGCGTAATCTTCTTAAAGAAAAATTTAGAATATCTGATAAATCAAATAATGTTACCATGAATGATAATGATGTTAAACTTAAAGAGCATGTTGATGAAGTTTTTAAACAAGAATTTGGTGAAAGTTTAGAAGATTGGTTAGCAAAAAATGTAACAAAGGATTTAAAACTTGAGAAAACAAATTTAGATGAATATAAAAATTACGACAATAGTCAAAATTTTTTTCATATAGAATATGATGAAAAGGATACCTTGATGGGAATTCGAGTTCATCAAGGAATAATAATTTCTATTGAAAATACTACATTTAGTTTTAAAGACGATATACAAAAAGTAAAAAAACTTTTAAGTAAATTTTCTTCCCAAGTAGTGAAAACAGGAAATTATCGATATGAATATGATGACCTTAAAATTATTATTGCCGATGAAAATGCAATGGGTGGAGAAGAAAATAATACAAAACTATCTTTATTCTGTTTTTCCAGTAAATGAGTAATCACAAATGAATACCATAACCACAACAAATTTTCCCAATCTAAAATTATTTAAACAAGGAAAAGTCCGCGATGTGTACGATGTTGGTAATGCACTTCTTCTTGTTGCAACTGATAGAATTTCTG
Source organism: uncultured Bacteroidota bacterium (assembly GCA_937920105.1). Taxonomy (GTDB): domain Bacteria; phylum Bacteroidota; class Ignavibacteria; order UBA10030; family UBA8401; genus CALETH01. The sequence continues at coordinate 40,173 of CALETH010000057.1, forward strand.
CATTTGATGTCGTTTTTTCTGAAGGAATTCCTTATAAAGGAACTGTGTTGACACAATTTTCAGAATTTTGGTTTGAGCAAACGCAAGATATTATCAAAAATCATTTAATTTCTGTTAAAGATTTTCCGGAAGAATGTAAAAAATATGAAGAGCAATTAAAGGGAAGAACAATGCTTGTTAAAAAAACAACACCGCTTCCTGTAGAGTGTGTTGTTCGTGGATATTTGGCTGGCTCCGGTTGGCAAGAATATCAACAAACACAAAGTATTTGTGGAATTAGTCTTCCTTCTGGGTTACAAGAATCTGCAAAACTTCCAGAACCAATTTTTACACCAGCAACAAAAGAAGAACAAGGAAAACATGACGAAAATATTTCCTTTGAACAAACCATAAAAATTCTTGGAAAAGAACTCGCAGAAAAAGTAAAAAATATTTCTCTCGCTATTTATAAACGTGCCTCAGAAATTGCAGAAAAAAAAGGAATCATCATTGCTGATACAAAAATGGAATTTGGAATTTATAATAATGAACTTCTTCTTATTGATGAACTGCTTACACCGGATTCATCTCGCTTTTGGTTGAAAGAACATTATATTGCAGGAAAAAAACAAGAAAGTTTTGATAAACAATTTGTAAGAGAATATTTACTTTCCATCAATTTTAATAAAAAACCACCCGCACCAAAACTTCCGCAACATATTATTCAACAAACATCGGAATTATATCAAAAAGCATATTTTCTTCTTACAGGAAAAAAGATTGCACAATGAAATACAATCGTGAAAAACTCATTGAGCAATTTGAGCAAGGAGAAAAATTAAAATACATTTTCTTTTGGGGACATCAATCAAAAAATCCTGAAATAATCACCTCTACATGTTTTAGTCAGTGGTATGAAGCACCATTTATTGTGGATACTATTGAATATCGTACTACTGAACATTGGATGATGGCAAAAAAAGCAAAACTTTTTCATGATGAAGAAAAATATTTTTCTATCATCAAAGCAAGAACTCCCGGAGAAGCAAAATCATTAGGAAGGCAAATACAAAATTTTGATGAAGAAATTTGGAATAAACATAAATATGAAATTGTTGTTGAAGGAAATACTTATAAATTTGAACAACATCAAAAACTCAAAACATTTTTGATGGAAACTCATCAACGAATTTTAGTAGAAGCAAGTCCGGTAGATACCATTTGGGGGGTTGGTTTAGCCAAAGATGATAAAAATATTCACAATCCAAAATTGTGGAAAGGAGAAAATCTTTTGGGATTTGCTTTGATGGAAGTAAGAGATAAATTTCGTATTTTAGAGAAATAATAATGGAATTATCACAAATTATTCGTGATGTAGCACCTCAGTTTGTTACTCATTCTTCAGTAAAACTTTTACGAAGTATGTACTCTTTTGATTCGTTTGGAGATAGTGTCGTTGAGTATAGTGTCAATAAATTAAGAGTGAGAACATCAAGAGACCGTTCTGAATTAATAATTGAGTCTGCTATTGATAAGCAACCACTTCAATGGCATGTAATAGAAAATGTCGAAGAAATTTTTGGTGAGAAATTGAAATCATCTAGTACAGAATCGGAACGAATTTTTAGAATATTTAATCAATGGTTTATTCAAGAACAAAAAATTTTTCATTGGCTTGAAATTCAAAATAACTTAAAAACAAAATAATATCATGAAACCACTCAACACAGAAAACATTCTTGAAGCACTTCGTACAATCCAAGACCCGGATTTGCATAAAGATATTGTAACACTCAACTTTGTAAAAAATCTCACCATTACAGGAAATGATGTTCGCTTTACCATCGAACTCACAACGCCAGCATGTCCGGTAAAAGACCAATTCAGAATGCAAGCAGAAAATGCTATTCGAAAATCCATCAACAATGTTGGAAAAATTGAAATAGAAATGACTGCAAATGTTTCTTCGCGAGCATCAGCGCCAAAAAATCCATTACTCACAGGAGTAAAAAATACTATTGCTATTGCCAGTGGAAAAGGCGGAGTGGGAAAATCTACTGTTTCTGTAAATTTAGCAATTGCTTTAGCAAAAGAAGGTGCAAAAGTTGGATTGATTGATTGCGATGTGTACGGACCAAGTATTCCGTTGATGTTTAATATTAATGAAAAACCGGTAATGCACAATCAAAAACTTTTACCATTAGAAAAATACGGTGTAAAAGTAATGTCCATTGGATTTCTGGTTGACCCGCAACAAGCAGTAGTGTGGCGAGGTCCGATGGCAAGCGGAGCAGTTCGTCAATTTATGTCCGATGTAGAATGGGGAGAATTAGATTATTTACTTTTTGATATGCCGCCGGGAACGGGAGATATACAATTAACTTTAGTGCAGCAAATTCCATTAACTGGAGTAGTGATTGTAACAACTCCGCAAGCAATTTCTCTTGCTGATGCACGAAAAGGAATGGCAATGTTCACAAAAGTGAATGTTCCGATTTTAGGTTTGATAGAAAATATGAGTTACTATACCTGTTCACATTGTGGAAATCGCGAAAATATTTTTGATAGCGAAGGTGGGAAAAAAGAAGCAGAAAAAATTGCTGTTCCATTTTTAGGAGAAATTCCTATCAACACTAATATCAGAATTGGCAGTGATATGGGAAAACCGATTGTTGATGCCGAACCACAAAGCGAACAAGCAAACATTTTTAGAGAAATTGCAAAAAATCTTGCGGCACAAGTAAGCATAAAAAATCTTGCAACACAAGAACAAATTCCAATTCAAATTTCTTTATAGGAGATGTATTTGTCATTCCTGCGGAAGCAGGAATCCAGAGATTACAAAAGTTTTAAAAACTTTTGTAATCATTTCATATGATATGCAAACCATCCACTCCAAAATTCAACAAACATTAGAACGAATTCGTCCGTATCTTCAAAAAGATAAAGGCGATATAGAATTAGTCAATATTTCTTCAGATGGAATTGTTGAAGTACGTTTTTTAGGAAACTGTACAAAATGTCCACTTTTACCATTAACATTACGTGCTGGAGTTGAGAGAGCAATTTTATTGGATGTTGCTGAAGTGCGGAGGGTGGAGGCGGTAAAATAATAATGGATTATAAAAATTATAGCAGAAATATAAAAATTAGAATTCAAAATTTTATTTCATGAATCAATCCTTTACACTTCGCAATATAAAATTGCTTAACCGCATAGGAGTTGCTTCCGGAACATTTGGTTATGGAGATGAGGTTCCAGATTTAGTTGACGTGAATAAACTTGGAGCAATTTTTACTAAGTCACTTTCACTAAAACCACGAGATGGAAATCCAACCCCACGTATTACCGAAACAGCAAGTGGGATGTTAAACTCCATTGGATTAGCAAATATTGGAGTGCAAAATTTTATTAATGAAAAAATTCCAATATTACAAAAATATTCTTGTATAATTATTGCAAATATTGCAGCCAGCAGCGTACAAGAATATTGTGATGTGGTAGAATTATTAGAACCACATACAACTGTTAGTGGATATGAAATCAACATTTCCTGTCCTAACGTAAAAGAAGGCGGATTAAATTTTGGAACAAACGTACAATCTGTTGCACACATCACCAAAGAACTTCGCAAGAGAACAAATAAGCCACTCATTATAAAACTCACACCCAACGTAACGCACATTTCAGAATTTGCTCGTGCCGTGGAAGCGGAAGGAGCCGATGCAGTTTCCGTTATCAACACACTTATTGGAATGTCCGTCAATATTCACACACAACGTCCGAAACTTTCTACAGTTACCGGCGGACTTTCGGGTCCGGCAATTAAACCCATCGCATTAGCAAAAGTGTATGAAGTTTATAAAGCAGTTTCTATTCCCATTTTTGGCATCGGTGGAATTTCTACATGGGAAGATGCAATAGAATTTTTTCTGGTTGGTGCAACAGCAGTGCAAGTTGGAACAACAAATTTTATTAATCCTGCAACAGGTATTCATATTGCAGAAGAAATACAAAATTATTGCGAAAAAAAATCTCTACAAAATATTGGAGAATTAGTTGGTAAATTAGATGTAAAAGGCGGAGTTTCTGTTATAGAAAGTTGGTTGTAATTTTGTATGTCATCCTACCAAAAAACACTTTCCTATCTTTACGATTTACATAAATTTGGGATGAAGTTTGGATTACATAATATCCAAACATTAGTACAATTTTTAGAAAATCCACACAAAAAATATCCCACCATTCACATTGCAGGAACAAACGGAAAAGGTTCAACTTCATCCATGCTTGCATCAATTCTTACAGCAGCAGGATATAAAGTTGGATTATATACATCTCCGCATCTTTTACAATTTAATGAACGCATTCGCATTAACGGAAAACCAATTTCAGACAAAAAAATAGTTCATTATACAAAATTGTTGCAGCCAATCATTCAAAAAATTCACGCAACATTTTTTGAAGCAACAACAGCAATGGCATTTCAATATTTCGCGGATGAAAAAATTGATATTGCTGTTATTGAAACCGGATTGGGCGGAAGATTAGATTCCACAAATATCATCACGCCAAAAATTTCTATTATCACTTCCATAGCAAAAGACCACAAGGAACAATTAGGAAATACTTACAAATCAATTGCTACAGAAAAAGGTGGAATAATAAAAAAAAATATTCCTTGTGTTATTGGATTGATGAATAAGCAATCTAAACAAACTCTCATAGCCATTGTGAAGGAAAAAAAATCTCAAATTATTGATGCAGAAAAAGAAACAACTTTGAAATCGCAAAAAATTATTTCTAACGGACAAAAAATTTCTATTACAACATCAGAACAAAATTATAATCTTGTTGTAGATATAGTTGGAAAATATCAACAAAAAAATATTCGTACAGTACTTTGTGTTGTTGAAGAATTACAAAAACAGGGAATGAAAATTTCTTTTAAGGATATTGAAAAGGGCTTTGCGAATATCAAAAAATATTCTGGTTTACGAGGAAGATTTGAAATTATCCAAAAAAATCCAACAATAATTATTGATGTTGGACATAATGTTGAAGGAATTGAAAACGCAATGGAAGCATTGTCTCAAATGAACTATAATAAACTCCATTGTATTTTTGGTGTGATGGAGGATAAAGAATATAAAGAAATGGTAAAAAAAATTATTTCTTACAAACCAATAATGTATCTTGTCCAACCAAATAATCCACGTGCGTTATCATTGGAAAAGTTAGAAAGAGTATTTATAAAATTTTCTTATTCAGTAAAGAAATTTCTTTCTGTTAAAGAGGCAATTTTACAAGCAAAATCTGAAATAAAAAAGGATGATATTTTATTAATTATTGGTTCTCACTTTGTTGCCAGTGAAGCAATGGAGTGTTTTTGACTATGGATTATATTCTATTTATCATTTTTAATTTATCCTTTATACTTTAAAAAATGCTCAAACATTGGAAAAAACTTTCTACAGAAATTATCAAACAAAATCCTTGGTGGACTTATAAAAAAGATATTTTTCAAATCCCGGAAAAAGAACAACAAGGAGAATATCATTACGTTCATACAGAAGGTGCAAGTTTGATAATCCCGGTGACAAATGATGGAAAGATAATTTTGGTAAAACAGTATCGTTATTTGTGTGATAGAGAAAGTATAGAATTTCCTTGTGGCGGGGTAAAAATAAATTCCACGTATCAAAAAACTGCACAACAAGAATTGGAAGAAGAAACAGGATATTCAGCAAAATTTTTTCAAGAAATTGGAGAATTTAATCCATATAATGGAGTAACGAACGAAATCTGTAAAATATTTCTTGCCAAAAATTTACAAAAAGTAATTTCTAAACCAGATGTTACTGAAGAATTTGAAATTCTTTACTGCACATTTTCGGAAATAGAAGTGATGATTCAACAACAAAAAATTTGGGATGGTATGACTTTAGCAGCGTGGGCATTAACAAAACATCTATTATGAATTTATTGATACTATTAGGACTTTCTATTGCTCCTGGAATTGCCATTGCTTTGTATATTTATTTTCGAGATAAGTATGAAAAAGAACCACTGCGTTTTTTAATCATCACATTTTTTTTAGGAATTTTAAGCGTTATCCCCACATTATTTTTTGAACTTGCTTTAGGAAAGAATTACAATTTTGGAACAGAAAATCTTTTTGATATGCTGGTATATAATTTTATTGTCATTGGTTTTACAGAAGAATTTTTTAAAGCAGCACCGTTAATTTTTTATGCATATCCTAAAAAAGATTTTAATGAACCATTTGATGGAATTACGTATTCTATTATGACTGCTATGGGATTTGCAACAATAGAAAATATTTTTTATGTCATTAATGGTGGTTGGCAAGTTGCACTGTTGCGTTTATTTACCGCAGTTCCCGCTCATGCAACATTTGCAATTCTTGTAGGATATTTTGTGGGTCTTTCAAAATTTAAAAAATATTCAGTATCATATATAACAATGGGAATAATTTCTGCTACAATATTTCATGGTGCGTATGATTTTTTTCTTTCCATACAAAAATATCCGTTAATAATTTTTGGAGCAGTTGCATCATTAGTTGTAGGAATTTTTCTTTCCTTCAAAGCAATGAAAAATTTGAGCGAATGTTCGCCATTTAAAATTTTAAAATAATTATTTTAAATATTTATCATTTATTCTTTAGAAAACCATGTTTGAAAATCAAAAAATAGAATTAAAAGAATTACAAACTCGACTTACAACATTACGGAGGTTTCTTTGACCTTGATACAAAAGAACAACAACTTCAAAAATTAGAAGAACAAACTACGGATTCTAATTTTTGGAATGATAATGTTGCTGCACAAAAAGTCCTTCAAGAAATAAATCAACGAAAAGGATGGATTGAACGTTGGAATGCTATTAAACAATCCATTGAAGATACAGGTATATTACTTGAACTTGCCGAAGAATCCCCGGAACAATCCCAAGAGCAATCTTATGAAAAAGATATTCTCACCGAACTCCGAAGAATTGTTAATACTATCAACGATTTAGAATTTAAAAATATGTTGAGTGGCGTCGATGATAAACGCAATGCTATTCTTACAATTCATTCTGGTGCTGGTGGAACAGAATCGCAAGATTGGGCAGATATGCTTTTGCGAATGTACATTCGTTGGTGTGAAAAACAGGGTTACAAAGTTTCTTTAGTAGAGCGTTTAGATGGAGATGGTGCAGGAATTAAAAATGCAACGTTGGAAATAGTTGGTGAATATCCGTATGGATATTTGAAAGCAGAAAATGGAGTTCATCGTCTTGTACGTATTTCTCCGTTTGATGCTAATAAAAAACGCCATACTTCATTTGCATCGGTTTTTGTGTATCCAGAAATTGATGATGATATAGAAATTGAAATTAATCCTGCTGATGTGGAAATGGAAACATATCGTTCTGGTGGAAAAGGCGGACAAAATGTAAATAAAGTAGAAACAGCAGTTCGTCTTCGTCATATTCCCAGTGGAGTAGTGGTTGCATGCCAAGAAGAACGTTCGCAATTTCAAAATCGTGAACGAGCAATGAAAATGTTGAAGTCTCGTTTGTACCAAATAAAAAGAGAAGAAGAAGAAGCTCGTCTTGCAGCAGTGGAAGGAACAAAGAAAAAAATAGAATGGGGAAGTCAAATACGGTCCTATGTTTTTCATCCTTATAATATGGTAAAAGACCACCGCACTGATGTAGAAACAAGTGATGTGCAATCTGTCATGGATGGAGATATTGACCAATTTATTAAAGCGTACTTGATGGAGCAAGGCGGGAAATAAAATGAAGAATGAAAAATTAAAAAGTAAAAATATTTTTATTTTGTTGAATTTTAAAATCTGTGGCAATCAGTGAAATCAGTGGCAATACATTATCTCACACTTATACGTCCAGTAAATTGTATTATTACAATTATTTCTATTTTTATTTCTTGCTTGTTAGCAGGTGGAACTTCAGAAATAATATTGAAAATGTTTTTTGCTGCTTTTTCTGGTGGTTTGATTGCTGCAAGCGGAATGATTATTAATGACATTTTTGATTATGAAATCGATAAAGTCAATAAACCAAAACGTCCCATTGCCAGCGGAAAAATTTCTTTACAATCCGCAAGTACCTTCTATGGAATTCTTGTTGGTATTAGTTTATTATTAAATCTCTTTTTATATTTGAACGCTCAAATAATTGCAATGACAGCAATTATCTTACTTTTTTATTATAGTTACAAATTAAAAAGAACACCACTTATTGGAAATATTGTCATCGGATTATTGACGGGATTTGCCTTTATTTACGGTGGAGCAGTGGCAGGAAATATTGAGCAAACAATATTCCCAGCAATGTTTGCATTCCTTATAAATGTGGGAAGAGAAATTATAAAAGATATGGAAGATGTAGAAGGTGATGCAAAAGAAGGAGCCGTAACATTTCCTATTAAATATGGAATAAAAAAAGCAGGAATGGTTGCAAGTATTTTTTTAATTGTACTGATGATTGTAACAATTATTCCTGTGATAATACATTATTACGGAATGCAGTATTTTTTTTCTGTAATGCTCGGTGTAAATAGTGTTATTCTATACGTAATAATTTCATTGATGAAAAATCAATCAGTAAAAAATTTACATACCTTAAGTACAATATTAAAATATGATATGGTAGTTGGGTTGATTGCAATTTATGTGGGATGAGAAATGTTGATATAAATTTATCAAAGAAGTATAAATAAATCTGTGAAAATCAGCGTAATCAGTGGCAACTTATGAAAGAACAAAAAAAACAAACTAAAAAATCTGAACAAGAAAAAAGTATTATCCCTGAAAAATATCAACATGCAGCAAGCATTGCAATTATTTTTCTTTCACTCATCATATTTTTTCATGATGTAGTTTTTGAAGGAAAAGTATATCAAGCAAGTGATATGATTGCTTCGATAAGTTTTAAAACTTTAATAGATGATGCAAAGCAAAATGGGGAATATGCTTTTTGGAATCCCTATATCTTTTGTGGAATGCCGAATTATATTTATGGAATTGGAGGAACAAGATATTTTGCTTTATTAGATAAAGTATTTTCTTTTATATATGATTTATTTAATGTTATTTTTCTCCATAAAGATTTGGGATATGTCATTGGTTTTTACTTTACTTTTGGTATAGGAATGTATTGTTTAGCGTTTTCTAAGTTACATAATAAAATAATTGCATTATGTGTTGCATTAGTAACACTTTATTCAACATCTATAATAGGATGGATAGCAGCAGGGCATATCACAAAAATTACTACAATGGCATTATTTCCCTATGTTATTTTTTTAATAGATAAAATACGCAAAGAGTTTAAAATTTGGTGGTTATTATTTCTTATAATTGTGTTAAATTTTTTCCAACGTGGACATGTACAAATGGTGTTTTATGCTTATTTTGCAATAGGAATATATTTTTTATTTTTTTTCTCCAGAGCATTATTGAAAAAAGAAACTATAAAAAATATTACCATAACTGGTGGTTCATTTATTCTTGCTGTTATTATAGCATTTGGTTTAGGTATAGATTCTTACCTTCTCACAATGGAATACACACCGTACTCCATTCGTGGTTCAGACCCCATCACACAAACTACACAACAAAACCAATCTCAAAATGAACAAACAACAAAAAGTGGGCTTACTCATGGTGGACTTGATTATGAGTATGCAACAAACTGGTCATTTTCTCCTGGTGAAGCATTAACATTTTTTATTCCATCTCTTTATGGTTTTGGCGGACACACATATCAAGGTGTGTTAACACAAAATCAAGCCGTACATCTCAATACATATTTTGGGCAAATGCCTTTTACGGATGCTCCTCAATATATGGGAGTAGTAATTATGGTGTTGGCAATAATTGGTTTTATCAAAAACAGAAAAGAACCATTTGTGCAATATCTTGGTATTGTGATTATTCTTGCATTATTACTTTCTTTCGGAAGAACATTTTCTTTCTTTTATGATTTGATGTTTTATTATTTTCCGGGATTTAATAAGTTTCGTGTTCCTGCAATGATTCTTGTTCTTCTCAATATCTTTATCCCATTACTTGCCGGTTATGGAATTCTTTCTTTATTGCAAGAAAAAAATATTTCACCGGAAAAATTAAAAAAATGGAAATATGTACTCATCGGAATTTTTTCGCTTTCCGCTATTTCTTTTATAGCAAAAGATATTATAAAATCAATTTATGGAATGTTTTTTTCACAACAAGAAGTTTCCAAAAAACTGGCAACAATGTATGGTGATAGACCTCAAGTGTTAAGTGAACTCTATAATTTTATTGGAAACACTGTTGCTAATGATATTGCTATTGGTGCATTATTCGTTGGTATTGTTTTGGGAATTATTTATTTATACAATAAACGCTCAGTAAATATAATACTATTTTCTTCTATATTGGTATTTGTTACTGTTGCAGATTTGTGGAGAGTTGCTTATAAATCCATGGAAACACAACCTGCACAACAATTGCAAAATGTTTTTATTGCTCCGGATTATGTGCAACAAATTCAAAAAGATACAACACAATATCGTATTCTTGAATTTGTGAATGGACAACCACAAACCAATAATACACTTGCATATTGGAGAGTGCAAAATGCGTATGGATATCACGCAGCAAAATTACGTGCCTATCAAGATATGGCAGAAGTTGTTGGAATGGGAAATCCGTTGTTATGGGGATTGATGAATGTAAAATATATTTTTTCCAACACACAAGATTCTAGCCAAATATTTACACCAGTGTATCAAGGAAAAGAGCGAATTGTCTATTATAATAACGCATTTTTACCACGTGCTTTTTTTGTGAATAGATATGAAATAGCAAAGGGAATTGATATTCTCAATAAAATTCGTGAAATGTCATTCAATCCAGCCGAAGTTGCATTTTTGATGGAAGACCCACAGCAAAAAATAGATGTTCCTTCTTCCGAAGCAAAAGTGGAATACACAAAATTTGGAATGAACGAAATTGAAATGAAAGTCCATGCAACGGGAAATAATTTACTCTTTTTAAGTGAAGTCTATTATCCAAAAGGATGGAAGGCATTTTTAGATGGAAAAGAAATTCCCATATATCGTACAAATTATTTGTTTAGAGGTGTCATTGTTCCACCAGGTGAACATACTTTAGCAATGAAAATGGAACCAGAGAAATTTTACCTTGGAAAAAGTATAAGTTTAGCAACAAATATCATTGTATTATTTGGGTTAGTAATGGTGGTTATTGTAAATGTTAAAAATAGGGAAAAAAATAATGTTCAATAATATACAGAGTATTATTTTAAACATAGAACAAAAAAAATACACAGTTGGAATTATAGGATTAGGCTATGTCGGACTTCCGTTGGTATTTTGTTTTGTAGAAAAAGGATTTAAATCTATTGGTTTTGATATAGACACAAAGAAAATAGAAAACTTATTGCAAGGAAAATCCTACATCAAACATATTTCATCAGAGCGAATACAAAAAGCCAACACATCAAAATTATTTTCTGCAACAACAGATTTTTCAAACATCAAAAAATGTAATGCCGTTATCATCGCGGTACCAACACCACTCAATAAAAATCGTGAACCAGATATGGAATATATTGTTTCCACCTGTGAAACACTCTACCCACATTTACAAAAAGGACAATTAATTGTATTAGAATCTACTACCTATCCCGGAACGACTGTAGAAGTCATGATTCCAATTTTAGAAAAAAGCGGATTAAAAGTAGATAAAGATTTTTATGTTGCCTTTTCACCGGAACGAGAAGACCCCAACAATCCAAACTATACAACAGAAACAATTCCCAAAGTTGTTGGCTCTACCTCAAAAGATGGTTTAGAAATTGCTAATAAGTTATATCAACAAATAGTTATTAAAACAGTACCCGTTTCATCCACTCAAGTAGCAGAAGCAACAAAATTGATGGAAAACATTTTTCGTTCAGTAAATATTGCTTTAGTGAATGAACTCAAAATTACTTTTATGAAAATGGGAATAGATATTTGGGAGGTGATTGAAGCGGCAAAAACCAAACCATTCGGATATATGCCGTTTTATCCTGGACCGGGATTAGGTGGACATTGTATTCCCATAGACCCGTTTTATTTAACCTGGAAAGCAAGAGAATATGGAATTACCACAAAATTTATAGAGTTAGCCGGAGAAATAAATACTGCAATGCCTGATTTTGTGGTGCAGCGAGTGATGGAAGTATTAAATGAATACGGTAAACCATTAAAAAAATCTAAAATATTATTACTAGGACTTGCCTATAAAGCGAATGTTGATGACGATAGAGAATCACCATCCTATCATTTGATGGAGAAATTAGAAGAAAAAGGTGCAATTGTAGAATATCATGACCCGTATGTTCCTGTGATTAAGCCAACTCGTGAACACCCAAAATATGCAGGAAAAAAATCGGTTGAGATTTCTAATAATTTTGATTTGCTCTTAATTTCTACTGCTCATGATGAGTATAAAAAATTAGACTTTGGTAAATTCACTATTCCGATTGTGGATACGAGAAATGTAGTACATAAAAATTTAAAGAATTTATTTAAAGCGTAAAAATGAACTATTTAGTAACCGGCGGAGCCGGCTTTATCGGGGCAAACATAGTAGAATCTCTTTTAAAGCAAGGGCAAAAAGTCAAAGTATTAGATAATTTTTCTACAGGAAGAAAAGAAAATCTTGTAGAATTTTTGAATGATATTGAAGTGATAAATGGAGATATACGAAGTTACCACACAGTACATAAAGCAATACAAGGTGTAAATATTATTTTACATCAAGCAGCGTTGCCTTCCGTTCCTCGTTCTATACAAGACGCAATAACGTCCAATGAAGTAAATGTAACAGGAACATTAAACATTTTAGAAGCAGCAAAAGAAAATAAAGTTCAACGAGTAGTTCTTGCATCATCTTCTTCTATTTATGGAGATAATCCAGAATTACCAAAGCACGAAGGAATGTTTCCCAATCCGCTTTCGCCGTATGCAGTATCAAAATTAGCAGCGGAAAAATATGCAATGGTCTATCATAAAGTGTACGGATTAGAAACTATCGCATTACGATATTTTAATGTATTTGGACCAAAACAAGACCCAACTTCTCAATATTCTGCAGTGATACCAAAATTTATTACCGCTATTCTCAACAATAAACAACCAATAATTTATGGTGATGGAGAAACCAGTCGTGATTTTACATTTATTGAAAATGTAGTTGAAGGCAATATTCTTGCTGCAACAACAGAAAATATTGGTGGGGAATATTTTAATTGTGCATGTCATGGAAGAGTTACATTAAACGAATTAGTTTCTGCTATTAATAAAATAACAGGAAAAAATATTACACCATTATATCAAGATTTTAGAAAAGGGGATATTAAACATTCTTTTGCTGAAATAACAAAGATTAATAAAGCATTGGATTATATTCCAAAGGTTTCGTTTGAAGATGGATTACGAAAAACTATTGAGTGGTATTCTCAAACAAAATGAAGTGGAATATTTTACAAACCGAATCTTATAAAAGAGGAATAGTGTATTCTTCATTTTTTAATATTGTTGCTAAAGGTTTAGTTTTTGTAACAAATATTCTCATTGCATATTACTTCGGAAGTAATAGTAAAACAGATGTCTATTTTTATTGTTTTTCAACAATTTCATTGCTAACAATATTTTTTACCAACATGGATTCGTCTGTTATTATTCCTGAAGCAATGAAGTTAGCAATGCAACATGGAGAAAAATATTCGCAACATTTTTTAAACTTTTTTTTTTATTGTTATTTAGGTATTGCATTTCTCGGTACAATTATTTTATATAGCAATCCAATAACTATCTTTACATGGATTACA
>CALETH010000058.1 GCA_937920105.1 uncultured Bacteroidota bacterium
AATCTGTTGTGGTGTTGAGTGTGTCTTGGTGTTCAGTATCTACAAGATTTTTAAAAGATGTAATATAATACGCAGTATTGATGCTGTCTCCTTGTTGGAGTTTGGTATTGGCATTATTTAATATAGTAGTTAGTGTTTGGATGTAGTTTGCTCCTCCAACCCAGTTGTATGCTACCATGGTGTCTTTGAGTGCGGTGAGTTTTTGCAACAGTGTGTCTGCCGGTGTGCTGGCGGATGGTGGGAGGGGATAAAAATCTTCTAGGAAAAAATTTATAGAATGACGTACTGAGTTTTTTGGTGTTGCTTCATTGGGTAACCAATCTATGCAAAACTTAATAAAAAATGGTTCAAGGTATCGTTTTGTCATTCCATAATCAGTAATAAAAATAAATGATGGAAAATAATCACCACGTGTAAATTCATCCGGTTCTATTGTAACACTTTCCATCGTCCGCTCTGGTTGCCCATCAGCGTCATAAGACTTTAATTCTCTAAATAAAAAACTTCGTAAATCTCCTGATGCCGATTGATATCGTTGTTGAAGTAATTGAACAGCGTACGAAGAATCACATTCTTTTAATATTCTTACTGAAGATGCAATTTCAGGATATGATGCGGATGGATTAAGAATACTTTGCTCAAGAAGTGTTTTTACTTGGTTATAATATGCTGGTTGTTTTCCATACAATCCTAATATCATACCAAGAAGTGGTGTTTTATCATTTGTTGTAAAAAGACTTTCTGCTACTGTATAATAGTTATAATATCCTTGTTGTGCTAAAAGATATATGGAACGAGTTCGCACATCTACTTCTTTACTCATTGCAACAACTGTATCCAAACCCGCTATAGCACCAGCATCTCCAAAATATCCTCGTAAACATTGATAAATATAATATTGTGTCCACCATATCATTGGCTTGGTAACATAAATACGAAGAGTATCTAAAATGAGTTGCTTTTCTTGCATTCCATAATAATGAATAAGATTAAATACTGGAGTATAATATCGTGATGATGGATAAGCGTTGAAAAAATCCGCCTTTAATGCTGCAAGACTTGTATCGGGTGCACCAATATTGTAAAATCCTGTTTCTTCGAGTTGCCATAATGGTGTTTGAGCAAAAGCAACATAATGTAGTATTATGCCAAATATTATTATTAATATTTTTTTCATTGTAAAACTCCTTACTTATAATTTAATAATGAATCTATTTTTCTCATAACTTTTTTTCCATACATATCCCATAATTTATCTCTCATTGGCTCATTAAAAAAATTTACATACACAGAATCTTCTTCCCAAAAAAGAAATTTTTTCCGTTTTCTAAATGTAAAATTATATTTATGGGCAAATGTTTCCATTGCTGAAGTAATTGGATTATACGAAATGATAATTATACTATCCTGTTGTAAGAATTTTTCTGCATCTCTTATTGCATTAAGTTGGTCTGTTGTGTAGACACGAAAATCACACATTATAGGTGGTAAAAATTCTAAGAGTACATCTGATAATGTTGTATCTGAATTTATATAAACACTATCAAGTTGAAAAGATACACATCCTACATAAGAAAATTTTATTGTATACATTCCTTCAGGAATATTTTGAATTTTAAAAAATCCTTCTACATTTGATACTGCTCCTAATGCTGTATTTTGTATGCTTATACTTGCACCAACAAGCGGGGAACCTGTATCTTCATCTACTATTTTTCCCTTTATAGTAAACGTACGTTGTTGACCAATACTTTCTCCAATAAAAAATAATAGAAGAAATATGCTCATCAACAATATAAGATTGTTTTTTTGTAACATTGAGAAACGGAATTATAATAACATACTATTGTAATAATGTAGAGACATAGAATCTCCTTACTATTATCTATACCATGATTGCGTAATTGCCCATGTTTTAAATTTATTTAAAAGTGTTTTTCTTTCTGGTGATGCAAGTGCATCTGCTTCCATTTCTTCTTGTTCTTTTTCCTTTTTGGTTTTATTACCTGTACTTGCTTTTGTAATGGCATCTAATGCTTTGCCTCGTGCCTCAGTCCACGATGCTTTTGCATCTTCAAGACAAGGATATATATCACGCCCAGTATTTATATCATAATGAATTTTTGCAAATGCTTCTATGAATTCTTTTCTATATTTTTCTTTGCGTTTTATTAGATGAACATTTTCATGAATCATAGTCATTTCTTTAAATATATACATGTATAAAGGATATTGTTTTTTATGTGTGTAACTTCCTTCTACCCACCAATTCATGGCTTCCAGTACTTTTCTGTATATATTCATATTTGTTACTTTGGCATTCCATTCTGCGTCTGTACTTCCCATATCAATAAATCCTGGTCTTACGCAAGTGGAAACAAAAATAGGAAGACGGATGTCCGTAAATCTATATCTCCATAAAGGCTTTGAAGGGTTAGTATTATCTAAACATACATTAGGAACAAAACCTTCTATTCCTGGATTATAGAATGGATTCTTTTTATCAAGGTTAACTGTAGGTAAACCACAAGTTAATCCTAAAATTCCAGAAATATCTTCATTGTCTGGATTATAATCACAAGCACTCACAATTGTATTTTTTTGTACACCATTTTTATCAACCCAAGTAAAAATATCACCTTCTTTGTAAGTCTCAAACCAACCCTCATCAAACTCTTGTGGAAATAAGATATTATTACCACACATTGGTATCGGTGTCGGGCAGCCCTTTATGGTAACAGTCGTATCATCGGTGTATTTACCATCTAACGTTGCAAATACTTTGGTTTTGGTAATACCTGTTGCCATTGGGTTGGGTCTAAATTTTATTTGGTTATTTACTGCACTATCTAATGAGCAATTGTAAGAGTTGAGCGTACCACCACTATTACTTAACGTAAAACTTACTCTCATATTCCCAGGCAGTGTACTAGTAATATCCGTATTATCCAAACGATATGCTTTTATCGTAATAAGAGAACTATCGCTTTGGCGTATACTATCGGGAGTGGCAAATACTTTGATATGATGGAGTTCTTTATGACGAATGAGTATTAACTTTCCTGTTGTATCAGCAGCAGCTCCGGCAATATTGGTGGTGGTTACTGTTACGGGTATTTGTAGTGTGTCTCCGGGTTTTATTTGGTTGAGATAGTTTTGTGTATTAAATGTTTGCTGTGGTGTCCATGTTATTGTAGGTGCGTATTTTCCTGCTGGTGTTGCATAACACGTAAAGGTTGGTGTATAATTGGGTGAGGTACTGTTAATGGTATATTTTTTTATCTTTGTATTGGTGATTACTACGGTTGGTTGTGGTACGGGTATGTAACGAAGTGTGCCATGGAGTTTATAACTTCCCGCATAATTTCCCCATACTTCATAACTAGCAATATCATTTCCTATTGGTGGATTTTTGACTATGTATGTAAATGTTGCGATTGGATATGTTTGATTGGGTGGAGAACCATAATTATATTCAGGTCCATTATAATGTTTTATTTCTCCTGTGGTACCAAGGGGAACTGGTCCTATTACTGTTCCATTGTTCCAATCAATTCTACTATATCCATCAAATTTTCCCCGTAAAGAAATTGTATCAACAGAACCATTTACTTCTAATAGTGTTACTCCCCAATACAAAGGCCAATAGTTCCATCCACTGTGCGGATAATCATAATAAATATCTATCCATGTTGTCGTTGAATCTGGTGTGCTTGTTGCTTGCAGTGGTATTTTGAGTTTTGGCTGTATCTCTAAGCGTTCTTTAATAATGACTTGACCGAAAAGTGAGAAGGAAGAAAAAAGTAGTATGAAAAGGGGTTTCATAATTGATAATAAAAAATGGATAATTATAAATTATTTCTTTGTTTCCTCCTTTTACAAAAAATATAATTGTTAATAATAGAGATTTATTGTTTTATTATCAAGTTTTTTAAAAAAATAATATTTTTATAAATAAGTCTTCTAGTAAAAACTTACATTTAATTTCCCATCACCGCATTAATTACTGCAACATTAATAATATCTTCAACACTGCATCCACGAGATAAATCAAAAAACGGCTTTTGCAATCCTTGGATAATCGGACCCAATGCCGTTGCTCCCCCCAAACGTTCTGCTAATTTATATCCAATATTTCCCGCATTTAAATCCGGAAAGATAAAAATGTTGGCTTTTCCTGCAACAATACTCTTGGGTGCTTTTCTTTCAGCAACGGCGGGAACAAATGCTGCATCAAATTGTAACTCACCATCAATTTTTAGTGTGGGATTTTTTTGCTGTGCGATTGTTGTGGCTGTTTGCACTTTTTCTACCAGTGGATGTTTCGCACTTCCTTTTGTGGAAAATGAAAGCATCGCAACTTTTGGCTCTTCTTTCACGAGTACTTGATAACTTTGTGCTGTGGTAAGAGCAATATCGGCGAGTTGTTCTGCGGTGGGATTTGGTACTACGGCACAATCTGCAAAGAAGAAAACATTTTCTTCCAACAACATTACAAAAAAACTGGAAACAATAGAAATATTTTTTTCCATTCCAACAATTTGTATTCCTGCACGCAATACATCTGCCGTGGTGGAAAGCGAGCCGGCAACACATCCATCTGCAAGATTTTTTCTGACGAGCATTGCTGCAAAAAAAAGAGGATATAAAATTATCTTTTCTGCTTCTTGGTAAGTAATATTTTTTTCTTTACGCAGCGTACAATATTCTTGCACAAAATCTAAAAAATATTCTGAATCTGTTGGATTAATAATGGTAATGTTTTCTAATGCAAGATTTTCTTGGTGTGCAAGTTGTTGTATTTGTTGCGGATTTCCAATAAGAATTGGTGTTACCAATTCATTTTTTTGTAGATAATCAACTGCATGCAAAGTTCTACTATCCATTGCATCCGGAAAAACAATTTTTTTGTAAAGTGTTTTTGCTTTTTGATGAAGTGTGGAAAGAAAGGAATTAGTCAACATAAAAATTTAAAAGCCACGTCCAAACTGAAATTGAAATTTCCAACCAGATGGGTCACCATCTTTTGTAACAGCATCAAATCCATAACCATAATCAAAACCAAGTAATCCAATGGGATTGATGAGAAGCCGTGCTCCGATACCAGCGGCTCGTTTGAGTTCAAAAATTTCTGTTTTAGAAATATCGCTCCACACATTTCCGGCTTCAGCAAAGGTGAGAAGATAAATTGGAATGGGGTTGAGTGCAACATTAAAACGAAGTTCTGCTGTATGTTTTGCCATCACGGTTCCACCTTGTGTACCTAATGTTGTATTGAACGGACCTATGACTCTATCATCATATCCACGAAGTGGTGTTACAGATGCCTGCCCGAGACCTGTTCCACCCATATAAAAATATTCTAATGGTGGAATATCTAATTTGTTTCCTAAGGAAAGAATTGTTCCAATTTGTGAACCTATATAAAAAGCAAATTTCTGATTGTTGAATGCTGGTGTGTACCAATCTAAAGAAAAAATATGTTTTGTATATTCTGCTCTTCCGGGTAAAAGCGGTGGACCGGAAAATTCTGTGGAAAGAGAAACATTGCTTCCTTGTGTTGGGAACAATGGATTATTAATACTGTTTCGCGAAATAATTTGTGTAATACTAAATTGACTTCCGGAAAGAAAATATGCTGAGTTACTTTCGATTTGCTGAACTCTAAAAATCCAATTTCCACTAAAAAAGTCATCAGGAAATTTAAAGCGACGTCCTAAACTTAACGTTCCACCACGTTGTGAAACAGAATATCCATAATTATATTTTGAATCATACACACTAAAACCAGCAGATGTTGGTGTATCAAAAAGCCATGGTTCTTTAAATGAAATAGAAAAAGTTCTGTATTGATTATCCACGCCAAACTGCCAATCAAAATTTAAAATTTGTCCTCCACCTCCGGAAAGCGGATGTGCTAAAGAAAAATTATTAAATGTTACTCCCAACGCTCCGGTAAATCCGTACGCTTCACTATATCCAACAGACATATTAAATGTGTCGCTGGATTTTTCTTCTACATCAAAAACAACATCAACTGTTTTGTCATCAACAAAACGTGTATCCGGTTTTATTCGTTCAGGATTAAAATAATTGAGTACAGAAAGTTGACGGATGCTGCGAATTATTGCTGCTCTGCTAAAATAATCTGCTGGACGTGTATATAATTCCCGACGAATTACTTTTTCTTGTGTTTTATTATTTCCACGGATTTCTACTTTTGCTACTTTGAATTGATTGCGTTCACGAATCTGAATAGTAATATCAACACTATCTTCTCCTACTTTTTGTTCTTCCGGTTCAATGTTTACCATAAGATAACCGTTATCTAAATAGCGAGAAGAGACATCGGTTTGCTCTTCGTTGCCGCGAAGATTGCGTTCGAGTTTTTCCGCATTGTAAATTTCTCCGGGTTGAATTCCAAGACGTGCATTAAGTTCTGCGTTGGTAACCACGGTGTTTCCTTCCCATACAATATTTCGGATTTTATATTGTTTGCCTTCATACACAAATAATTTTAATGTGAGTGTTTCTTTATCATCATTCACTTGAAGAGAATCAGAGATAAGTTCTGCATCACGATAACCGTTTTTGCGATAAAATTGTACGATTTTCTTTTTATCTTCTTCGTATTTCTTTTTATCGAGTTTTGAACTTCTCCAAAATTTCCACCATACTTTTTCGTGTGTATCAGAAAATTCGTCTTTTAAATCGTCATCACTAAAATTTTTGTTTCCATAAAATTGGATTGAACTGACGGTTACTTCATTTCCTTCATCAATAATAAAACGTAAAAGATATTTTCCTTTAAGTGTTGAATCATTGGTAATTTCCGTTGTTTCCGTTGTAATAGATGTTTGAAGGTAGCCCTCTTTTTCGTATTCCTTTTTTATTTCTTTGATGGATTTATTGAGTTCTTGCGGTGTAATGACTTGTCCTTTTACAAGATTGATTTTTTTGAGAATGTCAGTTTCGCTTAATTCATCTTCGCCTTCAATTTCAATTTTTCCTAATCGTGGATTTTCTTTTACGTTGATAACAAGATAAACTCCGTCGTTCACAGTATTTTCTATTTCAATTTTTATATCGGAAAAAATATTGAGTTCCCACAAACGCACAACAGCATTTCGTGTTTGCTCTCCGGGAATCGTTATCATATCACCAATATTTAAACCAGAATTTGCAATGATTGCGGATGGTTCTGCAGAAATATTTCCTGAAACAGAAATGCCAAGAATTTTCCATTGCTTTGGTTGTTGCGGTGTTTGTGAAAAGAGTGAGGTTGTCAATAAAAAAAGTGTTAGAAGAAAAGTTTTGATGTTCATATTTTTCAATGTATTTGTATTAACTAATATATTCTTAATATACCTTAATAATCTTAAAAAATAAAAACTACAAAACGTTAATTGTTCTATTGTTCTGTAGTTTTTTTATAGTAATAGACCTCACAGGTTTTAAAAACCTGTGAGGTCTTAGTTATATCAATAAAAACAAACTTATTTCTTTCTTGCAATTTTATACATTACAGCACCCATTAAAGCAAAACAGAGTACACCAAAAATTTCGTATCCGCCATTTCCTAATATTCCGGTGAGGAAATGTTCGGCACTTAATGTTTTAAGAAATTCATTGATAGAATCATCAACAGAAAGAAGTGCAACTAATACACCAGAGAGCGCTCCACCAGCAACTAAACCGGTAGAAAATAAACTTCCTTTGCCAAGTTCAGCATCTTCTGCTTGTTCACCTTTTCGTTTTGCCTTCCAGTCCACAAGACCTTTAATTGCACCACCAGCAAAAATTGGTAATGTTGTAGAAAGTGGAAGATATGCACCAACTGCAAATGAAAGTGCTTTTACACCACATAACTCCATTGTAATAGAAAGAAATACTCCAACTAATACAAATTGCCAATCGAGATTAAATGAAAGCAATCCTTTTATAAGCGTTGCCATTAATGTTCCTTGCGGTGCGGGAAATTTTTCTGTGCCAATAGCATGAGTAATTCCTTGGGCAACCATATCAGAAGTTGGTTGGTCAAGAATTTGGACTGTTGCTCCGATAACGATTGAAGAAACGACGGCTCCAATAAATAATGCAATTTGTTGATATTTTGGTGTTGCTCCAACAATATATCCAGTTTTTAAATCTTGCGAAGTTGCACCGGCATTAGCAGCAGCAATACAAATCATACTTCCAACAACAAGTGCCATTGGTTCGTAGAAATTTCCTGTCCATCCAACAGTAATAAAAATAAGTGCTGTTCCCATCAAGGTTGCAATAGTCATTCCGGAAATTGGATTGGATGATGAACCAATAATTCCCACAATTCTACTGGAAACTGTTACAAAGAAAAATCCGAAAACGATTACTAAAATTCCGATAAGTAATTTATTAAAGATAGAGTCACCGGGAATTTGTGGAAGAAATGCCATCAACAAAATTAATCCGATACTTCCCACAATGACTGTTACAAAAGATAAATCTTTTTCTGTACGTGCAACAGCGTGTGCTGCTTGTTTATTTTTTAAGGATGCAACGCTTTCTTTAAATGATGAAATAATTGTTGGTAGTGTTTTTAATAATGTGATGAAACCACCAGCAGCAACTGCACCTGCACCAATTTGTCGAACGTAGGCAAAATACACCGCAGTAGCAGTGTTTGCAAAAGTCATTGTTGCTGGGTCCCAACTACCTTTTCCACCAGCAGTCATCAAATCTTTTAAATATCCTAATTTAATAAGTTGCTCTGCGATTGTTTGTGCAGGAACAAGTGATGCAAGAAGTGGAATTAATCCCAACCACGCCATAACACCACCAGCAACAAGAACACCAGCAATTTTTGGTCCGATAATATATCCAACACCGATATATTCGGGAGTAATTTCTCCATTCACTGTTGCAGAGGGAAAAAATTTGTTTGTTTGCTTTGTAACGAACGCGGGCAATTCTGCAATCACATGAAATATTTTTTGAAGGATTGCATACGCAAATGCAAAGCCCAAACCTTGATATGCCGTTTTTGAAAAATCTCCACCCTTTTCTCCGGCAATAAGAACAGATGCACAAGCAGTTCCTTCGGGATATGGAAGTGTTGCATGTTCATTGACGATGAGTGAACGACGAAGTGGAATCATCATCAACGTTCCCATAATTCCACCGAACATTGCTAAAGTAAAAATTGTCCAATAATTAAAATACTCACCGCCACCACTTGCAGCAGAAAGAAATAAAAATCCGGGAAGTGTGAATACAACTCCGGCAGCAATAGATTCTCCTGCAGAACCTGCAGTTTGAATAATATTATTTTCCAAAATTGTCGTTTTGAGCATTTTCCTTCCGATGGAAATTGCTAATACTGCAATTGGTATTGATGCAGAAACGGTGAGTCCGGCTTTGAGTGCGAGATACACTGTTGCGGCTCCGAAAAGTATTCCGAAAAAGGCACCGAGGAGTACAGATTTTACGGTAAACTCTGCAACATTTTGCGATGCAGAAATGAACGGCTCAAATTTTCCGCCGTTATTTTGTTGTGGAGTGTGGGACATTGGTTCTCCTGTTTTAAACTATGATTAAATGATAAAATGATTGATTATGCAAAAGTATTTTTATTATATCAATAATCTTTGGGGCTTGACTAGATAAGTTATATAAAATAACTTGTAAGTCAATGACCAAGA
>CALETH010000059.1 GCA_937920105.1 uncultured Bacteroidota bacterium
TATTTTTTTTTATGAGGGCTACAAATTATATATACATTTGAGTTTTGTATATCAAACTTCCATTTTCCTTTTTCAGTACCAAATCTATATTCCCCTTTTGTATAAAATTTTAACCCTTTCTTTTTATTGAATACTGTATCTTTTTCAAAAAAGAGTGTATCATTTTTTTGTTGATACAATTTCCAATTCCATCTTGTAAAATTTTCTAATAATGTGGTACGATATGTTTCTGCTAAACATAACATTGCAAGATGTTTTTCTTCTTTTGTACCAATCGTATCAAGTTTTTGTATATCATCATGAAATGTTCGAAGTATTAATGAATCATTTCCAAAAGGATATAATGTTTGATATTGTTTATGTGTGTTATCATTATCTACAATTTTATAGGATATGGAAGAAGTATCCCAACGATGAAAAACTGTGAATTCTCCACTTAAAAAATCTCCAGAGTACCAATTACTATAATCTGGATATAAATATTCTTGCAATGGAATTCCTGGCGAAAAATAGTAATTATAAGTGATACAAAACATATCAGAAGTAACGTTAAAATCCATAGTAAAACCTTGTCCAAACAACAATTGCCAAGATGATGATATCCAACCTTTATTTAAAAGATGAAGTACATCAAAAACTTTATTATTAATTATTTTGTAAAAACGATATTCATCGCAATAAATTCCCGTTCCTCTATCTAATTGATGATACATATAAAAAATTTTACTTGAAGAATTATTATTAAGCAAACGTATTTCCGGCTGATTACCTATTTCTATAATGTATGGTTTTTTATAAATGAGATACCATTGATTATTTATTTTTTTAGAAACACAAAAATATGTTTCTTCAAATGAAAAACCTATAATACATAACAATTCAGGAGTTGCATCTTCATCAAGATTGGCAAATAAAAAATTGCCATACGGATGATAATATGCATCTATACCAATAGAATCTGGTGATATATAATGATTAAACTCAGAAATGATTTGATAAAGAATAGGAAGTGAATCTTCCGATGGACGCTGTGGTAGTTCTTTATAAATTTCAGAAAGATTGTTTTGTATTTTCTCTATCCATTGAGTTGGAAGAGGGATTTTTTTCTGATATTCTGTTTCTTGAGAAAAAGAATTTAGTGAAAACAATAAGAATATTATAACTATAAAATTATAATTCATATTTTTTCAATAATTATCAATTTGTGCACGTTGCAATTTTCCGCTATAATCTATATACACTGCTTTCCATTCAGAAAAGAAATCATATACAGTCCAACCACCTTCACGATGCCCGTTTCCTGTTTGTTTTACTCCACCAAATGGCATGTGTGCTTCTGCTCCAATTGTTGGGACATTTACATACGTAATTCCTGCTTTGATATCGCGAATAGCAACAAATGCTTTGTTCACATCTTTTGTATAAATAGATGAAGAAAGTCCATACATGGTGTTATTTAAAATAGTAATGCTTTCTTCTAAAGATTTTGTCTTTATAATAGAGAGTACGGGACCAAAAATTTCTTCTTTTGCTATTCGCATTTCTGGTGTTACATCGGTAAAAATGGTTGGTTCAAAAAACCATCCTTTACTCAACTCTTTGCTTATTGGAATATTTCCACCGAGAAGTAATTTTGCTCCTTCTTTTTTTCCAATTTCGACGTAGTTCTGTACATTTTTTCTTTGCTTTTCATTCACACATGGTCCTACATCTGATGTTTTGAGTAATCCCTCTCCAAGTCGTAATTTTTTTGTGCGTTCTACAAGCATGGTGAGAAATTTTTCGTACACTTTTTCATGAAGAATTAATCTGCTGGTTGCAGTGCAGCGTTGTCCGGTTGTTCCAAATGCTCCCCACAAAATTCCATCTAATGCTAAATCAAGGTCTGCATCATCCATAACGATTTGTGCGTTTTTTCCGCCGAGTTCTAATGAAACTCTTTTCAATGTATCAGCGGAATTTTTGGTAATAATTTTTCCGACTGCTGTTGAACCAGTGAATGAAATTAAATCTATATCTGGATGAGTAACGATTGCTTCGCCAACGGTGCTTCCTTCTCCATGAATAATATTTACTACTCCTTCTGGTAAGCCGGCTTCGAGCATAATTTCTACTAACATTGTTGCAACTTTTGGTGTTTCTTGTGATGGTTTAAAAACGCAGGTGTTTCCGGAAAGTATTGCGGGAAACATTTTCCATGTGGGAATGGCAAGCGGAAAATTCCACGGTGTAATAATTCCTGCAACTCCGATTGGAACTCGCATTGCCATTGCAAATTTATTGGGTAGTTCGGATGGAACGGTGTGCCCAAATAAACGGCGTCCTTCTGTTGCAGCGTAATAGGCAGTGTCAATTCCTTCTTGCACATCGCCTCGAGTTTCGGCAAGTACTTTTCCCATTTCGCGTGTCATTTCTTTTGCAAGTTCTTCTTTGCGTTGAGAAAGGATGTCTCCAATTTTCCGCATGATGTCTCCGCGTGCGGGTGCGGGAACGAGTCGCCATTTTTCAAATGCTGCTCGTGCTGCTTTTACTGCTTGTTCTACATCATTATTATCCGACTGTGGAAATGTTCCGATAATTTCTTCCCAATTCGCGGGATTGCGGCTTTCAAATGTTTTTCCGGATTGTGCATCAATCCATTTTCCATTGATGAGGTTTTGATATTTTTGTGGCATTGTGTTTCCTTTCTTAGAAATATTTTATTTAATGTAATATTTTTCGTATTCATAAAAAAACCTACAATAATATTGTAGGTTTATAAATTTTGCCACAGATTTCACTGATGAACACAGATTATTACTTCAACAATACCATCTTTTTTACTTCGGTATTTGTAGTAGTAGATAATTTATAAAAATATATTCCTGTGCTCACACCATTGTTATTATTATCTTTTCCATCCCACGATATGCTTTTTTTTCCAGCGGATTGAGTTTCATTCACTAATGTTTTTATTTCTTTTCCTAATACATCATAAATTTTTAATGTTACATGGGTTTGGGTTGGTATTGTGTATTCTATTGTTGTGGCGGGATTAAATGGATTGGGATGGTTTTGTTGCAATACATATTCTTTCGGTAAAATGGATTCTTCTTTTACAGGGAGAGGTGCGTTTATCCATTTGCTACCAACACGAATACCATCAATTGTAATAGTTACACCACTTAGGGCATTAGGAGAAGTATAACCATCAGGATATAAGATAATACCCTTAACCGTCATTTGGTATTCACCCGTAACAAGTTGATTTCTCACTTCTGCATTTGTAGGTTCTATGGAATAATTATCACTATTTTTAAAAACATATAAACTGGTACTATCATTATCCTTACCGTTTATTATTGTATACTTTACCACACAAAGATAGGTAGTGTTAGGCTGAAAATTGGTTTTCCCATAAGTAGGTACACCTGCACCAGCACCTTTTAATCCAAAATTAACAATACTATTATTTACTTTAACATACACCCACGAACGAAAATTACCACCATTACTATTGGTTATAGCAGTAAATACTCCACCAGAATTATTATTATTGCTTATGCTGACTAGAAAAGAAAAATAAATATTATTTGTTGGTGATGAGGTAAATTCATGAAATAATGCATCTTTTCCACTTCCTCCAATAATAGTGGCAGCATTTCCAGCAACATTACTATAATTTGGAAAGGTTAAACCAGAAGAATTTACATACATTGGTGTACCATCATCATTGGATACTTCCCAATTTCCCAGACCTTGTCCATTGGTTTTTCCATTCAAACTATCACCTATAGCATAATTAAAATCTTCATAAAACAGGGTTTGGCTTTGGGCAAATTGTATCATACTAAAAAATGTAAATATTATTGTTAAAAATATTGAGGTTTTCATAAAAATCTCTCCTATTTAAAATTTATAGAATAGTAACTCTATAAATGTAAAAAGAAGATTATCCTATTGTATTGATATAAAACACAAGTATCTAATAAAAAAGACCTACAAAATTGTAGGCCTTTTGAGTCTCTAAAAACTTATTTCTCTTTTTCATTTCACCTTAACCCTACTCGTTCAAAAATATACTCTACATTTTGTAAACTTTGTTGCGGTTGAAAAAGTTCTTCTAATTCTTGTTTGGTAAGATATTTTTGTACTTCGAGATTTTCTTGCAGCATGGTTTTAAAATTCTTTCGCGTTTTCCAAACTTCCATTGCGTTGCTTTGCACAATGCGATAAGCATCTTCTCGTTTCATTCCTTTTTTAGTAAGTGCTAATAATACATTTTGAGAAAAAACCAATCCATTAGTACAATCAATATTGCGTTGCATGTTTTCGGGATACACTAATAATTTCTCTATGATGTTTGTCATTTTTGCAAGCATATAATCTAACAAAATACAACTATCGGGAATGATGATGCGTTCAACGGATGAGTGTGTAATATCGCGTTCATGCCACAGTGCAACATTTTCTAATGCAGCGTGTGCATTGGCACGAAGTACGCGAACAAGTCCGGCAATGCGTTCACAAGTTATTGGATTGCGTTTGTGCGGCATTGCTGATGAGCCTTTTTGTTTTTCGCTAAAATATTCTTCTACTTCTCTTACTTCGGTTTTTTGAAGATGGCGAATTTCTGTGGCAAATTTTTCTAATGAACTTCCAATAATAGCAAGTGTGGAAAGAAATTCTGCATGTCTATCACGTTGAATTATTTGTGTAGAAATTTTATCAACGTGCAATCCCAATTTTTTACAAACGTATTCTTCTACTTTTGGAGAGAGGTGTTGAAATGTTCCCACTGCTCCCGAAATTTGTCCCACGGAAATTGTTTGCAACGAATTTTTTAATCGCTGAATGTTACGTTGTGTTTCATCATACCATAAAGCAAGTTTTAATCCGAATGTTGTAATTTCTGCATGGATTCCATGTGTTCTCCCAATCATTGGAGTCATTTTGAATTCTTTTGCACGTTTGGCAAGTACTTCTAATAATTTTTTCAATCCATCTAACAATAATTCTGCAGATTGTTTCATTTGTACGGATATTGCCGTATCTACAACATCAGAAGATGTCATTCCTAAATGAATGTATCGTGATTCTTCTCCAACATATTCGCCTACGTTGGTTAAAAATGCAATCACATCATGATTAACTTCTTGCTCTATTATATTGATGCGTTCACTATCGAATTTTGCTTTTTCTCTAATTTTTTTTACCACTTCTTTTGGAATGATGCCGAGTTCTGCTTGTGCTTCACAGGCAAGGAGTTCTATTTCTAACCATATTGAAAATTTATTTTCTTCATTCCATATTTTTCCCATTTCGGGTCGTGTGTATCGTGAAATCATAGTTTTTTTATTTTATTGTAACTGTTTTTTTTATTTCGTGAACAAATTTTACATAACTGCCTGATAAAAGTTGTGAATGAATTAAACCATATTGTTCTACTGTAAGTGTAATATATATTTCACCAGTATTTTGTATCAATATTTTAGGTATGTGAAATGGTTCTTTTGTGTTTTCTATCACTGTATCAATAGCAGAAATATTTTCTGATGTAGAAGTAATTTTCAAATTATTTGTATGATTTTGTGGTACATCTTGAAAGGTCATTACAGCATCTTCATTGAGATTTACAGATTGTGGGATATTAATATTTGGATTTATTTTTTGAATTGAGATATGAGCGATGGAATATTCACTGCTATCGGATAATGTAAGAAAAAATTGATACACTGAATCTTGTAATAATTGTCTTTCTTCTTTTGTTAGTTTTTTCCCATTCCAAGAAGTTGAACTCTCGGGGAACTTATAATAAGGATATGTATCATAATAATTTCCGCGTGCAATTGTTAATGGTAATACTACATCGTTAACTTTAACTTTTAATTCTTTATTTGCAATGTCTTTTCCATCACTATCTTTTAAAACAACCTTAGCATAATTTTCACCATCAGAATAAGAACCAAGTACTATTTCTGCTTTTAATGCTGAAATTTTTTTGATGGGTTGTTCGGAAAGTGGAGAATTACCACATCCTTCTGATAAAAATAAAATTACTATAACAATACTTATCTTTACAAAAAAAGTTTTCATTGTTTCTTTTTTGATAGTATCATACTAAAATAAAATTAAAACTTGAATCGCGGGAGAATTATTTAACAATCCTAATTGAATTTGTGTTTTACTATTTTCTCCATAAAAAGAATTTCTATAATTTGTAATAACTTGTTGAGCACATAAATATCCCAAACATCCACCAACAAAAACATCGGATGCCCAGTGTGTGTGTTCAATCATACGAGTAATTCCAATAATGGTTGCAAGTCCGTACGCAATTGGTGGAACGATATTACTCTGTGAATATTGTTCTGCAAAAACGGTTGCAATAGCAAATGCTACAGATGTATGTCCTGAAGGAAAAGCATCGTATTGTGCTACTGAACCACCTCGTGTAAATTGTGCCAAAGGTCCATACCAAATTCCGCCGGGCTGCTGCGAATGATATGCTGCACTTGGTCTTTCTCTTCCAAAAGATATTTTTCCAATACGCGTCCATACACCTGTGGTGATGAGTGCTTGAGTAAGCAATAGTGATGTCTCTTGTACTTTATCATCATTTGCAATAACCCCATAACCGGCAAAGGCTGCACAACCTGCTATTCCGCACAAATCTCCAAACTCAGTAATGATTGGACTTGTTTCTCTAATAAATTTGGATTTTTCCTTTAGTGGTTTGAATATATTGTCTATCGATTCATCGGCAATAATTAAAGCACCGGTTACAATTATACCGCTGGCTAATAATACTGCTTGTGATGTATTTAAAGAAAATGGTGATGTTGCTTGTTGAACAAAATTATTTCCTAATTGTGGAAAAAAATATGGTTTTACTTTTTCTTCTTTTTTTATGATGATGGAATTTTGTGATGTACTTGTTTTTCCAAAAATGATAATAATGGCGATTATTTTTATGAATGTTTTCATAAATACTTCTCCTTTTAAATAGATGAAATATTTATGACAAGAATAATGCCATTACTATAATTATTATTTTAACATATTTTTTAGGTTATTATTTATAGTTTTTCTTAATAATGAAAAAAATATTTTTACTATTAAGAATTATTTTTTTCTACTGTATTTCTATCACTTTTTCAATAGTATTGTGTAGCTGTATTGACGTCTTTAAAAATTTTGGTTTTACTATATTCACTCGCTCTTCAACCATTTCCAATTTCAATGATACAAAATCTAACTTATATTCCGATGGTATGTTGAGGGGAAGATGAAATTTTGCTGATGTTGATGTTAAAAGTGTATCTACCAATTTATCTCCACTATTTTCTATAACATTACCTTCTTGTTTATTTGCACTAGTGAAAACTTGCAACGTATTGGAAATATTTTTATTGATGTTTTCTATCCGAATTTCAATTTCTTTACTTTGTGGCGTTAGTGAAGAAGTTTGTACTGTTGGATAATAAAACTTTGGTGTAACGGTTACAAGTTCATATTCTTTTCCATCCGTATAAATCATAGAAAACTTATAGGTAGAATCTTTTGCTAATTGTTCATGTTCTTTAAAATCAACTTTATAGGAAGGATATCTATCATAATAATTTCCAACACCGATAGTTAGGGGAAGTTCTATTTCGTTAATTTTTACGAGAATCTTTTTATCATCAATATCTTTTCCTGTACTATCTTGTAATACTACTCTTCCCCAATATCCATATTTAGAAGAATGAATATCAATTTTTACGTTCAACGTAAAATTTTCTTTTTTAATTTTTGAAATGTTATTACAACACAAAAAAATACTGCTCAAGCTTCCTAAAAAAAATTTCCATAGTACTTTTTTCATGTTATTTTTTCTTTTCCAGTGTTAGTTCTGCATCAATAATTTTTTTCTCTCGATAAATTTTCATTTTCAAAATATCTCCCGTTCGTGCTTCTTGAATGATGGAAAGAATATCGTCTTCTGTACGAATGCGTTGCCCGTTAATTTCTACAATAATATCACCCGCTTTTATTCCACTTTTTTCTGCCGGACTTTTTGGTTTTATATCACTGACAATTACTCCTTCTGCTTTTTTCAAGCCAAAATATCGTGCGATACGTTCATCAACTACTTGCACTTCCATACCAGTCCAAAAACTGCGTTCTACTTTTCCATTTTTTCGTAATTCTGCTACAATGGATTTTACTCTATTAATAGGAAGTGCAAAACCATATCCAATATATGCTTGGCTTACTCCTGCTGTGTAAATGAGTGTATTGATTCCAATAACTTCTCCAACACTGTTTAAAAGTGGTCCACCACTATTTCCGGAATTAATCACTGCATCTGTTTGAATAAGTCCGCGATACGAACGTCCATTATCAACATTCAAATTCATTCCTGCTGCACTTACCACGCCAACAGTAACAATTGGTTTATCAATATTATCAAAAAGTCCAAATGGATTTCCTAAAGCAATTACCCATTCTCCAATCATCACATCGTCGGAATTTCCTAATTGAACGTAGGGAAAATTTTCTCCATCAATTTTTAATAAAGCAATATCAGAAACCATATCTGTTCCTATAAGTTCTGCTGGATATTTTTTTCCGTTGGTGAGTGTTATCGTAATTTCTTTTGCATTTCCTGCAACATGGTCATTGGTGAGAATGTATCCATCGGGAGAAATGAGAAAACCGGAACCAAGTCCTTTTACTTCTTGTTTGTAATTTCTGTTTCCAAAAAATTGTCTAAAGAAAGGGTCATTACCAAAAAAACTTCCTAAAGGGTCTTGATATTCTCGCACTTCGGTTACATTAATTCCTACAACGGCTGGACTTACTTTATCTACTGTTTTTGTAATGGCGTTTTGGCGTGATGTAGAAATTTGTTCATTTTGATTTTGCTTTTCTTGCGGTGATGTTTGATTGCTTGCAAACATTATTGGTGTTTGTTTTTGTTGTGATATGGAAATATAATATCCAGCGAATCCACTAAGAATAATGAGTGATGTGAAGATGATGATACGTTTCATAGATTTTTTTTTCCTTGTTAGAAAATTATTTTTTTCAAACTACCAAAAAAAAGAAGGAGATGCAATGAGTAATGGTCTATCTCCTTGCATCTTCTTTCCACTCCAAGTATATTTGATACATTAATTTTTGAATCCATCAATACATAAGGAAACCTCATCATGTCCAAAAAAGACCTTTCCAAAATTTCTTACAAAAATTCCATTTTGGAAACCATCGGAAAAACACCACTCGTAAAACTCAATAAACTTTCTAAAGGACTTAAACCAACAATTTTTGCTAAAGTAGAATTTTTTAATCCGGGCGGTTCTGTCAAAGATAGAATTGGAATTTCTATTATTGAAGATGCAGAAAAGCAAGGAACACTTAAACCCGGCGGAACAATTGTAGAATCCACATCTGGCAACACTGGTATGGGACTTGCGATTGCGGCAGCCGTAAAAGGATACAAAACAGTTTTCACCATGCCTGATAAAATGAGCAATGAAAAAATAAGTTTGCTTCGTGCCTTTGGTGCAGAAGTTATTGTAACACCCACCGCAGTTCCACACGATTCTCCCGAAAATTACACTGAAGTAGCAAAACGCATCGTGCGAGAAACACCAAACTCCATTTTAGCCAATCAATACTACAATCCAAAAAATAATGAAGCACATTATCTTACTACCGGTCCGGAAATTTGGGAACAAACCGGCGGACAGATTGATTATTTTATTGCTGGAATGGGAACTGGCGGAACTATCAGCGGAACAGGAAAATATCTCAAAGAAAAAAATCCCAATATAAAAGTAATTGGCATTGACCCAAAAGGTTCTATCTTGCGAGAATATTTTTACACAAAAAAATTACCTCACGAAGGAAAGCCCTATAAAGTAGAAGGCATCGGACAAGATTTTCTTCCCGGTGCTTTACAGTTTGAATACATTGATGAAGTTGTTGAAGTGGATGATAAAGAAGCATTTCTTACTTCTCGCAGATTAACTCGTGAAGAAGGAATTTTTGCCGGTGGTTCTTGCGGAAGTGCTGTTGCTGGTGCATTAAAATTTGCAGCACAACTTTCTGAAAATGATGTCGTCGTTGTTCTCCTTCCTGATAGCGGTGATAAATATCTCAGCAAAATTTATAATGATGTATGGATGCGTGAACATGGTTTCCTCACACCCGAACGTATTACAATGAAATATGTGTTGGAACAAAAATCAAAAAATCTTTCTCCCCTTATTTCTATTGATAGAAATACATTAGTGCGAAAAGCAATTGATATACTCAAACAACATGATGTCTCTCAACTTCCTGTAATAGAAAACGGAAAATGTGTTGGTGTCGTAACAGAATCCGCTCTTCTTTCTGCCGTGTTGGAAAAACCAGAATTGTTTGAAAGCGGAATTTCTAAATTAATGGAAAAATCTTTACCGGAAATTCAACTTCATGAAGAAGTGTCTTCTGCCATAAAAATTTTCGCACAAAAAAATCCGGCAATATTAGTGATGGATGGAAAAAATCCTGTTGGCATTGTTACTCGGTTTGATGTGTTGGAATATATGGCGAGATAATAATTTTTAATTAGAAATTGATAATGAAAAATAAAGAATAAAAATGTAAATTTTATTTATTAAATAAATATCAAAAAAACTTATTATAAAAATATACTATGAAATTCTCCACAAAAGCAGTTCACGCCGGACAATCACCAGACCCATCCACCGGAGCAGTAATGACACCGGTTTTTTTAACATCCACCTACGCACAAGAAGAACTTGGCAAACATAAAGGATATGAATATTCCCGCGTTTCCAATCCCACACGCACAGCATTAGAAAAAAATATCGCTGCATTAGAAAATGCTAGCGAAGGTCTTGCCTTCGCATCCGGAATGGCAGCCATTGATGCACTTTTTCGACTTCTTCTTCCCGGCGAGCATGTGATTGTTTCTAATGATGTTTATGGCGGAACATATCGAATTGCAAAAATGGTATTAGAACATTATGGATTGCAATTCAGTTTTGTTGATACTACTTCTCTTAAAAATGTAGAAGCAGTACTTCAGCCAAATACAAAAATGGTGTACATTGAAACACCAACCAATCCCACAATGGCAATTACAGATTTATCAGCAATAGTAAAGTGTGCAAAAAAAAATAAACTTATTTCTGTTGTTGATAATACATTTGCAACACCGTATCTCCAACAACCATTAGAATTGGGAATTGATATTTCCCTTCACAGTGTTACAAAATATCTCAACGGACATAGTGATATGCTTGGTGGATTTATTGCAACGAATAACAAAACAATTACAGAAAAACTTCGTTTTCTTCAAAAAGCCGTTGGTGGAATAATGAGCCCGTTTGATGCGTGGTTATGTTTGCGTGGAACAAAAACTCTTGCTGTGAGGATGAGACAACATTGTGAAAGTGCAAAAATTATTGCAGAGTGGTTAACAAAACAAAAGAAGATTACCAAAGTAAATTTTCCCGGATTAAAAAATCACCCACAACATAGTTTAGCAAAAAAACAGATGAAGGATTTTGGTGGAATGATTTCTTTTGATTTAGGAAATTTGAACAATGCAAAAAAATTTCTGAAACATGTAGAACTTTGTACACTTGCTGAAAGTTTAGGTGGTGTAGAAACCCTTATCTCTCACCCTGCTTCTATGACACACGGTTCTATTCCAAAAGAGCAGCGTATAAAAAATGGTGTTACGGATGGATTGGTACGAATTTCTGTTGGTATTGAAGATGTTGATGATATTCTTGCAGATTTGAAACAAGCATTAAATACAATTTAAGGATTATTCATTATGAAAAACGAACTCATCGCAGAATTACTGCAAAAATTTGAAAGTGCCTGTTACATCTATAAAGGCATTGAATGTTGGAGTGCCAGAGAACTTCAAGAAATTTTAGGATATTCAGAATGGCGAAATTTTTTGAAAGTTGTGGAAAAAGCAAAATCCGGTTGTGAAAATGCTGGCGGTAAAACTCAGCATCATTTTGTTGAAATCAACAAAATGATAGACCTTGCAAAAGGAGCACAACGACAAATATCGGATTTTGCACTCACCCGTTACGCTTGTTATCTCATTGCACAAAATGGAGACCCAACAAAAAATGAAATTGCATTTGCGCAAACCTATTTTGCTGTACAAACACGGAAACAAGAAATTATCGAACAACGTTTATTAGATGTTGCTAGAGTTACAGCAAGAGAAAAACTCTCTAAATCTGAAAAGAAACTTTCAAAAATAATTTATGAACGTGGTGTTGATGAAAAAAGTTTTGCACTTATTCGCAGTAAAGGTGATGCTGCTCTTTTTGGTGGTTTGAACACCACTAATATGAAACGCAAACTTCGTGTTCCTGAAAATAGACCTCTTGCAGATTTTCTACCAACACTCACTATTAAAGCAAAAGATTTTGCGACTGAACTTACCAGTCATAATGTAACGGAAAAAGATTTAAAAGGAACACAACAAATTACCAAAGAACACGTTGATAATAATACTGCAGTACGTAAAATACTTCTTAAGCGTGGTGTAAAACCTGAAACATTACCTCCAGCAGAAGATGTAAAAAAAGTTCAACGAAAATTGGAGAATGATAAAAAGAAAGTCTTAAAAGAAGGTAAAAAAGGAAAGAAATAAAATTGCCATTCCCAATTGATAATCATACCATAGAAGCCATACAAAAACATTTCAAAAGAAAAAATTTTGAATATACAGAAAATTATTTTCTTTCAATCTTAGATAATAAGCAAAGCACAAAATATGATATATATTGGGCTGTATTAGGATTGACAGGTGTTGGCACGAAAAAATCAATAAAGCCATTAAAAGATATACGTTCTTATTCAATGGAAGATATCAAAAACCGTTCTATTCTAACGATTGCTCATATTGCAGGAAAAGATGAAACTTTATATTACGTTGAATGTTTATCAGATAAAAAAATGAAAAAGGATTATCCAATGTGGGCTATTTATGATACTGCAGATGAAAAAGCTATTGATGGAGTATTGGAATATTTAACAAAAGTTTATAAGAAGTGGAAACAACCACAATGTAATTATGCTGGTGATGCTTATTTAGAAGGATTATTATATTTAGAGCGTTTTTCAAAAATAGACAAACGAATAATAGAACTATTTTCTCTTTATAAAAATATTATCTCTAAAATGCCAAGTGGAGCAAGAGATACAATTTCTGAACAAACAATAGTACTCAAAAAAATATTATTTTCTAATTTAGAAATGTAAAATATTTACTGATACCCTAACCGTTTCAACCACTCGTTTTGTTCACGCCAGCCTTCACGGACTTTTACATGTAAATCTAAAAATACTGCGTGGTTTAAAAATTTTTCAATATCTGCTCTCGCTAACTCTCCGAGTTTTCTGATAACTTTTCCCTCTTTGCCAACAATAATTCCTTTTTGAGATTCTTTCTCTACATAAATTTCTGCATTGATATAATGTTTTCCCTTTGTTCGTTCTTTAAACTCAATAATATCTACACTGGTAGAATATGGAATTTCTTGACCGTACAATCCAAAAATTTTTTCGCGGATAATTTCACTCACAAAAAATCTTTCTGATGATTCAGCAACAATATCTGTTGGAAAAAATGGCGGATTCACAGGAAGATATTTATTGAGTGTTGAAATCAATTCTTGCATTCCAAAATTCTTTAATGAAGAAATTGGGATAATT
Source organism: uncultured Bacteroidota bacterium (assembly GCA_937920105.1). Taxonomy (GTDB): domain Bacteria; phylum Bacteroidota; class Ignavibacteria; order UBA10030; family UBA8401; genus CALETH01. The sequence goes on from CALETH010000059.1 coordinate 13,726, forward strand.
TCATCATAGGGAAAAAGTGCATGTAATCTATCAATCAATACTAATACTTCTTCTTTTTTGAATAAATCAATTTTATTAAGAATCAAAAATGTTTTTTTATGTTCAGCAGTTGCTTTAATAAAAAATTCATCTTCTGTGGAATATTCATCACGGAATACTTTTTCTGCATCAAAAAGAACAAAAACAATATCAGCATCATCCAAAGCAGATTCTACGGCTTTCATCATTGCTTGATGAAGAAGATATTTTGGAGCAATAATTCCAGGAGTATCCAAAAAAACTATTTGAGAATTTTCTGTAGAAAGAATTCCTGCAATTTTGTGACGAGTGGTTTGCGGTTTTGGTGTAACAATGGAAAGTTTTTGTTGCAATAATGCATTGAGTAAGGTGGATTTTCCAACGTTTGGCTCTCCTACTAATGCAACATATCCGGATTTATATTGTTGTGATGTATTCATAAAGATTTATAAAATAAACAGCCCTCATCCTTTTAGTATGAGGGCAATATTGTAAATGAACTCGGTAAGAGAATATAAAGATTTTTTTCTTATTGTAAAAGAAAAAATATTTATAAAAATACATTTTTTCTTCTCATAAACTTTTTCTTTTCACTCGTAAAGAATTTCCAACCACACTCACCGAACTCATTGCCATTGCGGCAGCGGCAATTACGGGACTCAGCATTCCGAATGCTGCTAAAGGAATTCCAACAATATTATAGATAAATGCCCAAAATAAATTTTGCTTAATGGTATTTATTGTACGTTGTGAAAGTTGCATTACTTTTACCACGTCTCGTAAATCAGATTTTATTAAAGCAACATCGGCTGTTTCTAATGCAACATCTGTTCCTGTTCCCATTGCAATACCAACATCTGCTTGTGCAAGTGCGGGTGCATCATTCACACCATCACCAACCATTGCAACAATTTTTCCTTCTTTTTGTAATGATTGTACTTTTGCAGATTTATCTTGCGGACGTACTTCGGCAAGAATTTTTTCTATGCCAACACTTTGCGCTATTGCATTCGCTGTTTGTTGATTATCTCCTGTTAACATCACCACTTCATATCCCATTTTTGATAATGTTGCAATGGCTTCGCGAGAATGTTCTCGTACTGTATCCGCAACAAAAAATATTCCGGCAAGTTTTCCATTAATAGCAACATATAATTGTGTTTCTGATGATGAAGGGATTTTTTCAACTTTTATAGCATGTTCTTTCATCAATGCAAGGTTACCAATAACAATAAAATCTTTTTCAACTGTTCCACTCACCCCTAATCCACTTGTAGATTGAAAAAAATCTATAGTAGATAATTGTATAGTATTATTTTTTGCATATTCTACAATTGCTTTTCCTAATGGATGTTCAGAATTTTGCTCTAATGAAGCGGCTCGTTGAATGATGTATTCTTTTTCAAATGGTTCATGTACGATGATATTTGTTACTGCTGGTTTTCCTTCTGTAATTGTTCCCGTTTTATCTAACACTATGGTTTGAATTTTATGTGCTTTTTCCAAACTTTCTGCATTCTTAATTAAAATTCCTATTGAAGCACCTCTTCCCGTTCCCACCATGATTGCTGTTGGTGTGGCTAATCCTAATGCACACGGACATGCAATGATGAGTACGGCAATTGCGTGAAGCATTGCAGTGGTACTATCAGTTCCTACAAAGAAATACCATCCAAAAAATGTTACTATTGCAATGGTAATAACTATGGGAACAAATACTGAAGCAATTCTATCTGCCAATGCTTGAATTGGTGCTTTTGAACCTTGTGCTTCTTCTACCAATTTTATGATGTGAGCGATGACAGTATTTTTTCCAACGGCTGTTGTACGAAATTCTATACTTCCATTATTATTAATTGTTCCACCGATGACTTTACTTCCGACATTTTTTTCTATGGGAAGACTTTCTCCGGTGAGCATAGATTCATTGACGGTAGAAAATCCTTTTGTGATAATTCCATCAACTGGGATTTTTTCTCCGGGACGTACGAGTATAATATCATCAAGAAGAATTTGTTCAATAGGAATTTCTTGTGATGTGTTGTTGCGAAGTACTGTTGCTGTTTTTGGCTGCAATCCCATCAACTTCTGAATTGCATCGGATGTTTTATTTTTTGCTCTGGTTTCTAATAAACGACCTAATAAAATAAGTGTGATGATTGTTGCAGTTGTATCAAAATACACTTCGTGGTAAGAAGTGAACAATACAACAAATGTACTGTAGAGATAGGCAACACCTGTTCCAATTGCCACAAGTGTATTCATATCTGCAGAAAAACGGCGAGCAAGTTTCCATGCAATAGAATAAAATTTTTTCCCTGAATATAATACTACTGGTGTTGTTAGTAAAAAAAGAACAGTGTTAATTTGCTGCATTGAAAACGGAATTTTTTCCATAAACCAATCAGCCATACTAAACATACTGATAAGAATAATTGGAATGGATAATACTAAACTCACCAAAAATTCTTTTTTAAGTTTTTGATAAGCGAGAAGTTTTCCATTTTCTTCTTTTGGTGCAGATTGTTGTGGAAGAACCAGTTTATACCCGGCTTCATCAACGGTTTGAGCAAGTTGTTGGAGTGTTGTTTTGTTAGAATCAAAGGTAATATTAGCTTTTTCACTTGCTAAATTAACACTTGCACTTTGCACTCCTTCATTTTTTTTCAATGCTTTTTCTATGCGAAATACACAACTAGCACAGGTCATTCCTTCTACGGGGAGAGTTACGTTTTCCATTAGTTTTTCTCCTCCGTTTCTTCAATTTCTTCAATGCAAAGAAGTTCATATCCTGCGTTATCAATTGCTTTGATAAAATCATCGTGTGTTACACGAGTTTTATCGTACGAGACTTTTGCTTCACCAATGTGAACTTTCTCTATTATAATAGAGGGAATTTTTTGGAGTTCTTTGGTTACCGCTTGAACACAGTGTCCACAACTCATTCCTTGAATAATGATGTTCGCTTTCATATAATGATTCCTTTCATAAATTAGTACGTTAATGTAATGAACACTACTAATATACATTCACCATTATAGGTTTGTTTTACACTTTAATGAAAAAGAGTTATAGATTATGCGTACTACTTTATCATGACAATTTCCCTACTACATCCAAAGAAATTCTTTTTTCTCCTTTAATAGTTTTAAAATGTTTTGGAGTTAATCCTGTAATTTGTTTGAATTGATTTGAAAGATGTTGAACACTACTATATCCTAATTTATAAGCAATTTCATTTAATGTACGTTCTCCATACACTAATAATTCTTTTACACGTTCTATTTTTTGAAGAATGATATATTTTTCAATGGTCATATTTTCGATAGAAGAAAAAAGTTGACTGATGTAATGATAATTATATCCTATTTTTTTTTCTATTAGTGTAGGATAATGTATTTCTATCGGAGAATTTTCAGAAGCATCATGTAATATTTTGATAATCAAAATTTTTACACTTTCTACAATTGTTGCTTGTTTATTATCAAGTAATTCAAATCCATTTTTCTGCAATACAACTTGTATCTTTTCAAGGTCAATATGTTCACCAGAAATGACAACTTCACCTAATGTAATAGTTTCCACAAGCAAATGAAGTTTTTCTAACTCTTCTTTCACTATACGGATACAGCGATTACATACCATATTTTTTATATACAATGTTATAGATTTATCCATAATTTTTATTTTACCACTACCATTTTTTATTTAATCAATTCCGTTTGTAATAAGTAGGTAGCCTTTTTCATTGCATTGAATAATAGTTGCTGTATTATTCGCATAATCATCTTCAAAATAATATAAGTCTTCATCTGAAGATATATCATTAACATTTTTTAAAAAATTTATATCTACAAAATATTTATCCATTATGTTTTTTCTTCTTCAATTTCTTCAATGCGAAGAAGTTCATATCCCGCATTATCAATCATTTTGATAAAATCATTAGGTGTTACACGAGTTTTATCATACGAAACTTTTGCTTCACCAATTTGAACTTTCTCTATTATAATAGAGGGAATTTTTTGAAGTTCTGTGATTACAGTTTTAATGCAATGTTCGCAATTCATTCCTTGAATAAAAATATTGGCTTTCATATAATTTTCCTTTCTTTTATATAGAATTTAGACTTGTCAAGTTTTAAAAACTTGACAAGTCTTTAATAACAACAATATTTCTACTTTACCACCACCATTTTTTTTGTTTCTGTATATCCACTGGATTGGAGTCGGTAAAAATATACTCCTGTAGAAACTGTTTCAACATTCCATTGTGTGATATATTTTCCTGCATTTTTTTCTTCATTTACTAGTGTTGCAATTTTTCTTCCAACAATATCATACACTTCTATCGTTACCTTACCATCTTTCGGAAGTAAATATTGAATTGTTACCACACTCTTTGTGGGATTTGGATAACTTTGTGAAAGAAAATATTCTTCTGGCGGAGTTTTTTCCCAATATTTTCGACTGGTTGGCAACGCTCGTTCAAAAACACCATTTCCAAAAGTTGCTGCACGAAGTTTTCCATTTTGTTCGGAAATAGAAACTTCTAACACCATTGCAGGCGGCATTCCTTCATTCCACTCTTCCCAAGAAATTCCGCCATTGGTTGTACGAAAAATTCCTAAATCTGTACCAACATAAATTGAAGTTGGAGAATATTTATCTACCACTATTGATTGTGTTGGAATATCAGGAAGATTTCCGGAAATATCATTCCATGTCAAACCAGCATCAGTAGTTTTATAAACGTGAGATGTTCCATATCCGGAAAAAGTAATGTAAGCAACGGAACTATTTGTCGGGTCAAAAGCAATATCTGTTGGATAACGATTTGGTATTGGCGAATTACTTTTTATCCACGTTGTTCCGCCATTAGTAGAAGAGAAAATTTCAAAGACCGGACTTCTACTATTTCCTGTTGCAACAATCAGTGTATCTGCACTGGTATAACTTACTCCAATACAGGAAATTGTTGTTCCATTTAAAATATTTTGAGCATTCCAATTATTTCCACCATTGATAGACTTATAAATTCTTTTTGCTCCTGCATATAATATATCATTATTGGATGGTGCTATGACAAACGGTGCAATAAAATTTGCATCATTACTATTACTAGAAAATATTGTTTCCCAATTTTTCCCACCATCAATAGATTTTGAAATTTGCAAAAAGGTATATTCTTGATATAAAATATCTTTGTTTCTACTATCAATAGCACACCAACCACCATCACCACCATAAACTTTATTCCACAATAATGAACCTTCGTATTTCACAGTTCCATTATCTTGCAACCCTCCTAATGCAATAAGTGAATCTTGATATGAATTTGCAAATCCATTATAAAATTGTGTTGTAACTAATCCACCATTTCTTCCGGCAAATGTTGTTCCACCATCAGTTGTTTCAAATACACCTCCATCACAACCAAAAAACATTCGCTCAAAATTTGTTTTATCAAAAACTATACTATGATGGTCTGCATGAACATATGTTGCTGGTCCTTCTGGTCCATCAGGTTGAACAACACCTCCATAACCAGTATTCCAAAAACTTTTTTGTATTAATGTATTTCCGCCATCCGTAGATTTATATATATCTAATCCAGCACAATAAATTGTTAATGGTTGTGTTGGGTGTACTTTTACAATATTATTGTACCAACCTTGTCCATTAACATAATTTACAGTAGAAACTCTTTGCCAAGAATTTCCATCATTATCACTGCGATATAATCCTTCTACATTATGCGTTGTTGCATGAGCAACACTTGCATAAATGGTTGATGGTTGTGAGGGTGAAATTGCTAATGATGTTCTTCCATACAGTGTATCGGTTGGAAGACCGTTGCCAAGTTTTATCCATGAATTTCCTGCATCAATAGATTTATAGATTCCCCCATCAGGTGTAGTATTACGCTGTCCGCATGCAACATAAATTTGATTTGTATCTATTGGATTAATAACCACATCCATCGCCATTAAAATATTGTGCACAAGATTCCAATTTTTTCCTGCATCTACAGATTTATATGTTCCTTCCGATGTTGCTGCAAAAAGTGTGTTGGGATTTTTTGGATTGATGATGATTGTTTGAACGGAACGATTGGTACTAAATTCCCAACTTAAACCTGTTGCATTCCATGTTGCTCCTCTATCTGTAGATTTCAAAATTCCTAATCCATACGTTGTGCGGGCTCCGGGCGTTCCAACTAAACCAAGATTGTAGCCGCTTATTTCTCCTGTTCCAATGTACATTTCATTGGGATTATTTTGATTGATGGCAATTGTTCTCACAGAAAAAACCGGAAAACCCGTACTCACATATTCCCACGCATTTTTCCCTTTTCCTCCTGTAGTAGATTTCCACAATCCACCACTTGCTGAACCAGCCCAAATGATATTCGGATTTTCTGGGTCTATTGCCAGTGAAAGCATTCTTCCTGCAATATTGGTTGGTCCGATGGATTTCCATGGTGCTTCTGTCGTCGAATTCTGTTTTCCCATTTTTCGTAAATGTTGCTGTGCCTTCATCAATCCTTGTGGTGGAATTGTTTGATATGGTAATGCTCTTTGCATATACCACCATTCAAATGATTCTTTAGGACCTTCTTCTTCCGTTTCTTCTTTTTCAAAAAAGAAATTAATTGCAAAAATTGTTATAAGGATTATGAAAAATGTTGCGGTGTGAATTTTGAGATTATTCATATGGATTTATTTCTGTGAAATTTTTTATATCTTATTTTAATAAAGAAAATTGTTATTTACTAATATACTTTCCAGTGAAAATTCCAGACGTCTGGAAAATTGAAAAAAAATTTATGTCCTACCAACTCACATCAGAATACAAACCTCAAGGCGACCAGCCCGAAGCCATTAAACAATTAGTGGAAGGAATTCAACGCGGAGATAAATACCAAACACTACTCGGTGTAACAGGAAGCGGAAAAACATTTACCGTTTCCAACGTTATTGCACAAGCAAATAAACCAGTGCTGATAATGTCTCACAATAAAACTCTGGCAGCACAATTGTATGCAGAGTTCAAAACTTTTTTTCCAAAAAACCAAGTAGAATTTTTTATCAGTTACTATGATTATTATCAACCGGAAGCGTACGTGCCAACAACGGATACATATATTCAAAAAGATTCTTCCGTGAATGAAGAAATTGATAGATTGCGACTTCGTGCAACCAGTGCATTGCTCAGTGGAAATCCCAATGTAATTGTTGTTGCATCAGTCAGTTGTATTTACGGAATTGGTGCACCGGATGAATGGATTCAACAAATGGTGGTAATTAAAAAAGGTGGGAAAATTGAACGAAATAAATTCTTACGCAAACTTTTAGATATTTATTATTCCCGCAATGATTATGATTTTACTCGCGGCACATTTCGCGTTCGTGGAGATGTAGTAGAAGTTATTCCTGCATACGAAAATGATGAAGCCATTCGCATAGAATTTTTTGGAGATGAAATTGAAAAAATTTCTATCATTGATAGATTAGATGGAAAAATTCTCGGTGAAACTGAGTATGAAGTTATCTATCCTGCAAAACAATTTGTTACTTCAAAAGATTCTTTAGAGCGTGGAATAAAATCTATTCAACAAGAATTAAAAGAACGATTAACGGAACTCCGTGAACAAAATAAATTAGTAGAAGCACAACGGCTTGAACAACGTACACGTTTTGATATTGAAATGATGCGAGAAATTGGATATTGCAGTGGAATTGAAAATTATTCTCGTCATCTTGCCGGACGTCCACCCGGCTCACGTCCGTACTGTTTGTTTGATTATTTTCCAAAAGATTTTTTGTTAGTAATTGATGAATCACACGTTACCGTACCACAAATTGGCGGAATGTATTTTGGAGACCGTTCGCGAAAAGAAACATTGGTGCAGCATGGATTTCGTCTTCCTTCTGCTTTAGATAACCGTCCATTAAAATTTGAGGAATGGGAAAAAATAGTCAATCAAATTGTATTTGTGAGTGCAACTCCCGGACCGTACGAAATGGAAAAATGCAAAGGTGTTTTTGTAGAACAAGTCATACGTCCAACGGGATTACTTGACCCTGTTATTGATGTGCGTCCTGTAAAAAATCAAATAGATGATTTGCTCGCAGAAATTCGTTTACGCATTACTGCAAAAGAACGCATTTTGGTAACAACGCTTACCAAAAGAATGGCGGAAGATTTAACTGGTTATTTACAAGATTTTGGAATTAAAGTGCAATACATTCATTCCGAAGTTGATGCATTAGCACGCGTTGATGTTCTTCGCAATTTACGTTTGGGTTACTGTGATGTTTTGGTGGGAGTAAATCTTTTACGTGAAGGTTTAGATTTACCGGAAGTTTCTCTTGTTGCAATTTTGGATGCTGATAAAGAGGGATTTTTGCGTTCGGAGCGTTCTCTAATTCAAACAGCAGGAAGAACTGCTCGTAATGCTAATGGAAAAGTAATTATGTATGCAGATAAAATTACGGATTCCATGAAAAAAACTATTGACGAAACAAAACGTCGCCGAGAAAAACAAATGGCGTACAATAAAGAGCATAACATCACACCAAAAACAATTTTTAAAACGTATGATGAAATTATTGCTTCCACTGCGGTTGCTGATGTACAGTTAGAACGCACTGCACGAAAAGAACGTGAAGTACTTCCAATCGTTGCAGAAAACGTAACAAAATATTTAACAAAAGAACAACGAAAAGATTTGATTGAAGAATTAACAAACGAAATGAAAAAGGCCTCTGAAGATTTAGAGTTTGAACGTGCTGCACAACTGCGAAATGAGATTCAAAAACTTTCGGAAAAGAAATAAAGACTTTTTTACACTTATTATAAAAAAAGGAACGGATTTGCATTCTACATAAACCCGTTCCTATAATTATTTATTTTTTTTGGATTCCTGCTTTCGCAGGAATGACAACGATTATATTTTTTCCTGACTACTGAATCCTACCTTCTGAGATTCCGCAAAAAAACTGCGGAACACAAAAAACGTGCTACTTCATCAACACCATCTTTTTTACTTCTACAAAATCATTCGCTTGAAGTTTGTAAAAATATATTCCACTTGGCAATATATGATTAAATACATCAAATAATTTTTAACAGATGTGATAAACACTATAGTTATTGTATTGTTCATTGATAATTGATAATTTGTTTTTATGCCTTATCCAAAAAAATCTCTCGGACAAAATTTTCTTCGCGATAACAATATTGCAAAAAAAATTGTTGAATCATTTCATCTCAACTCAAATGATATCGTGATAGAAATTGGACCCGGAAAAGGAATCCTCACACAATTTCTTCTTGAAAAAACTCATAATCTTACAGTAATAGAAATAGATAATTTTCTTGTTGCAGAATTACACAAAAAATTTGAAAACAACATTACCATCATCCACAATGATATTTTATCAGTTGATATACAAACACTGACATACCAACAAGAAAAATTTCGTGTTATCGGAAATATTCCTTATAATATAACCAGTCCAATATTATTTCATCTTCTTGATTCTCGCTCTACTATAAAAAATGCTTTATTAATGATGCAAACTGAAGTTGCAGAACGTTTAACAGCAAAACCACGCACAAAAGCGTACGGAATTCTTTCTGTTTTTTTTCAATATTATGCAACATCAACAATGATATTAGATGTTTCCCCTTCTTCATTCTTTCCTGTTCCTTCCGTAAATTCCACTGTTATATTATTAGATTTTGAAAAACCATTTCCAGAAATTGTCAAAGATGATGTTCTTTTTCGTAAAGTTGTTCGCGGAACATTCAACCAACGAAGAAAAATGCTTCGTAATAGTTTATCACATCTCGGTTTTTCATCAACAATATTAGAACAACTTAATTGTAATCTTACCCAACGACCTGAAGAATTATCTGTGCAAGAATTTATTCATCTCACTAATCAACTATCCAATATTTTATGACCACTCAAGAACAAGAACTCTCTCAGCAAGAACATCTTGAAGTAGATGAAGAACTTCTTTCAGACATTCTGGATTTGATTCATTCTCGTTCAGATAACTCTTTACGCAATATTCTTAATGACCTTTTCCATATTGATATTGCACATCTCATCAATAAAATAACCATTGAAGAAGGCGAATATCTTTTTTCACTTCTTTCTATAGAAGATGCCAGTAAAGTTATTGTAGAATTGGATGATGAACATCGTGAACACTTTCTCGAAACATTAAGCAAAAAGAAAATTTCTGAACTTGTTGAGGAAATGCCTTCTGACGATGCAACAGATATTGTCTCAGAACTTCCCAAAGAAACAGCAACAGAAATTTTACAATCTCTTGATGTAGAAAATTCTACAGAATTGCAAGAACTTTTACGATATGATGAAAACACTGCTGGTGGTATCATGCAGAAAGAATTCATCACCGTAAAAAAAACAGATACTGTAAAAAAAGCAATTCAAGCCGTACGACGTGCTGCAAAAGAAAATAAATCAGAACAATTTTATTCTCTGTATGTTGTAGATGAAAACAATACTTTGGCAGGAATTTTACCGGTTTCAACACTCATCCTTCTTTCTCCAAATAGAAAAATTTATAAAGTGATGAATGCCGATGTTATCAGTGTAAAAACTAATGTTGACCAAGAAGAAGTTGCCAACATTTTTAAAAAATACGACATCGTCTCTTTACCAGTTGTGAATGATGCAAATCAAATTGTCGGACGAATTACGGTGGATGACGTTGTTGATGTTATCGAAGAAGAAGCATCAGAAGATATTTTCCGACTTGGTGGTGTTAGTGAAGATGAACAAATTTCTACTCCAGCATTTTCAGCAATGAAACGCCGCTTACCATGGCTGTATGTAAATTTATTAACAGCATTTCTCGCAGCAACCGTTGTTGGATTTTTTCAACAAACCATTCAGAGCATTGTCATTCTCGCTGCACTAATGCCCATTGTTGCAGGCATGGGTGGAAATGCCGCAACACAAACAATTACTGTTGTAGTTCGTGGACTTGCACTTGGAGAAGTTTCTTTTAGTAATAGGAAAAAAGTATTATTAAAAGAAATTCAAATTGGATTATTAAATGGTGTTGCCAATGGAATTCTTACCGGCACAGTGATAGCATTATTTAGTCATAATGTTGTTTTAGGAATTGTTATTTGTCTAGCAATGATTACCAATATGTTTGTTGCGGGTTTTGCAGGAACACTTGTCCCACTTACGTTAAAATGGTTGAAGATTGACCCAGCCCTTGCTTCTGCTGTTGTTGTTACAACTTTTACAGATATATGCGGCTTTGCTTCTTTTTTGGGCTTGGCAACATTGTTTCTTTCACTTCTTACATAAAAATTATTCATCTATGAAATCCATTTTTTCTTACCTTCGCAGTAGTGATTTTGTTACAATTCTTTTTCTTCTCTTTTTAACAACCCTTCATTGTATTTTTTTTTCTGATATTTCTCAATGGTATCTTTGGGTAATTGCAAATATTTTTTTTATTGGTGGAATTATTTGTTTGACATTTTTTACAAAACCAACCTCTCCAATCTTTTTGCAAATTATTCGTTCGTGGTATCTCGTTCCTACAATATTGTATTGTTTTAAGCAAACATACTTTATGGTTTCCCCTATCAGAAAAATAGATTACGATGCACAACTTATTGCTATTGATAGATGGATATTTGGTACGGATATCACAGTATGGATTACTCAATTTTCTCATCCAATTATTACAGAATTTTTACAATTATCCTATTCATCTTATTATATATTTTTTCTTGTATTATTTTTTGAATTATATAAAAAGAAAATGTGGAATGAATTTTATTTTGGTTCATTTCTAATTGTGTACGGATTTTATCTTTCTTATGTGGGATATTTTTTTGTTCCTGCTGTTGGTCCACGTTTTACACTTCATGATTTTCAATTATTAAATCAAGAACTTCCAGGATTGTGGTTCACAAATTTTTTACGAGATTTTATTAATGCTGGTGGCTCCATTCCAAATGGTGTAACAGATGCAATTCGATATGTTCAACGAGATGCTTTTCCCAGCGGACATACTCAATTAACATTAACAGCAATGTATCTTGCGTTCACTTATAAACTTTCTATTCGTTGGGGATTGTTGATTGTTGGTTCACTTCTTATTATTTCCACAATCTATCTGCGATACCATTATGGAATTGATGTGATTGGTGGGATTGTTTTTTTCCTTCTTACTATTTGGAGTGGAAAAAAAGTTGATGCGTGGTGGAGAAAGAAATCTGCCCTTGAAAATATTGCGTAATGAAAAAATACTCTTAATAAATCACTTCACCTCAAGCGGCGAGGTGTCATGCCAGAATTTTTTTATCGGGCATCCAGAAAAATTTTAAATGGATTCCCGCTTTCGCGGGAATGACAAAACTCGGTTTTAAATTTCTAATCTTCTGCTCGCTCTCCTGCTGGAGCCATTTTTACAATTCGCGGCATAAAAGTCGCAAGTGGTTTTGCTAAATCTAACTGTGCGTTCATCACGTCACGAATATTTTTATATGCCCAAGGCACTTCATCTAAACCCGCGGAAATAAGTTCTACATTTTGTTTGCGTAAATATTCCAACGTTTCTTTCCATGTATAATTTTTTAACGCCTGCGTGCGAGACATTTTTCTTCCGGCTCCGTGTGATGTGGAATTAAGCGATTCACTATTTCCTAATCCTTCCACCAAAAATCCTGGAGATGCCATTGAACCGGGAATTATTCCTAACACTCCTTTTCCTGCTGGGGTTGCTCCTTTGCGATGAACAATAACTTCTTTTCCATTATGAATTTCTTTCCACGCAAAGTTATGATGGTTTTCTACTTGTTTCAAAATAGAATGTCCAATAGAATTACTAATTTCTTGATGAATGACATGATGATTTGCTGAAGCGTATTTTCCCATCAATTCCATTGCTGCCCAATATTCCGCACCATCATTATTCAAATCTAACCATGCAAGATTTTTCATTCTCCCTTCTAATTCGGGATGAAATGATTTTGCAATTTTTGTGTAATGACTGGCAACAGCTGCACCTGCTCCTCTACTTCCGCTATGAGAAAGTAATGCAAGATATGTTCCCTGAGAAATTCCAACGGCTTCTTCATCAAAAGTAATTTCTCCAAATTCTACAAAATGATTTCCTGAACCAGATGTTCCGAGTTGCTTGTGGGCTTTATCTTTTAATTCTTTTATAAAAGAAGTAATATTCCAATCTTCCTCTAGTACATGATGTTGCTTTTTTTCTTTCCATTCTGCTCCAACACCAAAACGTGTGTTTTCTTCAATCGCTTTTTTATAAAAATTTTTATTTTGTTTAAGAACGTTTGGATGCACATCAAAAATAGTCAGCATCATTCGGCATGCGATATCAACTCCTACACCGTACGGAATAACTGCATTCTCCGTTGCCAACACTCCACCAATTGGCAATCCATAACCGGTGTGTGCATCTGGCATTAACGCTCCGGAAACTGCAACTGGTAACGAAACAGCATCTCGCATTTGTTGGATTGCTTCTTCTTCTAAATGTGTTCCCCAGATTTTAAATTGTGCGGACATATTTTTTATTTGACTTCATTATAAATAAGTGTATCTTCACTGAGAAGATAATTCACCTATTTCTTAACTTAATCCCATTCTTATGTTACGATATTCTGCGGATATAAAAACGCTCATTTATATGGGCATCACAACAGCATTATTAATTACTCAATGGATTCTCGGAGAAATTAATATTGTGCTTTACATTTGGTGTTTATTTATGGCAGTGGCTGTAGCAGTCATTACTCACAATCACAACCATCTTCCTATTTGGAAAAATAAAACTCTGAATATTCTTACAGATTATTGGCTCACATTATTTTATGGTTTTCCGGTGTTTGCGTGGATTCCGACTCATAATAAAAATCATCATAGATTAAATAATCGTGAAGGTGATTATACTATTACGTATCGTTTCAGTGAAAAAAATAATTTGCTTACTCTTCTTACTTATCCTACTATTAGCGGATATTATCAACAAAAAGCGATTAAGGATTATTTAAAGGAAATGAAAACTAAAGATAAAGAAAAATTTTATCTTTGTATTTCACAATATGTGATATTAGTATTATTTGTTGGTCTTGCTCTTTTTATTGATTGGAAAAAAGCATTATTATTTGTGGTTATTCCACAACAATTTTCTTTATTTAGTGTATTGATTTTTAATTATGTGCAACATGTTCATGCGAATGAAGAATCTGAATATAACCATTCACGAAATTTTATGGGTTTTTTAAATTTTTTACTTTTTAATAATTTTATTAAAAAAGTGTGTCTAATCCGTCAT
>CALETH010000060.1 GCA_937920105.1 uncultured Bacteroidota bacterium
CATAATTATTTATTTTATAAATATTGTTCTCCCTATATCCACTACGTTTTTCGGAAAGAATGAATACAGAACATACATCACAATTTTATTTTGCTAATACTCTTACCAATAATACTATTCAAAAAATAGATTTATTTTATAAAACATTACATTATTGTAGTATTGAGCAATATCCTGATTGGGCGAAAACGGTTTATCATGTTACAACAACATATTATGTTTCTGAGAATAAAAATGCTATAGAATGTTTTGCTGTAATAGGCGAAACAGGAACAGTGATTAAAAATGCTACTATTCAATTTGGTCCTCTTATACATACTATCCAAGAATTACCTTTTCACATAGCAAGAATAGTAGAATATTGTAAAAAGAAATTGTATAAAAACTTAGCAATACAACTTTGCTTTCCTATTTCAACTGAGACCGAAATAGTACAATTATTACTTCTTAAGCAACATCCATCATTTAAGTTAATTTTTTCAGAAGAAAATTGGACATCATTAAGAATATTGTTGAAAGGAAAGACATTGCAACAAATTGAGAATGATTTTTCAAAAGGGCATCGCAGTGCTATTAAAAAATCTGAAAAAGACGGTCTACAAGTGAAACATCTTATTAAACAAGAAGAATTATTGGATATGTATACAATCTATAAAAAGATGAATGATTCACGTGAGCGAAAAAATGATTTATCAGAAAAAGATTTTATTTGTATGTGTAATACTATACTTAAAAATGAACTGGGATTTATTCTCGGTGTATTTTTACCTAATAACACTATGCTTGGTTGGATGATAGCACTTCACCAAGGTAATTTATGCAGATATTATAAAGGTGCTTCACATCCGGAATATCGTAACTATAATATTTTACATGTTGCAATAAAACATGGAATAGAATTAGCATTGAAGAATAATAAAGAATATTTTGATTTATGGGGTTACAATCACTTTGTTGACGAAAGTGACCAACGATATTTTATTAATAAATTTAAAAAGGGATTTGGTGGAGAGTATGTTTGTTATCCTTCTAAATATTTAATTAAATTAAACTTACCCATAATTTCCTTTTTCCATCATTAAAAAATAATCTATGTGCGGATTTGCCGGCATACTAAATAGTCAACGATTATACAATATTAAAGAGGTACAATCAATTGCGTCACGTGTTAATTTTCGTGGTCCCGATTACACAGGTTGTTCTGTATATGATGAAAATTTTACAAATACAGAAAATGGGTTACATTCCTTTTTTGTGAATAGGTTAGCTATTTTTGACCTTGACCCTCGTTCTCACCAACCATTTGAAAATGAACGATACACACTGTTATATAATGGTGCTATCTATAACTATAAAGAACTAAAAAGTGAACTGGAAAAAAAAGGAATACCATTTAAAACTACTTCAGATACAGAAGTATTATTTTATATTTTACAAATTCTAGGAATAGAAGGAATCAAAAAACTTAATGGTATGTTTGCGTTTTTTTTTCTTGATAAAAAAAACAGAACATTTATTCTTTGTAGAGATAGAGTTGGAATAAAACCATTATATTATAGACAGGAAAATAATAGTTTTATTTTTGGTTCAGAATTACATTCTATTCTTCGCTTTTCTTCTGTTTCGCCTGTCATTTCACCCATAGCAATTCAGCAATATCTTTCTTTACAATATATACCAACTCCAAATAGTATTATAGAAAATATTTATAAACTTCCGCCAGGTTATTATATAAGTGGAAGTGTAGAAGATTTGAAAAATGGTAATACATTAACACCATTGCCTTTTTGGGATGCGTACCAACACATTCATTCTCACTCTTCTATGATAATGAATTATGAACAAGAAGAACTTGAGCATAAATTAGTACAAAGTATTAGTAGCCAATTACAAGCAGATGTTCCTGTTGGAATTTTTTTAAGTTCCGGTATAGATTCATCACTTCTCACCGCTCTTATTAATAAATATCTTGCAAAAGAAAAAGTTTTTAAATTTTTTACAGTTGCCTTTAGAGAGCAAACTGATTCTGACGAAAGTATTGATGCAGCAAAATATTTACAAGCATTTGGAAATAACAATCTACAGCATTATTTTTTAGAAATTGACCAAAATCATCTAAGCAGAACTTTAGATTCTCTTTACAATTATTATGATGAACCATTTGGTGACCCAACGGCTTTATTAAATTTGGTGATTGCTGAAAAAGCAAAAGAATATGTAACTGTAACTCTTTCCGGTGATGGTGGGGATGAATTGTTTTGGGGTTATCCTCGATATAATGTTTGGAGAAAACGAAAAAAAGAAATTTATAGAATACTATTAGGAAATATAAAAAATATTCTACCACATACTAATTCATATAGTATGTCTCGGTTATATAAAAAAATAGAAAACGACCCGCTGTTCATTTATCTTGATAGTGTAACATCGTCAGGATTTTATGCGATAGACACTCGCAATATATTATTACAAAAATCATTATGGTATTTAACTAATCTTTCTCTTTTACACACCCGTGAAGATTTTGCTAGTATTATTGATTTTAAAACCTATTTACCCGCAATGTTGTATAAAGTAGATAGGTCAAGTATGGCAGCAAGTTTGGAAACAAGAGTACCTTTTTTAGATAATGAAATTGTAAATTTCGGATTACAACTTGCTTTGCAAGGAAAAAGTAATACTATGTTTCCGACAAAAGCGCCTTTTAAAAAAATACTCCAAACTATAGCCCCACAATATGATATTCATAAACCTAAAAAAGGATTTAATTTTCCTTTACAACAATGGATGAGTGGTTCATGGAGAGAAAAAATAGCAGATACTATTACAAAAAATAATTTGGAAAAATTTAATGTAGAAACGAAATCACTTTTCAATATTGTTGAAAACTATTATAAATCAGATTGCTCTAAGTATAGTACGGAAGTATGGCGTTTGTTAAATTTAATTTTGTGGAAAGAAAAACTTGATTCTATAAAAAACAACTAATGATATATTTTACCCTCACCATTGATGTAGAGCCAGATTGCACTCCAACATGGCATTATTCCAATCCATTAACATTTAATGGTGTTACCTATGGAATACAAAAAATTCTCCAGCCATTGTTTAATCAATATAACATTACACCAACATATTTAATCAATAATGTAGTTCTTGAAAATGAAGAGAGTATATCAACATTTCAGAAACTTGATGGACTTTTTGAATTGGGAACTCATCTTCATTCCGAATTTATTGAACCAGAAAAAAAATATTATGATTATGCTGGTAAAAAAGGAGAAGCCAATCAATGTTTTTTATCTTCTGATATTGAATTTGAGAAAATGAAAAATATTACAAACTTATTTAGAGAGAAATTTGGTTATTCACCAGTATCATTTAGGGCGGGAAGATTTAGTGCAAGAAAAAATACATTGGTATGTTTAGAAAAACTCGGATATAAAGTTGATACAAGTGTTACACCACATATTAATTGGAATGATGAAACACGAGAACAACCTGTAGATTATCGCAATGCAAATGAACAACCGTATTTTGATGGAAAAATTTTAGAAATACCTATTTCTATTACACAACAAAAAAGATTGTTATTAAAAAATAAAACAATCTGGCTTCGTCCATTTTATTCCACATATAAAGAAATGAATACTCTTGTTGAAGAGTATGAAAAAAAGTATAGAGAAAATAAACATATTGTTTTCAATATGATGTTTCATAATGTTGAAATCTTACCGAATAAAAGTCCCTATACAAAAACACAAAACGATGTTGCACGATATTTGGAATCGTTAGAATTATTTTTTCAATTATGTAATAAGAAAAAAATGGAAAGCATAGCACTCTCTCAGTTATATGACATCTACAAAAAATAGTGAGACAAAATTTCCTTTCCGTGTTCTTATGGTACTTTTGGATGCCCCACCCTCACAATTGGGTGGAGCGGAAATACAAGCATGGAATCTTTCTCAACAGTTACTTGCCCAAGGAATGCAGGTAAACATCCTCACAAAAAAAACATTTCGCGAAAAGCAAAAAGAACAACAATATGAAGGAATTACTATTTATAGAATAGCATTTTTTCTTCCATATCTTATTACCATAATTTCACGTTTTCAGAGAAGAATTTTCAATAAAATTTTCCCACCTAATAAAGAATTACAATATATCTATGGGAAAGTATGGGGTTGCGATGCTTATATGTATGGTACTATCTTTTTTTTTTCTGCCCTATTATTTTTTTGGAAACACAAAAAACAATTTGATATTCTTCATGTTCATACTATAGAATGGTTAGCGCCTGTAGTAACAATACTTGGCATCATTTTCAAAAAAAAAATTATCATTAAAGATTCTACCATGAATGGTTTTGAAAAATTACGTTTTACCATCGGCGGGAAATTTTTCCAAAAAATAATGATACAACACTGTTATTTTATTGCTATGACAAATTTTATAGAACAGAATTTTTTGAAAAACGGTATTCCCAAAGAAAAAATTTTTAGAATTCCAAATGGTATTAATATTTCATCAGATGTATCATCTATAGTAGAAGAACAATACACATGTCTGTTTGTGGGAAATCTTTATCAGGAACCAGCGAAAGGAATGGATATTTTATTAGGAGCGTGGAAAGAGGTGGTAGTAAAATATCCAACAGCAATATTAAAAATTGTTGGTCAAGGAAATATCAAAAAATATGAAAATGATGCAAAAGAATTAGGTATATCAAAAAATGTAGTTTTTTATGGAAAACAAAACAATGTTAGTGATTTTTTGAAAACAGCAACCATATTTGTTCTACCATCTCGTAGGGAAGGAATGTCCAACGCACTAATGGAAGCAATGCTGTATGGTAAACCGTGTATAGCAACAGATATATCAGGAAATCAAGATTTAATTCAAAATGGAGAAAATGGAATATTAGTTCCCGTCAATAATAAAAATGAATTAGCAAAAGCGATACTCTATTTATTGAAAAATGATGAAATCCGAAAACGCATAAGAGAAAAAGCAAAAATCACAATAGAAAAGAATTACATGATTGAACACATCGCCTCAAAATACATTCAAACATATAACACAATTTTTAATGAAAATACTCTTTATTAATAAACATGATATTTCTGGTGGAGCAGCAATTTGGTGTTTTAGATTTCATAAAACATTAGAACGTTTATATAATACGCAAAACTATTTTCTTGTTGGAATAAAAAAATCAAACTACCCTTATATTTTTGAGACACGGAAAAGAGGATTTCAAAATTTTGTTGAGCGCGGATGGAATTTTCTATTGCAAAGAATTGGTCTTCAATACAAATTTTTTCCCTTTTCTACAAAAACAATACTCAAGAAAACAAAGGAAATACAACCAGATATTATTTTCATTCGTAATATTCATGGCGGATATTTTAAAACATCACTTCTTATATCATTATCAAAACAAGCACCAATTGTGTGGTCGTTACCGGATATGTGGGCATTCACAGCCAATGCTGCACACACATTTGGAGATATATCATGGAAAGAAATGCGAAGCGGAAAAAAAGAAAAAAAAAACTTTCCAAAAATGTGGATAGATACAGGAAAATGGTTATTACAACAAAAGAAAAAAATCTATTCGCAATCCAATCTTACTATCGTAACTCCTTCACGATGGTTGTATAATTTAGCAATACAAAGTCCAGTCTTTGAAGGAAAACAAATTCTGCACATTCCTAATGGAATAGATACAAATATTTTTTATCCACAATCTAAAACTGAATTACGAAAGAAAATAAATATTGAAGAAAATACCAAAGTATTACTTTTTAATTCCGAACAACTTTTTAAAAGTCCATACAAAGGAGGAAAAGAATTATTAGATATTTTGGAATTATTACATGTAACGACCGAAGAAAAAATTTGTCTTATTGTTATAGGAGAAGGTAAATCCGAAGTATTGCAAAAATTTTCAAAATTTGATATTCGTATGACGGGATATTTAAAAGATGAGAAAACAATTATTGATTATTTAAATATTGCAGATATTTTTATTTATCCAACAAAGGCAGACAATTTACCAAACACCTTGCTAGAAGCAATCGCATGTGGATTACCATGTATTACTTTTGATGTTGGTGGATGTGGAGAAATTGTGGAAAATAATAAAAATGGATTTCTTATTCCGCCGTTTGATAAAAAATTATTTACTCAACGGATAAAAGAACTTTTACATAATGATGAAATGAGAAAACAATTTTCTTTCAATGCAAGAAAAATTGCAGAAGAAAAATATTCTATTACAACAACAGCAGAAAAATATTATACTCTCTTTAAGTCTTTGTTATAATACTACGCAACATCCCACTTAACCCCTCTGCAATTTTCTCACGAGAAAACTGTTTTGCAAACTCAATATTTGGCTGAACATTTTTTATTGCATCAAAAATATTACCAGTAAAATTATGAGAAAATAAAATACCAGAATTAGATAGTTGTAACATTTCTGCAACTTCAACATTGTCATCACCAAAGGCGATAATTGGTTTACCAACGCGCAAATATTCAAATAATTTTCCGGGTAAGTGACGTTTTTCTGCTGCACAGACTAAAAGGTAATCTGCTTTATACAATTCCTCTACAATATTTTCGTATGGAAGAAATCCAATAAAATCACAAAAGGGAAGAAGAGAAAATTCTTCGAGAGATTTTTTCACAGCAGGACTTAATGTTCCTAAAAAACGCAAACGCAATTTTTTACCATTCGCAATTTCATTTTTTACACATTTCCACAATGCAATCGGGTTTTGATAATCATACATATTTCCTGCATGAAGAATAATTTTTTCTTTAGAATTATCGTCATTCTCGAGTGATTTTGTCGGGAATCTATCACTAAAATATTCTTCATTATATCCCCAATATAACACAGAAGATTTTTCTTGTAGAAAAGAATATTTTTTGTGATAATCACTTAATGTAGTATTAGTAACAAAAATTACATGTTTTGCATTCTGTAAAACCTTTCGTTCAAAAAAAATATCGATAGAAGAAGAAAATTTACTGCGATGTAAATTGTGATAATAGACAATATCAACCCAAGGGTCAATTAAAATCGGAACGTGAGGAATATTAAATTTTTTACTCAATTTCCATCCGATAAGATGCGCACTATGAGGAGGTCCGATAGTAACAATTGCATCCATTGTGTGTGAACGCAAAAATTTTTTCCCAGCAGGAACAGCAGAAAAATACCATCCAACTCTTGCATCAGGAATAAAAAGATTTAATCGTATCCACAATGCAAGTTTGTGACGCAAACTTGTATTGGTTGTGGACATTGCTTCAGAAGCGAGAAGAGGAGATGAATCTTTTTTTCCAATGAATTTTCTGTAGAGATGAAATGGTTCATTAGCAGAAGTTTTTATAATGTGAAGATTTTTTGGAATTTTTTTTACTAAACTTTCATCTTTATGAGAAAAAGTATCTTCATCAGTTGTTAAAACTGAAGGTTGCCAACCATGTTTTGGTAAATGTTGGAGCATTGCTAAAGGCCAATGCAATGTTGCTTTTCCTGAAGGCGGCCATGCATAAGTAATAAATAAAACGTTTTTCATATTTTTTAAATATAAGATTTGTTAAGTTTTAAAAACTTGACAAATCTAAAACAAATAAAATGTCAGCCATCTTGTTAATGAAAAATATGAATTTTTTAGATAGGTATGAAATTTATAAAAAAGATGTCTGACATTTTTTTACATCTTTACATTCCAATTGTAAAAACGTATATTTTAATTCTAATAAAATTAAGGAGATAAATATACCATGAAAATCAGTGATATTCTTGATGAAACTTTAATCAAAACACAATTAGAAGGTGATTCTAAAGATGACATCATTACTACAATGATAGAACTTGTTAGTAATTCAAGTAAAGTGTTGGATAAAGAAAAAGTCAAGAATGCAATTTTTGAACGAGAAAAAATAATGTCCACAGGAGTAGGAAATGGCTTTGCGATTCCACACGGAAAAACTGATGCTGTTTCTGACATTGTTGCTGCGTTTGCTGTTACCAAAGAACCAATAGATTATCAATCATTAGATGAACAACCTGTGCGATTAATTTTTTTATTGGTAGGAAAAGATACAATGGTAGGTCCGCACATTAAACTTCTCAGTCGGATTTCTCGTTTAATGAACAAAGAAGATTTTCGTCAAAAATTACTTAATGCAACATCACCGACAGAAGTAATGGAAATTTTTAAAACGGCAGAATCAACATATTTAGAAAATACATAAAAAATTATTGACTCTTTTTACTTCATCATTCATATTTAACTACTCAATTATTCTGTGTTCAAATCCGTCAAAGGTACAAAAGATATACTTCCTTCCGAAAGTGCTCTCTGGCAATATGTAGAAAAAATTGCTCGCGAAGTTTTCCATCGTTTTAATTATAAAGAAATCCGCACACCAATCTTTGAACACACTGGACTTTTTTCTCGCAGCATCGGAGAACTCACAGATATTGTCGGGAAAGAAATGTACACCTTTCTTGATAGAAGTGAAGAAAGTGTAACATTAAAACCGGAAGGAACTGCATCCGTTATTCGCTCGTACATCCAACACAATCTTACAGAAGAACAGCCATTAGTAAAAGTCTATTATATCTCACCAATGTTTCGCCAAGAGCGACCGCAAGCAGGAAGGTTGCGTCAATTTCATCAATTTGGAGCAGAAGCAATTGGTGCTTCAACACCAGAAACAGATGTAGAAATTATTGCATTGATTGTAGAAATGTATCGTTCATTTTCCCTTAATAATTTTTCTGTAAAAATTAATTCTGTGGGATGTGAAAATTGTAGACCGCAATATAAAACACTTTTGCAAAATGAATTGCGAAAAATTTCATCACAACTTTCCCCGGAAAGTCAAAATCGTATAGAAAAAAATCCATTGCGAGTGTTGGATTCTAAAAATGAAAAAGATAGAGAGTTAACAGAAAATGTCCCACTCATTTATAATTATTTATGTGAAAATTGTCATCAACATTTTGAAAAACTGAAATCTATTTTAACACATCTTACTATTTCATATCAAATAGATGGAAGATTAGTTCGTGGGTTAGATTATTATACAAAAACTGCTTTTGAAATTACCAGTAATGAACTCGGCTCACAAGATGCACTTGCCGGTGGTGGAAGATATGATTTACTTGTTCAAGAACTTGGTGGAAAACCAACTCCAAGTGTTGGTTTTGCCGCTGGAATTGAACGTTTAATTATGATTTTAGAAAAAAAACAAGATATACAAATTCCAAAAACACATCCCAAATTATTTATTGCTGCTGCTGATGATAATTCACGTGAATATGTTTTTCAAAAGACGATGGAATTGCGTAGAAAAGAAATTTCTGTAGAAATGGATTTTTTACAACGAAGTCTTAAAGCACAAATGCGAGAAGCAAACCGTCAACAAGCAGAATATGTTTTGGTAATCGGAATACAAGAACGAGAAACACAAAAAGGGAAAATTAAAAATCTTAGTGATGGCTCAGAAAAAGAAATAGATTTAACAAAAATAGAAATTTGAATAATTTATGCACCCAATAATATTTTCATTTAATGGAATTACCATTTATAGTTTTGGTTTAATGATGGGAATTTCTTTCATCATTGCCAATTATTTATTAACGAAAGAATTACAAAGAAAAAAACTCCATCCGGAATTAAGCGGTACCATAACACTTTTAGCAGTTATTGGTGGAATTGCCGGTTCTAAAATTCTTTACTTATTAGAAAATTTTTCTGATTTCTTAAAAGACCCAATTGGAATGGCATTTTCCCCCGGTGGTTTAACATTTTATGGCGGATTTATTCTTGCAACTATTGCAATATATTTCTACATAAGAAAAAAAGGAATTCCATTTTTAGTAATTGCAGATGCCGCTTCGCCAGCATTATTGCTTGCTTACGGAGTTGCAAGAATTGGATGTCATTTAGCAGGAGACGGAGATTATGGTTTTCCAACAACACTTCCTTGGGGAACGGATTATTCTAAAGGAACATACCCGCCTTCGTATGCGTTTAGAGATTTTCCGGAAATTACTTCAAAATTTCCTAATGGGATTGTTCCAGATACCACACTATTACATCCAACGCCAATGTATGAATTTATTATTTGCACGATTTTATTTGTTATTTTGTGGAAATATCGTACAAAAATAGTGGAAAAAGGGAAGATGTTTTCTTGGTATTTAATTGCTGCTGGTGCAGAACGTTTTTCTATAGAATTTTTTCGACTTAATCCGAAAATACTTTTTGGACTTTCCGAAGCACAAATTATTGCTGCAATTTTAATAATTCTTGGAATTATTGGCGTTAAAAACCGTTCTTCAAATTCTTCATCAACACAATGAATACTATTGTAGGACGTAATCCCGTTCTTGAAGCACTTCGTTCAGAAACACCCATTGAAAAAATTATTTTTCTGCATGGCGTGCATGGAGAATCTATCCAACAAATTCGTACACTTGCCCGCCAAAAAAATATTCCATTCGTAGAACATAGTCAAGAAAGATTTAATAAAATATCGCAATACATTAATTCTCAAGGTGTTATAGCGATTATCGGAGAAAAAATCTATTGCGATATTGATGAACTTTTTCGTATTGCATCATCTAAAAACGAAAAACCATTTTTTCTTATTTTTGATGAAATTGAAGATACTCATAATATTGGTGCGTTAATACGTACCGCCGTTTGTGCAGGTGTTCATGGCGGAATTATCCCAAAACATCATTCGGCACCAATCAATGAAACAGTGGTAAAAACCTCTGCCGGAGCAAGCGAACATTTTCCTATCGCAAAAGTTACCAATCTTGTTTCTGCTATTGAAGAATTAAAAGAAAAAAATGTGTGGATTGTGGGAACCGAAATGAGTGTTGAAAAATCCTACACAGAATTAGATTATAATATGTCCCTTGCTATTGTTGTTGGAAATGAGGGAAAGGGCATGCGAAGATTAGTAAAAGAAAAGTGTGATTTTTTGGTAAAGATTCCGATGGTAGGAAAAATACAATCATTAAATGTTTCTGTTGCAGGTGCGTTGATGATGTATGAGGTGATGAGGGGAAGAAAAAAATAATTTTATACTTTATATGAGTTTAAAGAATTACTAGAAAATTCAGTTATTCGGAAAATCCGAATAACTGAAAAACCATAGAAAGGTATAAAAATTCTTGATAATAAAATATTTTTGTTGTATAGTAATTCAATAATTTTATTCACTTATATAAGGAGTACCATTATGAATTTCATAAAAAGTTGTTTTGTAATATTCATTGTTGTATTTATTTTACAAGGATGTAGTTCTGTACCAACAGAACCAGTTGTAGAAAATCAAAAAGCAGCATTTAATATTACTGTATCAGGAGATGTAAAATTTGAATCTTCTTTTGATGGAGGATATAAGTCTTCTTTATATGCAGAGCAAGAAAATAGAACCTCAATCGCATTAAGTAATACTGAAATAAATAACGAAGAAACTTATACAATGAATATGATTGTTCCAGAAAAAATTTCTCAATATGGTTCCTATGAATATAAAAAAGAAGGTAATCACTGGTTAGGGACGTTTGAATATAACACAACAAATGATGCTGTAAAATATCTTGAAACCAGAAATTACACGATAGAAAGTATGGTGATAGAAGTATTATCTTCATCTAATGGATATATTAATTATAACTTTAGAGTAATCGGTAAAAGAAGCAATCTTACCCGAGCATATGATAATAATGTTTATAATGAAGGACCATCGGAAGATTTTGTACATATAAATGGAAATGCAACATCTAAAATTGAAATTGTGAATTAATTTTGATTATCTATAAAATTACAACCCTCGAAAAAAAACCTTTTTGAGGGTTTTTTATTTTTACGTGAAAATAATCATTGTTTTTTTCAATCTAATTTTTTATACTATACTCGTTGTAAAAAGTTTATACCCAAAAGTACATCACATTATAGGAGCAACATAATGGCACGCACAAATACAATCTTGGTAGTTGATGACGAAGATGCTTTACGCGAAGTACTAAGCGATGAACTCGCTAATCAGGGCTTTAACATCGCACAAGCAGCAGATGGGGAAAAAGCAATCAATGTACTCAAAGCACAAAAATTTGATTTGGTATTGTTAGATATTAAAATGCCAAAAGTTGATGGATTTGAAGTATTAAAATACGTCAAAACAAATCTACCAGTAATAAAAGTTATTATGATGACTGGTTTTGCAGATTTAAAAAGTGCTATTGAATCTAAACGTCTCGGTGCCGATGATTTTGTGAGTAAGCCATACGATTTAGTAGATTTATTTACCACTATTGAACGCGTTTTAGCAAGTGAAACTGCAAAAGCGAGTTCATAATATTTCTTATAAATATTATTCATGTCTCAATTTTACAATGTACTTATCGTTGATGATGAAGAAAGTGTTAATTTTCTCTTAAAAGAAGAATTATTAGAAGTAAAAAAGTATAATGTTGTAACCGCCCTTGATGGTGCACAAGCCATCAATTCTCTCCAACTCCAAATTTTTGATGTTGTTCTTCTCGATGTCAAAATGCCCCGTGTGAACGGATTAGAAGTTCTCAAATACATCAAAGAAAATTATCCCACCACACAAGTAATCATGCTTTCCAGTTATGCTGATGTAAAAACTGCGATTGAAGCAACAAAACTTGGTGCGTACGATTTTGTCAGCAAGCCCTACAATCGTGATGAATTACTTGCAACGGTAAGCCGTGCAATAGAACGCCGTCAATTAACTATTGATAATGAGTTAATGAAAAGCGAATTATTGCGAAATTCCGGAAGAGAAATTATTGCAAAAAGTCCTGTAATGGTACGATTAGTAGAAATGGCAAAAAAAGTTGCGGATAGTGATAGCATCGTTCACATTCACGGTCCCAGTGGAACAGGAAAAGAATTAATCGCTCATCTTATTCATACGAGCAGTCCTCGTTCCAGTCGTCCTTATGTTATTGTAAATTGTGCATCTATTCCTGATACACTTTTAGAAAGTGAATTATTTGGACATGAAAAGGGAGCGTTCACTAATGCGTACGCAATGAAACAAGGTTTGGTAGAAGTTGCCAATGGTGGAACATTATTTTTGGATGAAGTTGGAGATATTAGTCCGATGATACAACCAAAATTACTTCGCTTTCTTGAAACCGGAGAATTTCGCAGAGTTGGCGGAACAAATTCTATGAAAGTTGATGTAAGAATTATTTCTGCAACTAATAAAGATTTACAGCAAGAAGTTGTTGCTGGAAAATTTCGAGAAGATTTATTGTATCGTTTGAATGTGATTACACTTCGCATCCCGCCATTGAAAGATAGAAAAGATGATATTCCATTATTGATTGAGCACTTTTTGCAGAAAAAAGCGAAAGCCAAAGTGCAGAAAAAAATTGATGAAGAAGCATTACATATTTTAATGCATTATGATTGGCCCGGAAATATTCGTGAATTGGAACATGCAATAGAAGGAGCAGTATTATTATCTTTTGATGATGTGATTACGATAAAGGATTTTTCTCTAAATTTTGCATTAACAAAATCTCAAGATAATAATAATGGATATGCAGCAGAAAAATCACCTGTGGGGAATAGAGGCGTGCTTTCGTTAGAAGAGTTGGAAAAAATTCATATTGCTCACGTATTACAAAAAAATAATTATAGTCGCTCTCGTACTGCTGATATTCTTGGTATTACTGCAAAAACATTATATCTCAAAATCAAAAAATATAATATTAATGTTCCTACTGCGGATGATGAGGTTATAATCCCGCAGGAGTAGTTTTGAGTTGCACTTCAAACACCTTCTCATCTTTTATCTGTATAATCCTTCCTTGTGCTTTTCTCACTAAATCGTAATTATGAGTTGTCATAATCACGGCCGTTCCTTGTGTGTTAATATCTTTTAAAAGTTTTAAGATTTCTAATGAACTGACGGGGTCAAGATTTCCTGTTGGTTCATCTGCAAGAAGGAGAAATGGCTCATTCACTAAAGCACGTGCAATAGCAACACGTTGCTGCTCTCCACCGGAAAGTTTATTTGGCATGCTGTTGCGTTTATGACTTAAACCAACACTTGCTAACACATTCAGAACTTTCTTTTTAATTTCTCTTCCTGATGTGTTGGTAACATGAAGTGCAAAAGCAATGTTATCAAAAACATTTCTATCATCCAGCAGTTTAAAATTTTGAAAAATAATTCCGAGTTTTCTTCGTAAATAAGGAATTTCTTTTTTCTTAATACTTGTGGAACTATAATCACCAACTTTTACAATTCCTTCTGTTGGCAATAAATCCATATACAATAATCGTAAAAGAGAACTTTTTCCGCTCCCTGTTGTTCCTACCAACGAAACAAATTCTCCATTTTGAACTTGTAAATTGACTTCGTCAAATATTTTTTGTGAATGAAATTTTATGCAAACGTTGTGGAGTTCTACCATAAATTAAGTAAGAATTAAGAATGATGAAGTAAATAATATTTAACATTTATAAGGGTTTAATTCCCCCGCTTGCAGATAAGGTCATTCCCGCATGCTTTAAGCGGGAATCTATTTTCTGGATGCCCGATAACAACATTCGGGCATGACAAAGATGCGGTGATGCAAATCCGTTCCTTTTAAATTAGTATTTTAGGACGGTTTTGCAACCGTCCCTACATAAATTTATTTTTTTCCTTTTTCTAAAGAATTATTTCCCATATTTAAAAATGGTTTTAATAATTCAATTGGAAGAGGGAAGATAGTTGTAGAATTATTTTCTGATGCAATTTCTGTGAGTGTTTGCAAATAGCGAAGTTGAAGTGCGATAGGATTTTTTTCAATAACAGCAGCTGCTTCTCCTAATTTTGCACTTGCTTGTAATTCACCTTCCGCGTGAACAACTTTTGCTCGGCGTTCACGTTCTGCTTCGGCTTGTTTTGCCATCGCACGTTGCATTTCTGCTGGTAAATCAATTTGTTTTACTTCTACGTTGGCAATTTTAATTCCCCATGGTTCAGTATGCTGGTCAATAATCATTTGCAGTTCACGATTAATTTTTTCGCGTTCTGCAAGAATATCATCAAGTTCAGATTGTCCGAGAATACTACGAAGTGTTGTTTGCGAAAGTTGTGATGTTGCGTAAAGATAATTTTCTACATTGACAATTGCTTTTTCTGGTTGTAAAACTCTGAAATACACAACGGCGTTGACTTTGATAGAAACGTTATCTTTTGTAATGACATCTTGTGGTGGAATATCTAAGACAACAGTTCGCAAACTGACTTTCACCATTTTATCAATGACGGGAATAAGAAGAATAAGACCCGGGCCTTTGACACCAATCATTCTTCCTAAACGAAAAATAACTCCGCGTTCATATTCAGATAAAATTTTTATTGCACTAAAAAAAATAAATGCTGCAAAAAAAATGATGACGACGAAACCAAAAATTGGTATTTCCATAAATACTACTCCTTAGAATAAAGTGAATAAAAAATTATTTTTTTCGAACTTTCAATAACAATCCTTCAATATTTGTAACAATAATAGAAGTTTCTTTTGAAATTTTTCCTTCATTACTTTCTGCTTTCCAAATTTCTCCTTGAATTCTTACTTCTCCTTTGGGATTTAATTCTGTCAGTGTTATTCCAGTTTCATTAATAAGACCTTGTATTCCGGTAGAAACTTTTTTCTTTTGTGCTTTGATTCCAGCACCAATCGCGAAAAGAAAAAATCCTGCGGTGCAAAGGAGAGCAGGGAGAATTACTCCTAAAGAAACTCCAAGAGCAAAATCAAAAGAAGAATCGGAATGAAATAACATGACTGAACCAAAGAAAAATGCAACAAGTCCGCCAATAGTGAGCATTCCATAACTGGTAATTTTTATTTCTAAAATAAAAAGTATAATACTGATGAGAATAAGTGCAACTCCTGCATAATTTACTGGCAATGTATTGAGTGAATACAAAGCAAGAACAAGTGCAATCGCACCAACAACTCCGGGAAAAACTGCTCCGGGATTGTAGAGTTCAAAAAATAATCCATAAATTCCAATCAAAAATAAAATATAGGAAACATTTGGATTACTCAGTAAATCCAATAATTTCATTCTCCAATCCATTTCGTAATTTTTGAGAACAGCATTTTTTGTAGAAAGTGTTACTATGTGTGTATCAAAAACAATTTTTTTTCCATCTAAAGAATCTAAAACGGCTTGAATTGTTGGAGCAACAAAATCAATAACATGTTGTTGAAGTGCTTCGGTTTCAGTAATAGAAATACTTTGTCGTACTGCTTTTTCCGCCCATTCTACATTACGATTTCTTTTTTCGGAAATTGTGCGAATAAATGCAGAAGCATCATTGGTTACTTTTTCAGACATCACAGAATCCATTTCTCCTTGTGTGCTTACGGGATGTGCTGCTCCGATATTTGTTCCAGGAGACATTACTGCAATATGTGAGGCAAGCGTAATAAAAACTCCTGCTGATGCGGCTTGACTTCCGCTTGGCGTTACATAAACAATAATGGGAATTTTAGACGTAAGAAAATTAGAAACTATTTCTCGTGTGGATTCTAATAATCCACCGGGTGTATTTAATTCTATTATAATAGCATGAGCATTTTCTTTTTCTGCTCTGGTTATTTCTTCGCGAAGATATTCTGATGTTGCGGGATTTATACTTCCATCAATTTTGAGTACGTGAATTGTTTCTGATGAATGGAGTAGGGAAGAGAGTAAAATGAATAATAAAATAAAAATATTTTTTTTCATTATTTAGATATTAAAATAATACTATTTAAATGTAACTCATTAGAAATTTGTCAAGTTTTAAATTCGCTGTGGCGGATTGACAAATCTTTGGAAAAAGATTTAATAAAGGTAAGTATAGAAAAGTGAGAAAACAAGATTAAAAAATTTTGTTGTGATATTCGTTCTTATAAAAAATAAAAGGATGGTTGTTACAACCACCCTTAACTAATAATTACTTATAATGATTAATAAACTTATTTCTTTTTTACATTTTCAATTTCATTCGCGAGAGAACTTGCATCGTAAAGTTTTCGCAAAGTTTCAATCATGACTCCGGGGTGTACGGCTATGGTACGATTTTTTTCTTCTTCATAGATAAAACTTCCGGGAAGACTTTCAATATTTCCATCAAATACTAAACCAACAACTTCACCGTTTGCATTAATAACTGGTGAACCGGAATTTCCACCAATAATATCATTAGTAGTAATAAAATTCATTGGTGTTGCGAGACTAAGTTTATTGATATTATCGGTAAAACGTTTTGGTAATCCAAAATCTCCTTGGTAGCCGAAACTTATTGCACGGTCATACAATCCGTACATCGTTGTTATGACCGGTGCTTTTGTTCCGTTCATGGGATATCCTTTAACTGTTCCGTAGGAAAGTCGTAATGTAAAGTTTGCATCGGGATAAAGATTTTTTCCGTACACTGCAAAACGTGCTTTAGCAATTTTTTCACTTGCAGATGTGATAACACTATTCACATTTTTTTCCATCCATTCTCGCATTTCATCTCCATAGGGAACAAGTTTTCTTGCAAGAATTATCATTGGGTCTGTTGATTTATTGACGGCATCAATTCCACCTTCTACTAAAGTTTTTCTAAATGATGGGTCTGCAAGTTTTGTTCCGCTAACTAATTCTTTTGCTTGTGCTTCGGGTGTTTTTCCATCTAAAAGAATTTTTACATAGTTATCATCATTTCCTAAATTTTCTGATGCCTCTTTGATACGGTCTGCAAGTTGTAATTCTTCTAAATCAGGATAGATTGGAGCAGGAGAGTAGAGTTGCATATTGGTAGATGCAAGATTGGCATCTTGATATTGTGGTAGGCGTTCTCCATTTGGTTTTTTGATTTCATTCACATAGCGGACAATATTTATTGCTGTTGTTGCTAATCTTCCAGAAACTCCACGATAATTACTTTTGATAAACATTGTTTGTGAACGTTTTACCGCCGTTGCAATAGAATCCCAAGCCCAACCATATTCTTTTTTCCATTCAGGATTTGTATTTACTTTTTCTTGCAATGTTTTTTCTTCTTGCATTTTTTTTGTCATTAAATTTTTATCTATTAAACCAGAAAGTTCGCCAGTAAATACTTTGAGGGCGTTTTCTATGCCAAGAATTTGTGCCATTGCACGACGTTTTTGTTCCGCCTTGGCCCTTGTGGTGGCTGTCGGCTCGACGGCCGCTGCCGCTGATTGGGGAACGATCAAAGGGAAGTTCGTCCTCAAGGGAGACGTGAAGGCCGAGAAGATCGTCCCTAACAAAGACACGGAATACTGCTCCAAGCATGAGTTAGTTGATGAATCGGTGGTCGTCGGCGCTGGCGGCGAATTGGCCAACGTCTTCGTCTACTTGAATCCGGGGCGCGGCAAGAAAGTCGACGTTCATCCCG
>CALETH010000061.1 GCA_937920105.1 uncultured Bacteroidota bacterium
ATATGAATTGTTTAATGAAACGGATGCCTTAAAAATTCTAAAACTGTCGGGATACGGACCGGAAGATTAATTCAGTAAAAACGGAGCAACCATCTGGAATTCAGGGATAATGACGTCAAAATATTGCCCGTCCATAGTTTTAACCATTAAATAAGTGCCTTTCATTTTGCCCAATGGAGCAATGAGGTGACAACCTGACACGTATTGATGCATGTGGCCGGGTTCAATAACCGGTGTTTCTCCTATAACACCTTCACCTTCTACTTCGCGCCAAATGCCCATTCCGTCGTAAATATGCCAATGTCTGCGCAGCAACTGAACGGTATTTTCGCTTTTATTTTCGATGGTAATACGATAGGCAAACACAAACTCGCCTCTGCGGGAGTGATCAGGTTGAAAAAAGGTTTCAACGCTTACTTTTACGCCTTGTGTTATGGAAGTTACCATGCCCACGTAAAAGTAGTTAAAAATCAAATTTGTACAACTAAGCGCTTAAAAAATTATGCACAAGGCTCAAAGCCTCTGCCTGAGCGCGTTCCAGCTCATCGTTTACAATTACATGGTCAAAATGGCCTGAAAAAGTGAGTTCATATTTAACCCGCTCAATGCGTGTTTGGAGCGTTTCCGGTGTTTCTGTGTTGCGTTTGGTAAGCCTGTCGATTAAAATTTCAAGTGAAGGTGGCTGAATAAATAGTGAAATTGTTTGTTCAGGATATTTATTTTTTAGCGACAATGCGCCTTTTACATCTACATCAAAAATAATATGCTGATTGTTGCTCCAGATACGTTCAACTTCACTGTTTAATGTGCCGTATAATTTGCCGGGATACACTTCTTCCCACTCAACAAATGCATGTTGATTTATTTTTTCATTGAATTGTTCAACACTCAAAAAATAATAATCTTTTCCATCGGTTTCCATGTTGCGTTTGGTTCGCGTTGTGGCTGAAACCGAAAAGGCAAGTTTTGGTTCGCTGGCAAGTAAATGTTTAACAATAGTTGTTTTTCCTGCTCCTGACGGTGCTGTAACAATTACTATTTTGCCCTGCATTATAAAACGTTATTTAATTGTTCTTTTATTTTTTCCAATTCATCTTTCATAACAACAACTTTACGTTGCATTTCTGCGTGATATGATTTTGAACCGATGGTATTAATTTCTCTGTTCATTTCCTGACAAATAAATCCGAGTTTTTTTCCCTTTTCACTGAGTGATTCATTAATAGTATCAATAAAGTAATCGCAATGCGAACGCAGGCGGGTTACTTCTTCTGTGATATCCATTTTTTCCAGATAAAAAATTAATTCCTGCTCGAACCTGTTTTTATCAATATCTTCATCGCCCATATAACTTTGTAAATCGCTGAACATTTTAGTGCGTTGTTGTTCCATACGTGATGGGTCGAGACCTTCAACTTCTTTTAATGCTTCGCGCATCAGTTGCACTCTTAATACAAGATCTTTTTCAAGATTTGCACCTTCATCGGTTCTGAATTTATTTAATTGCTTGCAGGCATTTTCTAATTGTTTGTTCACCTCCATCCATTGTTCTTCCGACAAACTTTCGTTTGAAGTTGTAGTTACATTGGGCAGACGGAATACGAGGTCAAACACCCGTGAATCATCAACATTTAATTCGTTGGCAATTGCTTTTAGCTGACGATAATATTCTTTAACGGCAACGGGATTTACTTCTCCACCTTTATCATCTGCCATTTCATAACCGAGTGTGCAATCGGTTTTACCGCGCATAATCGATTTATTCAGCAGGTTGCGAATTTCAATTTCATATTCTTTAAAAAGCGGTGCGATGCGCAGGTTCAAATCAAACGACTTACTGTTTAATGTTTTGATTTCAAGCACAATGTTTTTACCACCAAGGCTAAAAGTACTTCGTCCATAACCCGTCATTGATATAATCATACAGTCAATTTGAACACAAAAATACGATTATACGGTTGGATTCAAAGATTTTTTAATCCGGCAAGGTAAGCTAAGCAGTGGAAGGGGAATTAATTTATTGCGTTTTGTTTCTTTGTTGTGGTGAAGCTCACCAAGGCTACTCCGGTAAATACGAGCAAGGCTGATATTATTTTTTCTATGGTGAGATGGTCACTTCTGTAAACCACTGCAATAATACTTGCAATGACAGGTTGGGTATAAATATAAATACTCACCAATGCAGGAGAACCATAGTTAAGCCCTAAAATATTAAATAAATAGGCTAAAACGGTGGCACCAAGAATCACATACACTAATGCCCAAATGGCAACCGGTGGCACCATATCCCAATTAACTGCAGCGGCTTCTTTCCAGCCAAATGGAATAATTAATATAATACCATAAGTAAAAATCCAACGCGCTAAGGTGTAAGGTGAATATTTTACCATTAATGGTTTGGCAATAATGAGAAAAATGGCGTAAGATGTTGCGTTTATGGTAATACAAATATCTCCGGCGATACTTGAAGGTGATGATTTATCTGCGGCGCCTGAAGAAATTAATAAAGCTACTCCGATTGCGCCTATAATAATACCGAATGATTTAATCCAGGTTATTTTTTCTTTTAAAATTAATCATAAAAGTAGTAGGTAATAAATCCATTAATTCTAAAAACATTTTTTCATCAACATGATGTGAACAAGAAGTAGAAACAATAATTCCATCATCAGATAATAATTGAAGTGCATCGTGATGAAGTTCTTTATATCCTTTCAAAGCAGTATGAAGATTTTTTTTACTTTTGGTGAATGAAGGAGGGTCAAGAATCACAACATCAAACTTTTTCTTTTCTTCAATATTTTTTTTCAAAAAAGAAAAAACGTCCGCTTTTTCAAAAGCAATATTTTTACAATGATTTAATTCTGCATTATATTTTGCTTGTTGTAAAGCATATTCGGAAATATCAACACATGTTACAGATTTTGCTCCAAAATATGCAGCGTACAATCCAAAACCACCTTCATTGCAAAAACAATCTAATACCGTTGCATTTTTTACGTACGGCTCAATAGCAATTCTATTTTTTCTTTGGTCAAGAAAAAGTCCGGTTTTTTGTCCTTCTAAAACATCTACACGAAATTGTATTCCTTCTAAGGTAATTATTGTTGGCTCAATAGTTCCACGCACAATATTTTTTTGTTGGGGAAGTTGTTCTAATAAACGCAAGGGGGATTCGTTGCGCTCAACAATTCCTTGTGGAGAGAAGATGGATTCTATTGCATCACAAATTAAAGAAATTCGCAAATCCATTCCTGCGGAAAATGTTTGGATGGAAAAAATGTTGTTATATCTATCAATAATTAAGCCCGGTAAAAAATCACTTTCGCTGTGAATAACTCTGTATGTAGTACTTTCGGAAAACATTTTTTTTCGTAATTCCAAAGCAGAACGAATACGTTGTTCAAAAAATTGTGTATTGATTTCTTCAACTTCTTTGGAAAGAAAACGTACAGCAATCAGTGAGTGCGGATTGTAAAAACCAATGCCAAGTTTTTTTCCATCACTCCGTAAAATTTCTACAACATCACCTTTTTTCGGATTTCCATTAATAGTGTGAATTTCATTACTAAAAATCCATTGATGTCCAGTAATAATTCGGCGGTCTTCATTTTTTTTAAGTGTGATGGAGGTCATAATTGTATAGTATTTTTTAATGCTTCTTTTGAAGATAATTTTTTTTTCCCTAACTTCATAGATTAATTAACATATTATAGAAAGGAAAAAATATGAAACATCTACACACATTTTTTGTAGTGATACTTTTTACTACTACAATATCTGCACAACAATGGCAACACTATTTGGATGGAACAAACATAACCGCATTAGCCAACGATGGAAATTTTTTATGGGTTGGAACTTCTGCAGGAGTAGTAAAACTTGATAAAACTACCGGAACCAAAACTTTTTTGACTACAGCAAATTCACAATTACCAAATAATACAATTTCTGCACTTGCAAAACAAAACGATACGTTGTGGATTGGTCATGGTGCAGGGATAAGTAAATATGATGGAATAACATGGCAGCATTGGGTGCCAGCAGATTATTCTTACTTTAATGGTGGAGAAACAATTCATAAAATAATGATAGATGGTAACAATGTGTGGATAATAGGATGGCATACTATTTCACGTTATAATGGACAATGGAAAAATTTTAGAAAAGCCGATGCCCCAGTTTTCCCCGACGACCAAATGCCTCTTCATACCAATGATATTGCTATTGATGGAAATAATCATCTATGGTTAGCATGTTTAGAAGGATTATATAAATATGATAATGTTCAATGGACGCAAATTCCTAATTTTTCACAAACACTTAGAGTAGTTACTGATAATACAACACTATGGCTTTCTCAGTGGGGTCC
This sequence comes from uncultured Bacteroidota bacterium, assembly GCA_937920105.1. Taxonomy (GTDB): domain Bacteria; phylum Bacteroidota; class Ignavibacteria; order UBA10030; family UBA8401; genus CALETH01. The sequence goes on from CALETH010000061.1 coordinate 4,373, forward strand.
CGGTGGTGATACATTAGTAAAGATAGAAAATGAAAATATTATTCAAAAATATACTTCTACAAATGGGCTCCCTGCAGACCATTTTGGATATATCCAACTTGATGAAGCGAAAAATATTTGGGTTTCTTACAATGGAGGTTTAGTAAAATTTACACCACCAAATACTGTGGTAGTAAAAATTTCAAATCAAAGTGTAAACGCCTTATTAGTAGAAAATAGTACCACACAATGGATAAGTATTTATAATGAGGGATTGAAAAAACTTGATGGGCAAAATATAGTCTCCTACAATACTTCCAATTCCGGTCTGCCCGATTTTAATATTTCTAAAGTAGTTGTAGATAATAACAAAAATAAATGGATTGGTACAAAAAAAGGTTTGATAAAATATGATGGAAATATTTGGACTGTTTATGATACAACAAATTCAATATTACCATCCAATAATATTTCTAATATTGTAATGGACAAATTTAATAATATTTGGATAAGTATAAAAGCAAATAACTATGGTATGTTTGGAGAAAAATTTATCAATGCTGGTGGAATAACAAAAATTGCTCCTAATGGAACATGGGAAATATACACCACAAAAAATTCACAAATTCCATCAGATAATGTTATAGATATAAATATTGACACATTAGGAAATGTCTGGGGAATTACCCACCGTTATGATACATCCTCAACTGGTACTATTAAATATGCTGGTATGGACGGATTGATAAAATTCAGTAATGGAAATTGGAGTATTTATACTACAGCGAATACTAATGGACAATTTCCAAATAGTGACTATGCACAACAATTAGTAATAGATAAGAATAATAATATTTGGTTAAATAATTTTCTTTCTTTAATAAAATTTAATGGAATAGCATGGACTGTATATGATGGACAAAATACTAACAACGCATTACCATATTATATACAAGTTTTTACGTTTGATAAAAATAATACCTTATGGATGGTAGATGAAAGAGGAGATACTTTAATCAGTTATAATGGAACATCTTGGGGAAAAAGACCTATATTCCCTTTAAGGATAGGAGCAAATAATAGAAATGCACAAGCAATTACTTTAGACAAAGACAATAATCTTTGGTTTGGAACAAATGATACGTATGTTGATGGAGGAGTCTTTAAATACAATATAAATTTAAATGAATGGATAAATTATAGGATAGACAATTCGCCATTACCATCTAATAACGTTGTTTCTATTTCAATAGATTCTGATAATAATAAATATTTTGGATGTGGACGTTCATATGATGTAATAAAAGGATTAATAGTTTTTAATGAAGGTGGAATAACATCTGTTGAAAATAAAATAGAAATTCCATCACATTACATACTGAAACAAAATTATCCCAATCCATTTAATCCAGTAACAACCATTAATTACCAACTTCCTTACAGTAATTATGTAACATTAAAAGTGTACAATATTTTAGGAGAAGAAATTGCAACTTTGGTAAATGGAGAACAAAAAGCAGGAAATCATACTATAGCATTTAATGCAAGCAAAATTTCTACAGGAGTGTATTTCTATAAACTCCAAGCAGGAAGTTTTACAGAAATTAAAAAAATGGTGGTGGTAAAGTAGTAAAGTAGCAATAGACAATGGATGATAGAAATTATATGAATTACTTATTGTTCATTGATAATTGTAAATTGCCTTGCAACTCTATCATTTTTCACGTATATTAAAAATCATTTTACAGAATTTTTACAATTAGGAGATTGAGCAATGAAAGAAGGCATTCACCCAACATACAAAAAAGCAGTAGTAACATGTATTTGCGGAAATACATTTGAAACCCGTTCAAGTGTTGGCAACATTCACGTTGAAATTTGTGCAGCATGTCACCCATATTACACTGGAAAACAAAAATTAATTGATACTGCCGGACGTGTAGAGCGTTTCAATAAAAAATACGCGAAAAAAACTGCTACACAATAAAATAGTATTTTGATAGAATAGAAGAAAAACGTCCCGTTATTACGGGACGTTTTTTTTATTGGTATAAAGTGTCAGATATTTTGTTTGGAAAAAGATGTATAATTTATTATTGTATGTAGGATTTATAGAAAATGTTTGACATTATTTTTTAGTAAAAATTTTCCATGCCCATAACTATCTGTATTTTTGAAGACGAATTGTGCGAAAACTTTTTTCCGTTAACGTATACACGTCCCGTGTATGAATTACGTTATGGAATATTTTCTCTACAGCAAAAAATTCAGAATTATTTTTCACGTCATACAATAAACTACCACACACGTCCACTATTACAAGAAGTTTTACAAGAACGTTTTGGGAAAGAAAAAGTAAATTCCATTATTGGAGATGAATGTTTATTTATCAATGGAAGAGTAATTTTTAATGAACAACTTTTTCAACAAATTTCATTAAAGAAAAAAGAAGATGTTGTCTATATTTCCGAAAATACAATTGTTGCTGCAAAAGTGAGCGAAAAAAAATTAGAATCTCTCAAAAAAAATCTTCATGAACCATTATCTCTAAAAAATTTTGATGGAATGAAACAACAAAAAGTAGAAGCAAAATTTCTGCGTTATCCTTGGGATATTATTCCAAATATTGGAAAAAGTATTTGTGAAGATTTCACAGTTATCAAAAAATCTTTTTCAAAAAAGAAAAACTATAAAGTGTATGATGGTGTTATCCAATTAAATAAAAAAAATATTCTCATCGGAGAAGGAAGTATCATTAAGCCAAGTGTTGTGCTTGATGCAGAAGAAGGTCCAATTGTGATTGGGAAAAATGTAACAATAATGTCAAACTCTACAATAGTTGGTCCTGTGTATATTGGAGATAATTCTATTATAAAAATTGGTTCAAAAATTTATCATGATACAAGTATTGGACCTGTTTGTAAAATTGGCGGAGAGGCGGAAGCATCGGTGTTTCATAGTTATTCCAATAAACAGCACGATGGTTTTGTTGGACATTCGTATATTGGTTCGTGGTGCAATCTTGGAGCAGGAACAACGACAAGTGATTTGAAAAATAATTATAGTACAGTAAAAGTAATGCTGAATAAAAAAACGATTGATACTCATTCACAATTTGTTGGTACGATAATGGGAGACCATTCCAAAACAGCAATTAATACATCATTAAATACGGGAACAATTGTTGGAGTTTCTTGCAATATTTTTTCAGCAGGATTTCCCCAAAAATATCTTCCATCATTTTCATGGGGTGGAGCAGAAAATTCTCTTACTTCTTATAATTATGAACAAGCATTGGATGTTGCCAAAAAAGTGATGTTACGACGTAAGATAGAAATGACACAAACGGAAGAAAAACTTTTTCACACAATTTTTGAATTAACAAAAAACGAACGCCAAAATTTTTAATGATAAGAATACTTTTGTCATGCTGACGAATGTCAGCATCTTTATAGACGCTGAAACAAGTTCAGCGTGACGATTTAATTTAAAAAACTATGGAAACAGTAGCAGAACAAAAAGAATTATTTTATGGAGTGCGAGGAACTGCTGTAAAAATTCTTCAACGTATAGAACGAACAGATTCTTATCTTGATAAATTATTAGATGCAGAACTTCGCACTGGGGAAATTAATGACCTTGATAAATCGCTTCTCACAGAAATTGTGAACGGCGTTTTACGATGGCAATTAAAATTAGATTGGGTCTTGAATGGATTTTTTCACAGTAATTTTGCAAAAGCAGAACCATTAGTGCGAAACACGTTGCGAGTAGCATTGTATCAAATTTTGTATTTGCACAAAGTTCCGCAACATGCCGCAGTGAATGAAGCCGTAGAATTTATGAAAAGAATTCGCGGAGAAAAACCTGCAAATCTTGTAAATGGTGTTTTGCGAAATATCATTCGCAGTATTGATAATATTTTTTATCCAGATTATAACAATGACCCATTTTTATATCTCTCTGTTGCATACTCACATCCTTTATGGATGGTGCGTCGTTGGGTAAATCGCTTCGGATTTCAAGAAACCGAAAAATTGATGTTTGGAAATAATCGCAGAGTTATTACACCAATTCGTATTAATACACTAAAAACTTCTGTGCAAGATGTATTGAATATGTTTAAGCAGCAAAATGTTGCTGTTGAACAATCAATATATCTACCAAATTTTTTAAAGAGTTATAGTTTTTCCAATGTTGCTCACACGGAAATTTTTAAACGGGGATATTGCAGTATTCAAGATGAAAGTGCTGGGATTGCCGTGCAACTTTTACATGTTCAACCAAATGAAACAGTGATAGATTTGTGTTCTGCACCCGGAGGAAAAACAACATTCATTGCAGAAAACTTACGAAACACCGGAAAAGTTATTGCTGTAGAAAAATATCCTACACGAATAAAATTAGTACAATCCGCTTGTGAACGATTAGAATTAAAAAATGTTGAGTATGTTGTTGCTGATGGAACAGAATTTGAACATGCACCAGTTGATAAAATCTTAGTTGATGCTCCGTGTTCCGGATTAGGTGTAATCGCAAAAAAACCAGATATAAAAATAAAAAGGCAATTAGAAGATATTCGTGAATTAAATACTATTCAAAATCAGTTATTAGAAAATGCTTCGCGATTAGTAAAAGATGGTGGCGTAATTGTCTATAGTACGTGTACTACAGAACCAGAAGAAAATTTTATAATTATCAGAAAATTTCTTCAAAATCATTCTGAATTTTCTATTGATTCCGCAGCACAATATTGTCATTCATCAATTGTTTCTTCTGATGGATATGTAGAAACATTTCCACATAAACATGGAATAGATGGTTCTTTTGCTATTCGATTAATAAAAAATAAAACTAATTAAAAATTTAGAAGTAGCACAACTGTCATGCCCGTCCCGACAAGTCGGGATAATCGGGCATCCATATTAAGTTAAAAATCTGGATTCCTGCTTTCACAGGAATGACAATATCACCTTTTTTCTTACAAAACCATTTTCCCGACGTCGGGAAAATGGTTTGTTGTTTATCATCTTTATTATGCAAATAGCAATTATTGGTGGAGGTGCTGCAGGGATTTTTTCTGCAATCACTTGTGCAGAAACAAATCCTCATGCAAAAATTATTGTGTTTGAAAAAAACAATAACCTTCTTTCTAAAGTAAAAATTTCTGGTGGAGGAAGATGTAATGTAACCCACGCATGTTTTGATAATGATGTGTTACGAGAATATTATCCGCGGGGAAAAAAAGAATTACGAAATCCATTTTTACAATTTTCTACAAAAGAAACTATTGAATGGTTTCAAAAACATGGAGTCAAATTAAAAACCGAATCTGATGGACGGATATTTCCCAAAACCGATGATTCTCAAACTATTATTGATTGTTTGCTGCAAAAAATTTATCAGTTACGAATTCACATAAAAATGCGTTCAGGCATTTCTTCTATTATAAAAAGAGAAACAGGTTTTGAATTAACGTTACAAAACAAAGAAAAATTTTTGTGTGATAAAGTAATTGTTGCAACAGGAGGAAATCCTGAAATCAAAAATTATGAATGGCTTACGCAAATAGGTATAAATATTATTTCACCTGTTCCTTCATTATTTACATTCAACATTCCAAATTCTCCGTTTAAAGGATTGGAAGGAATTTCTGTTAATCCCTGTTCAGTAAAAATTCTTTCTACATCATTACAGCAAACTGGAGCATTATTATTGACGCATTGGGGAGTAAGTGGTCCGGCAGTGTTAACATTATCAGCATTTGGAGCAAGAGTGTTGAAAGAGATGAATTATCAGTTTTCCATTTCTCTTAATTTCTTTCCTGCAAAAACAGAAAAAGAAGTAGAAGAATATTTTCATCAACTCAAAAAAGAACATCCAACAAAAACAATTATCAATACTAAAATAGATGTTCTTTCTCAACGTTTGTGGGAAAGAATATGTACTATTTCTGAAATTGGTGATGATGTTCGTTGGGTAAATCTTTCAAAACAACAGATGCAAAAAATATTAAGGACGATTTTTCATTGTGAACTTTTTGTTCAAGGAAAAACAACTTTCAAAGAAGAATTTGTTACTGCTGGTGGTGTGGATTTAAAGGAAGTTGAAATGAAAACATTAGAATCTAAAAAAATATCAGGATTATTTTTTGCGGGAGAAATTTTAAATATTGATGGTGTTACTGGTGGATTTAATTTTCAAAATGCGTGGACAACTGGCTGGATTGCCGGAAAAAACGCTGCTCTTTATTAAACTTTTCGTTGATTTTCAATCACAGATTTTTTATCTTTAAAACAAAAATTTTTACTTTTACATAAGGATAATTCATGAAAGAGAAAGCACAAAAAAACGAAGGAAAAATACTTCAGGTTATTGGACCCGCTGTTGACGTAGAATTTTCAGAAGGCACACTTCCTGCATTACTTAACGCACTTATTGTTCCGCGAACAGATATTGAAGGAGTAAAAGAAGAACTTATTCTTGAAGTTCAACAACATCTTGGAGAAAATAGTGTTCGTGCAATTGCAATGGATTCCACCGATGGTTTAACTCGTGGAATGAATGTGATTGATACTGGCGCACCAATTTCCGTTTCTGTTGGTCCCAACACTATGGGAAGATTATTAAATGTTACCGGAAAAACTATTGATAATTTAGGACCTGTAAAAACAAAAACATATTATCCAATTCACCGTCCCGCACCAAAATTTAGTGAGTTGGTAACAAAAAAAGAAATGTTCGAAACCGGAATTAAAGTTATTGATTTACTTGAGCCGTATACCAAAGGTGGTAAAACTGGATTGTTCGGTGGTGCTGGCGTTGGAAAAACCGTATTGATTTTGGAATTGATTAACAATATCGCAAAACAACATGGTGGAACATCAGTGTTTGCTGGAGTTGGTGAACGAACTCGTGAAGGAAATGACCTTTGGTTAGATATGAAAGAATCCGGAGTGTTGGATAAAACAGCATTAGTGTTTGGTCAAATGAATGAACCACCAGGAGCACGTCTTCGTGTTGCATTAACCGCACTAACAATGGCAGAATATTTTCGCGATGAAGAAGGAAAAGATGTGTTGTTATTTATTGATAATATTTTTCGTTTTACACAAGCCGGTTCAGAAGTTTCTGCACTTCTCGGACGTATGCCTTCCGCAGTAGGATATCAGCCAACATTGGCAACAGAAATGGGTGCATTGCAAGAACGAATTACTTCAACACAAAAAGGTTCAATCACATCAGTGCAAGCAATTTATGTTCCCGCTGATGACTTAACTGACCCTGCACCAGCAACAGCATTTTCTCACCTTGATGCAACAACAGTATTGAGTCGCCAAATTTCTGAGTTAGGAATTTATCCTGCAGTAGACCCACTTGAATCTACATCGCGTATTATGGACCCACAAGTTATTGGTGATGAACATTATAATGTTGCACGTTCTGTAAAAAATATGTTGCAAGCATATAAAGATTTACAAGATATTATCAACATTCTTGGTATGGATGAACTTTCTGATGAAGATAAATTGATTGTTCAACGTGCAAGAAAAATTCAAAATTTTCTTTCACAACCATTCTTTGTAGCACATCAATTTTCTGGAATTGAAGGAAGATATGTAAAAGTGGAAGATACTATTCGCGGATTTAAAGGAATTATTGATGGAAAATATGACCATCTTCCAGAAAGAGCGTTTTACATGGTTGGTACAATAGAAGAAGCAATTGAAAGAGCAAAAGCATTGCAGCAAGCAGCGTAGAATAACAATGAATTATAGTAATGATATGAATTATTACTGTAGGGACGGATGCAAATCCGTCCTTTTGTATTTATAATAATGAATTATGGTGATTATATGAATTGATTATCAGACTACAAAAGTTTTAGAAACTTTTGTAGTCTCAACTATTGTTGTTTTTTAATGAGTATTTTTCTGTAGAAAAATTTTCTTTCACTTTTTCTAAAAAATTCGTATTTTTGTTTTCAATCACAAAATTATATACGAGGTCTTTATGTGTGGAATAGTTGGATATGTAGGAAAAAAAACTGCTTTACCAATACTTTTAGAAGGTCTACAACGATTAGAATATCGCGGATATGATTCTGCAGGTGTTGCTTTATTAAAAGACAATAAACTATTTATTCGGAAAAAAGCCGGCAAAGTTTCAGATTTACAAAAAGAAACTTCGTCAATCAATTTTAATTCCACTATTGGAATTGGACACACACGTTGGGCAACACATGGTGAACCAAATGATATCAACGCACATCCACACACTGATGAAAATGTAGAACTTTCCATTATTCATAACGGAATAATTGAAAACTATCATTCCATCCAAACAAAATTATCACGCGAAGGTTACAAATTTGTTTCTGCAACTGATACAGAAACACTTGCTCATCTTATTGTAGAGATGAAAAAATATAGTGGAGATTTAGCAACTGCAGTACGTCTTGCATTACGGCAAGTTGATGGAACGTACGGAATAGCCGTTCTTTCATCATTAGAACCAGATAAAATTATTGTGGCACGAAAAGGAAGTCCGCTCTTAATAGGAGTGGGTGAAGGAGAAAATTTTGTTGCATCTGATGCAGCAGCAATCATCAATCATACAAGAAATGTTATTTATTTAGAAGATGGAGAAATTGCAACCATCACTGCAAACTCTTACGAAATTAAAACAATAGACAATGTTGAAATCGAAAAACAAGTTGAACAAGTAACTATAGATATTGAAGAAATCGAAAAAGGTGGTTACGACCACTTCATGCTCAAAGAAATTATGGAGCAGCCGGAAACACTTCGTAATGCAATGCGTGGACGTGTATTGTTGAATGAAGGAAATGCAAAACTTGCCGGTCTTCGAGAAGTAATGCCCGTATTAGAAAAAGCACAACGAGTTATTATCACTGCATGCGGAACTTCATGGCATGCTGGCTTGGTGGGAGAATATATGTTGGAGCAATACGGAAAAATTCCGGTAGAGGTAGAATACGCATCAGAATTTCGTTATCGCAATCCTATCATCTTACCAAATGATGTTACATTTTTAATAAGCCAAAGTGGAGAAACCGCAGATACACTTGCCGCACTTCGCGAAGCAAAACAAAAGGGCTCATCAGTATTAGGAATTTGTAATGTTGTGGGAAGTACCATTGCACGAGAAAGTCAGGCAGGAGTGTACATTCATGCTGGACCGGAAATAGGTGTTGCATCGACGAAGGCATTTACATCGCAACTTACTGTGCTTTCACTCATCACGTTAACTATTGCTCGTCAACGTGGACTTTCTGTTGAAGAAGGAAAAAATATTTGTCAAGAAATGTTAGATTTGCCACGTAAAGTAGAATTGATTTTGAGTGACCTTACAGAAATTCAAAAAGTTGCAGAAGAATTTAAAGATGCTAATAATTTTCTCTATCTTGGAAGAGGATATAATTTTCCCGTTGCATTGGAAGGTGCGTTGAAGTTAAAAGAAATTTCCTACATTCATGCAGAAGGATATCCCGCCGCAGAAATGAAACACGGACCCATTGCATTAATTGATGAAAATATGCCTGTTGTGGTAATCGCCACAAAAGATGCTGTGTATGAAAAAATTATTTCCAATATTCAAGAAGTAAAAGCACGAAAAGGAAAAGTTATTGCCATTGCAAATCAAGATGATATGCACATTTATTCTTTGGCAGACCATGTGATAAAAGTTCCCGCAACATTAGATTTTCTTTCCCCGATTTTAAATGTTATTCCATTGCAATTATTAGCATATTATATTGCTGTTAAAAGAGGTTGCAATGTTGACCAGCCACGTAACTTAGCCAAAAGTGTTACAGTGGAGTAGCACGTTTTTTGTGTTCCGTGTTTTTTACGGAATGAGTAGATAAGTAAAATATTGTTTGTCATTCCCGCGAAAGCGGGAATCCATTAAGATAAAAATTATAAGGAAAAAATTATGTCAGATTACAAATTCAAAAAAACAGATTGGGCAGTCATTCTTGGAGTGTCCAGTGGATTTGGTGCAGCAGCAGCAATAGAACTTGCACGTCACGGAATGAATATTTGCGGAATTCATTTTGACCGTTCTGCAACATTACCAAATGCAGAAAAAACTAAAAAAGAAATTGAAGCATGCGGAGTGAAAGCACTATTTTTTAATATCAACGCATCAGCACCTGAAAAAAGAATAGAAGTTGTTCAAGCACTTTCAAAAGAATTTCAAACAAATCCAGAGAGTAATGTAAAAGTATTATTGCATTCATTAGCATTTGGAGCATTGCGTCCATTAGTAGCAAAAGATGAAAAACAACAAACCACGCAAGCACAAATAGAAATGACGATGGATGTCATGGCAAACTCACTCATCTATTGGACCCAAGCAGTTTTTAATAGTGGATTAATGAAAAAAGGCGGAAGAGTTTTTACCATGACAAGTTCTGGTGGACATTCACAACTTCCCAGTTATGGAGCAGTTTCCGCAGCCAAAGCAGCATTAGAATCCTACACACGTCAACTTGCTTTGGAACTGGGACCGTATGGAATAACCTGCAACGCTATTATGGCTGGTGTGACAGATACTGCTGCCTTACGAAAAATTCCCGGAGCAGTAATGATGTTAAATGTTGCAATCGCAAAAAATCCTGCAATGAGACCAACTACTCCTGAAGATGTTGCAAAAGCAATCGCACTTCTTTCTCATGATGATGCCTATTTTATTTCCGGTAATACTATTGGTGTTGATGGTGGTGAAGATGTTGTTAATTACATCGGACAAAAAA
>CALETH010000062.1 GCA_937920105.1 uncultured Bacteroidota bacterium
CTTCTTTCTTCAACTTTTTTTACAAAAATCAAGGTAGTAACTAGTCAAGCCCCTAGATTTTTTATTTCTCTACTTCAAAACTTATTCCTATTCTTGCAATAATTCCTTTTTGTAAAATTTCTCCTTTAAGAAATCCCGGTGTTTTGTATCCAATTTGTAAAAAAGAATATACTGGTGTAGTATGTAAAAATTTATATTGCATATCAAAAAATCCGGCAACACCAAAACCTTGTGGAATTGTTTCTAATGTTTTTCCACCAAGTGTCAATGATGGTTGTTTCCAAAAATTTACTGAGGTGTTAAATTTCCAACGTTCGGTAGTCCACAAATTTATTACATTTATTCCAAGACCAAAAAAATTTTCTTTTCCAGAAATCCTTTTTCGTAGTTCAACATTCCATACACAATTTTTTTGTGAAAAATAATTTTCTAATGATACTTCGGTACCAAACGGTGTAAGTTGCATTTTCAATAATGGTAGATAATTCCAATTTCCAATATGCAGTGTTGGAATTTCCAATGTTTCTTTTCCTTCTATTAAATATGTTACAAAGTACGTATAGAAGGAATACCATTGAAATGGATTAATGCTTTGAAGAAAAATTTGTTGTGTAAGATTTTCCAATTCTATATCATTCCCCTTGCTCTTTTGGTCTGATATATAACTCCGAATATCATTTCCTTCTTCATTTCTGTTAAAAATTTTCGTTGCAAGAATGTAATGAGTTATATCATTTGCAGAAAAAAGATAGAGTATTGTTTCACGATAATGGATTGTTCCTTTATTCATCCATTTATTTACCAATGTGGTTGCAAAAATATCATTGGCTTCCATTCCTCCTATTGAAATTGCAATTTCTTCATCCAAAGAAATATTTCGTTCATTTTCATTTTTACCTGCGTAAACAACTCCATGACCATCTCCAAACGGAGGAAATAGTGACAGAGTAAAACTATTTTCTGTATAGCCAAATTCTCTAAATCTGCTTCCGTGTCCAAACACTTCGTGTTGTGTTAAAACAAGAAAATGGTCAATAATATTATCTAATAAAATTGTTTTACTTAATCTATAACTAATATTACAAATTTTTCCTGTAAAATTTTCTTCTGTGGTAATGGTGGGAGGAAGATAATGGTTTTCGGTTTGGTAGAAGATTTTATGAAGTGTGAGCAAATTTTCTGCTCCAACTTTTGGAGAAAAATTTTTATCGTATTGCAAAAAATAATGAGTTTGACTTTTACTTTTGAAAGTAAAAACAAAAATTATAAGAAAGAAAAAAATATGATTACTTATTTTCATAAGGAGAAAAATTATCAAAACACTATACAAAATGCAACTGTGTTGCACATCACATTCGTTTCTTGTATCATACAAGAATACAAAAGTTTCTAAAACTTTTGTATTCTTATTTAACAACCTAACAAAGGAATAATCTTTTTATGAAAAAACTCTCTTCCATCTTCCTCACCATTCTTTTAACATTTGCATCTTTTGCAAATCAAAAAAAACTTTCACTTGCTGCAGATGTTGCTCGTTTCCGTGGAGATTCCAGCCAAGTATATTTAGAATTGTATTATTCATTTGATGTTTCTTCCTTACAGTACGAAAAGAAAGATTCTGAATATTATAGTGAAGCAATTATTACTATTAGCATACAACGTTCCGGCAATGATTCTCTCATAACACGGCAAGCATTTAGATTACCCTTTAGTGTTAATGATACAACATTGTTACAAACATCAAGAAATTATAATGATGTGGTTGGATTTTTACTTTTCCCGGATGTGTATAGAATTCAGTGTTCTGTACAAGATAGATATGATTCATCACATCAAGAAAAATTATCATTCCCCATTTCAATAAAATCCATAGAAAAAAATTCTGCAACACTTAGCGATATAGAACTTGCAACTTCTATTGTCCCAATGGAAAAAACACCTGATAACCGTTTCTATAAAAATACTTTTGAAGTAAAACCAAACACTACAAGATTATATGGAGAACATCAACCAGTTCTATTCTATTATCTTGAAACATACAATCTTCTTACTATCTCATCACCACAGTACTATACACAAGCAACTATTACTAACGCACTCGGTAAAGAAATGAATAGTGTAAAAAAAACAAAAAATACAATGCACGAATCAAATGTAGAAGTTGGTGTTATGAAAGTTCATGAATTAAAAACTGGTGCATATACTTTTACATTTTCTCTTTTGGATTCAACAAAGAGTATTGCATCAACATCAAAAAAATTCTTCATCTATAATTCTTCTCTTCAACCTGATACACTTATCAACACAGGAGAAAATTCTATTCTTGCGAGTGAGTATGCAACTATGACTGAAGAAGATTTGGATAAAGAATTTGAACAATGTCGTTACATCGCACTCAAAAATGAAATAGATAGTTATGCACAACTTTCCAATGTAGAAGCAAAACGAAAAGCATTATTTAATTTCTGGTCTGCTCGCGATGATGATAAAACAACATCAGTGAATGAAGCAAAAAGAGAATATTTTGAAAAAGTCCGACACACAAATGAACGTTACAATACTGGATACAAACAAGGTTGGAAATCCGATAGAGGAAGAGTGTACATTATGTACGGTCAGCCGGATGAAGTAGAACGACATGCAAGTGAAGTAAATATGAAACCATACGAAGTTTGGTACTATCATTCTTTACAAGGTGGCGTGCAATTCATTTTTGGAGATAGAACTGGATTTTCTGATTATATTCTTTTGCATTCTACACTTCGCGGAGAAATTCATGATGAAAGTTGGCAACGATATTTGCAAGTACAATAGCCACAGATTTCACAGATGAACACAGATTTTGTAAAAAATGTTTGATTGAATTTATGTGATTACCATCACATAGATAATTTT
>CALETH010000063.1 GCA_937920105.1 uncultured Bacteroidota bacterium
CGCATGTCCCGCTTGTACGGGATGCCGTACCAACGGCATTTTTAGCGGGAATCCACATTATCTTACAATTTCTGGATGCCCGATAAAAGCATTCGCGCATGACATTCTTTAATTATGCTTTCACACTACTGCACTTTTTGGCGTATTTCTGAGATTTTTCAAGAAAAATATGTTGGATATTATTGTTCCCATATCTATTCTCAAGAAGAACGAACACTGCATTTGTGTATAACAAATAATAAAAACATTTATACTATTGTTATTTCTTGCCAAACATCAGAAAATTTTATTACGATGTATGAAGGCGATGCACGTGCAAAGAAAAACACGCTGGATTTTTTCTCTTCTATTATAAATAAATCCATTACCAAAGTTTTTTGTGAAGAATTAGATAAAGTTATCCACATTATTTTTGAAAATGGAGAAAAACTCATTCTCCAAATGTTCGGAGCAAAAGCCAATATTCTTTTCTGTGGAAAAGATGATACTATTAACGATGCGTTTTTACATCCACAAGAATATCAAAACAAAAAATATAGTGCAGAACAAAAGCAATCATTATGGTTACTGCAAGAAAAAAGTTTTTTTGAAGAATTACTGAAAAACCAAAAAGAAACAGCAATATTTTCAATTCTCAAAAAAGTATTTCCAAAATTAGGAACAACAGTACTGCAAGAAATTCTTTATCGAATTAAAATTTCTCCCGAACAAATATTTTCTATCAATATCACTGATGTTCTTTATAAACAAACTTTAAATGTTATAGAAGAAATTAAAAAAACATCACAATATTATATTTATAGTAAAAATGAAGTACCAAAAACTTTTTCTTTAATACCATTAACAATGTATGAAAAAGAATATGATGTGCAGTCATTTTCAGATATTTTTCTTGCAATCAAACGTTTTGTGTATGGAAAGCGAAGCATAAAGAATTTCCAAAATCAAAAAGAAGAAATCCTTACATGGTTAAAAAACAAAGAAGCACATTACAATCGATTTTTTGAAAAAAAAGATACATATCAACAAACACAGCGAATCCAAGAATATGAGTGTTATGGAAATCTTCTCATGATGAATTTGGATAAAATTCAGAAAGGAATGAAAAGTATAGAAGTGGAAAATATTTTTTCTGAACAAAAAGAAAAAATTTCTATTACACTAAATCCAGCATTAACACCAGTACACAATGCAGAATTATATTTTACAAAAGTAAAAAAAATAAAAACTGCGGAAGAGCAGACACAAAAACGTAGAGAAGAAAATCAAAAACAATTTTCCATTGTTCAACAATTATTAAAAGAATGTGAAACAATAACTTCATTAGAACAACTGAAAGAATTTATCACTTCACCATTGTTAAAAGAAATAGGGTTTATGACAAAAACTGAAGAAGAAAAATTACCACCATTTAGAATTTTTATGGTTGATGGAGGATTTTCCGTTTGGGCTGGGAAAAATAGCGAAAATAATGATATATTAACCTTACACTATTCAGAGCCAGAAGATTTATGGTTTCACTGCCGCGGAGCAAGCGGTTCACACGTTGTTTTAAAAGTAAAAAGTGCAGCAGGAGAGCCATCCAAAAAAGCAATGGAGCAAGCCGCAAGCATTGCTGCTTATTATAGTAAAATGAAAAATGCAACCAATGTTCCGGTTGCAATGACTAAAAAAAAATATGTACGCAAACCACGTGGCGTACCAGCGGGAACTGTAACAATAGAACGTGAAACTGTTTTTTTTGTGAAACCAATTTTACCTTCATAAACTTTATCACATATCATTATGTCACACAAAATTCTTGTTGCCGATGATGACCCATTCATTCGGGTTTTCCTTCAAAAACAACTCACCAATGCTGGATACACTGTTACTATTGCAGAAAACGGTGCTGAAGGATTTGCGAAAGCAAAAGCAGATACTCCGGATATTATTGTTTCTGATTGGACGATGCCAGAAATGGATGGAGTGGAATTTTGCCATGCCGTTCGCAATGATGAAACATTGCGATATAGTTATTTTATTTTACTTACCGCCAAAGATGATTATGAAGAAAAAATAAAAGTGATGAAGGAAGGTGCGGATGATTATCTCACTAAACCGTTTAATAATACAGAACTCCTTACACGTATTCATGTTGGTCTTCGTATTTCAGATTTGCAAAAAGAACTTACCAAATATCAACATCGCAAAGCATTGAATGAAGTTGCTCTTACCATGAGTCACGAAATTAATAATCCATTAGGTGTTATTATGTTGACACTTCGTTCATTACAAAGAAAACTTGGTTCGCTCACAACCAAAGAAATGGAAAAAGATATTGAGAGTTGCCTTCTTTATTCTAAAAAAATTGCGGATACAGTAAAAAAACTTTCTGAACTTCATGACCCAGAATTTAAACCCTACCTTAATAGTATGAATACACAATTAATAGATATTAAAAAATCGAAATAGTAAAAAGTCCCTCTAAGTGATGGTATAAGCGAAGGAGAGAGGGGATTTAGGGGTGTGTCCTAAAAAGGAAAAAGGGAGAATTAAAAATTAAAAAATATTTTTTTAGCGCAAATCATTGTTCCATATTTTTTCCAAAAATTTACTACTAACACTATGTTATACAAATTCATACTTACCACAATAATATTTACTACAATTATTATTGCTCAAAATAACCGCGGAACAGTTCGCATAGAAGGAAAAACGCCAATGACAACTCAACAAGAAACCAAACGTAAAACCATTTATGATTTTACGATGAAAACTATTGATGGAAAAGAGAAACCACTTGCAGATTATAAGGGAAAAGTAGTGATGATTGTCAACGTTGCGTCAAAATGTGGGTACACACCACAATACAAAGATTTGCAAGCACTGTATGAAAAATACAAAGAGAAGGGATTTGTTATTCTCGGATTTCCTGCAAATAATTTTCTTTGGCAAGAACCCGGAACAGATGAAGACATAAAAAATTTCTGTGAAATAAATTATGGAGTAACATTTGATATGTTTTCCAAAATTAGTGTAAAAGGAAAAGACAAACATCCATTGTATCAATATCTTACTACAGAAACCGGTTACAATAGTGAAGTCGGTTGGAATTTCACAAAATACATTGTTGACCGTCAAGGTTATGTGGTAGGCAAATTTGAGTCCAAAGTATCTCCACTGGCAGACGAAGTAATTAAAAAAGTAGAACTCTTTTTATCACATTCAGAATAAAAGATGTTTTTGTAATAACAAAAAAGGGAAACACAATGTTTCCCTTTTTCATTTCATTGCATATCGGAAAATTTGTTTTTATATTTTTTAACGAAAAAGAAAACGTCATTCCCGCACGTTTTTAGCGGGAATCCACAATTGTAAAAACATGGATGCCCGCTTTCGCGGGCATGACAATATTATTAACATTAGATATAACAATCATGAAAATACTCTGCTTCATTAATCACGTACCAGATACAGAAACCAAAGTCAAAGTTTCTGGAGATGGAAAATTGTTAGACCCCACTGGAATCAATTACATGCTTAATCCGTATGATGAATTTGCTGTTGAAGAGGGTTTAAAATTAAAAGAAAAATTTGGCGGAGAAGTTGTTGCTGTATCACTCGGAGGAGATTCTCATAAAGATACGTTACGAAAAGCGTTAGCAATGGGAGTTGATAAAGCTGTTTTATTAAAAGATGCAAATCCGCGAGATTCCTTTTCACTCGCTCAATCATTAGCAGAATATGCAAAAGAATATTCTCCGGAAATTATTTTATTTGGAAAGCAATCTATAGATTATGATGATGCACAAGTTGGTGGATTAGTTGCGGAAATGTTAAATCTTCCATCAATTTCTGTTGTAGTAAAATTAGAAATCACTGATGGAAAAGTTATTGCTCATAGAGAAATTGAAGGCGGACATGAAATCGTACATTCTAAACTTCCGATTGTTATCATTGCACAAAAAGGATTAAACACACCACGATATCCATCTTTAAAAGGAATTATGGATGCCAAACGCAAACCCATTGAAGAAAAAACAGTAACAGCAAATTCTCCAAAAATAGAAGTGATTGCATTACGAAAACCACCAGCAAAAAATCCCGGAAAAATTGTTGGAACAGATGCTTCTGCAGTTCCGGAATTAGTGCGATTACTTCATGAAGAAGCGAAGGTGATATAAAATGAATTGCATTAATCAAATCCCTAAAATTAAAATGGAAACTAATTTAAAAACTAATTAATAAAAGTATTAATCCAATGAAAACCCTAAAAGAAAAAGTTATAGAACTTGCAAATATTGCAAAAGAGTGCCCAGAAAATTTGCAAGAAAAATGTTTTGAATTATTACTTTTAGATTTTTTTTCACAACAAAAACAAATAAAAAACAATATTGAAAATGAGAGAGAGCAAAAAAATACAGAACCAAGCCAAGAAGAAAAAAATGAATCAAAACAAAACAATATTCAAGAAAAAAATATTCATGTTAAAGTAAAAAAATTCATGGAAAAAGAAGGTGTAAAACTAGAACATATTAATCAGATTTTTTATGAAGAAAATGGAGATTTAAAACCACTTTATGAAGATTTGAAAACTACTAAATCGTCCGAAAGTCAAATTCGTATAGCTCTTTTGACAGCTTTGAGGAATGCGCTACATAGTGGTAATTTTGAATTTAATGGTGAAGATGTGAGAAAAGAAACTCAAATCAGAAAATGTTATGATGGTGTAAATTTTGCATCCTATTTTAAAAATAACAAAGGGTTATTTGATAATTTTGAATCATATAATAAAAACAATCCTTCAATTAATCTTTCAAGTGATGGGAAGAGCAGACTAGCAGAAATTATCAAAGATTTACAATGAGTATTCTTGATAGTTTGAAGGCATTACATGAAAAATTAAATGTACTTCGAAAATCAGTTTCAAAGGAAACTACCAAAACAATTTCCAAAAAAACAATTCGAGATGAAGCTGAACAAATTGGTTCTTATTGGTTTTCTGGATTATTAGACGAATTAACAGCAGTAACCTGTTTAGAAGAAAATATTATTAAATCTTATTCTGATAATTTTACTCTTCTCATAAAAATTAGTGCTCCTAATAATCTTAAATCAAGTTATGAAAAGGTTCTAAAAAATATTACAAAGAAGTTTAGGGATGAAATAATTATTCCAATACAAAAAAATCCAACTAATAAATCTTTACTTACTAAAATATTAGATGGACTTCCAAATCAAGATGAAAGTGAATATTTAAAAGAGGCTATTAAATGTGCAACACTAGGTTATTACCGAGCTTCGGTTGTTTTGGGCTGGTGTGCATGTATAGACAGAATTCATCGAACAATTGAAAAAGAAGGTTTTTCTAAATTTAATGCTACATCAGTTTCAATGGTTCGCCAGACACAAGGAAGATTTAAAAAGTTTAATTCACAGCAAAATATAGGCTCTTTAAGTGAACTTCGAGAAGTTTTTGACAACATAATTCTTTGGATAATTGAAGGTATGTCGATGATTGATAGTAACGAGCACGCAAGATTAAAAGGTTGTTTTGATTTAAGATGTCAATGTGCACATCCCGGTAATGCACCTATAACTGAATATAATCTTCTTTCTTTTTTTTCTGATTTGAACAAAATAGTTTTTCAAAATCCAAAGTTTGACATAAAATAAATATTATTCCAAAATGAAAAAATTAAAAAACATCCATCCAGGTGAAATTCTTCTTGAAGAATTTCTTATTCCTTTAGAAATTAGTGCGTACCGACTTTCTAAAGATATTAGTATTCCACAAACGAGAATTTCAGAAATCCTCAAAGGAAATCGTCGCATTACCGCAGATACAGCGTTACGGCTTTCAAAATATTTTGGCAACACTGCAAAATTTTGGTTAGGTCTTCAAGATGATTTTGATATTGAAGAAGAAAAAAATCAAAAAAAATCTGAACTCAATGCAATAAAACAGTACGCTCGTAATGCTGCATAAAGAGATTGCTTCAATCTAAAACAAAAAATTATTTTTATCTAACAATTAAAAACCTATGAAACTCCTCGTCTTTGCAGAACAACGAAACAATCAATTTAAAAAATCCACATTTGAAGCAGTGAACGCTGCACACACCATTGCAAAACAACTCAACGGAGAATGTATTGCAGTCGTAATTGGCAATAATGTTTCTTCCATCGCACAAAAACTGGGTGAGTATGGTGCATCAAAAGTTATTGTGGTAGAAAATGAAAAGTTGGGAAATTATTCCACCACAGCGTACGCAAAAATAATTGCTGAAGTTGCAAAAAAAGAAAATGCAAACATTCTATTTCTTTCTGCAACCGCAATGGGAAAAGATGTTGCACCACGTGTTGCTGCAAAACTCAACGCCGGTCTTGCTGCGGATTGCATTACATTAAAAGTAGAAAACGGAAAAATTATCGCAACTCGCCCTGTATATGCAGGAAAGGGTTTGTTAGATGTAACAATACAATCTGAAACAAAAATATTTTCTTTACGACCAAATGTTTTTACCGTTGGTTTACCAACATCATCATCCGCAAAAATTGAAAACGCAACAATTGAATTAACCGAAAATGATTTTGCAACCATTGTAAAAGAAACAACATCATCCACCGGAAAAAAAGATGTAAGTGAGGCAGAAATTATTATTTCCGGCGGACGTGGTTTAAAAGGACCAGAACATTTCACCATGATTGAAGAATTAGCAACAGCATTAGGAGGTGCCGTTGGTGCATCTCGTGCAGTGGTAGATGCTGGCTGGAGACCTCATGATGAACAAGTGGGACAAACGGGAAAAACCGTTTCTCCAACATTGTATGTCGCAGTAGCAATTTCCGGAGCAGTGCAGCATCTTGCAGGAATGTCTTCCTCAAAATATATTGTTGCCATTAACAAAGATAAAGACGCTCCGATATTTTCTATTGCAGATTATGGGATTGTTGGAGATGTGTTTGAAATTGTTCCAAAATTAACGGAAGAAATAAAAAAACTACACGGAAAATAATTTTTTGTGAAGTGTATCAAGAATTGCGGTTGACATTATTTTCGTTTGATAGTACCTTGTAAAAGAAAATAAAAAACAACAGTGAGAGAAAGTTGTGGAAAAAATACAATTAGAAATAGTAGGCATTTCAACAAGTTCGAGTGTTTCAGGGGCGTATGTATTGCTGCTGAAAGAAGTGAATGGCTCTCGAGAACTGCCTATTATTATTGGTCCACTGGAAGCACAAGCCATTGCCTTGGAATTAGAAGGAATGAAGCCACCGCGTCCGCTGACCCATGATTTAATAAAAACGATTATTGAATTTTATGGCGGGACAATTACCGAAGTCTGTATTGATGGTTTAAAAGATAATACTTTTTACGCAACACTTATTTTGGAAGGAACAGGTTCACAAGAAGAAATAGATGTGCGTCCGAGTGATGCTATTGCATTAGCATTGCGTTTTGAATTACCAGTGTATGTTGGTGAAGATATTTTACAAGAAGCGGGACTTGCACCTGAAGAAGAAAAGAAAGAAGAAACATCAGTAGTGAAACATTACACAACAAAATTAGAACAACTTCAATCAGAATTAAAAGAAGCAATCGAAAAAGAAGATTACGAAAAAGCCGCAAAATTAAGAGATGATATTCGTAAAATACAATTGCATAGTTAAAAAAAGGTCTATTTTTATTTCACAAGTTTTTTCATTTCCCGTACTGCATTTTCCAATCCCACAAAAACTGCTTTACTTATAATAGAATGTCCGATACTTACTTCAGTAATTTCTGAAATTGCTGCTATTGGGTGAATATTTTCATAATCCAAACCATGCCCGGCATTCACTATTAATCCAATTTTTTTTCCGTACGCAGCAGTATCTTTTATTTCTTGTAAAAAAATATTTTTTTCTTGTTGAGTTTTTGCATCAGCATATTTTCCTGTGTGAAGTTCAATCATATCGGTACCAATTTCTTTGGCAATGGCAAGATGTTCTATATTTGGTTCTACAAATAAAGAAACGGGAATATTTTTTTTATAAAATTGTTGAATGACTGTTTGTAAATATTTCTTTTGATTAAGAATATCTAAACCACCTTCAGTGGTTAATTCCAATCGTTTTTCTGGAACGAGAGTTACTAAATCCGGAACAACATCCAACGCAATTTTGATAATTTCTTCAGTCGCTGCCATTTCCAAATCTAATTTTGTAGAAATGGTTGTGCGAAGTGCGTACACATCTTCGTCTTTAATATGTCTTCGGTCTTCACGAAGGTGTACAACAATACCATCAGCACCTGCTTGTTCACAAATTTTTGCAGCGGTGATTGGTGATGGTTCGTTTCCATTGCGGGCATTTCGCAGTGTTGCAATATGGTCTATGTTGATTGATAATTTCATACACTATTCTTTTCGGATAACGTACTGCAATTGTGCTGGGTTTTGATTGATGATGCGAATGTTTTCTGGTGAAGTAATTGTTGGCTGTACAAATCCGGATGTATCTAATAATATCGTCTTATAATCTATTGATGCAGAAAATTGTTTTGCCTCTATAGAGGAAATTTCTTTTACACCTCCTCTAATAACCACATCAATTTTTTTTGGCAATAAAACAACTTTTCGGTTTTCTGGAACTTCTGCAACGGTTACGGGAATATCATACAATGTTTTTTCTGCCAATGGTTGTACTTCTAATGAAAGTATCGCAGAATATTTATTTAAAACAATTTCATTATCCAAAGAATCGATGAATTTTACTTCTTGTTCTACATTTGATTTTATATTAGAAAGAGTAAGTGGCTGGGTTTTCCATGATTGAATTTTTTCTACAAGAGATTTTGCTCCGCTAATAGTTACACTTTCTGGTAAAGCGGTAATTTTTCCTATTCCACCATATCCTTCATAAAATTCAAGATTTGCTGTAGGAATAATAGGAACTGTTTTTTGTATTTTTCTTTCTGTAGAAAGTGTTATGGAATTTGGAAAAACAGAAAGTATTTTTATTTCACCTGAGTGATACATTCGTTGTGATAATTTTTCATTCGTGATAATCGTTCCGTTAATATCATTCATAGATAAATGATATTTCAATGTTGGTGTAAAATATAATAACAACAATTGCCAACCTGTTCCTTGAATGGTTGCAGAAATTTCCGGTTTTGGATACGCAATGGTTTCACTTTCTTTCATATTATCAATAACAAGAGGAATTGACATTGTAATTTGGAATTCATTCGCCATTGCCACAAGCAGCCACAATAGTACTGCAAAGAAAATAGAAAAGAAAAATGCGTAGAATTTGATTTTCATAATTTTTTTATGATGAGACAACAAAAGTTTTTAAAACTTTTGTTGTCTTAATACTTATTTCCTCAACAATCTCAATCCATTTAATACAACAAGCAGCGTACTTCCTTCGTGTCCAATAACACCCAAGGGTAATGGAAGTTCAGCAGTAAAAGTACTTATCACTAACACAACAATGACTAACAAAGAAAAGGTAATATTTTGCCAAACAATTTTTTGTGCTTTGCGGCTCAATTGAATTGCATGAGTAATATTGGAAAGTGAATCTCCCATCAATACAACATCAGCAGTTTCCAATGCAACATCAGTTCCCGCAGCACCCATCGCAATTCCCACTGTTGCAGTTGCAAGTGCGGGAGCATCGTTCACACCATCACCAACCATGGCTGTTGCACCATAATTTTTTTGTAATGTTTTTAATAATTCTACTTTTTGTTCTGGTAAAAGATTGGCATGAAATTCATCAACATGAATTTGTGAAGCAATGGTTTTTGCTACTGCAGGATTATCACCCGTTAACATAACAGTACGTTCGATTCCGATTTTTTTTAATGCGTTGAGAGTTTCAGCGGCATCATTTCTAATAATATCACTCACAGCAATAAAACCCAACCATCCACCTTCATCTTCGTGTACGCCAACATTTTCTGTTCGGCGAAGTTCGCGGTGAAGTAATAAAACTGTTTTTCCTTCTGCTTCGCGGATTTTTTTCTCTTTTTCTAAATCTTCCGGAATTTTTTCCCCATGTTCTTCAAACATTCTATCACTACCAATCCACACTAAAAAACCATTTGCTGATGCGTGTACACCTCGTCCTGATAGAGCAACAAAATTAGTCATTGGTGGTAAATTGAGAGAACGTTTTTCTGCTTCGTTAGCAATCGCTTTTGCGATTGGGTGTTCCGAGCGACTTTCTAATGCCGCAGCAAGTGCAAGTAAATCGTTTTCTGTAAAATTTTGTGGACTTGTTTTGTGTGAAAGATAAATATCAGAAACGGATAAACGACCTTGGGTGAGTGTTCCTGTTTTATCAAAAGCAATAGTTTTTACTTCTGCTAAATTTTCTACATGGGCTCCGCCTTTAAATAAAATTCCACGACGAGCCGCACTTGCAATGGCAGAAAGAATTGCGACTGGTGTTGAAATGACTAATGCACATGGAGAGGCAACAACAAGAACAACCATGGCTCGATAGAATGCAAGAGAAAAATCTTGTTGGAAAACTAACCATGGAAGGATAATGAGTAGCAACGAACTTGTAAGAACAAGAATTGCATAGTATGATTCAAATTTTTCCAGAAAGCGTTGCGTTTTTGCTTTTTGACTTTGTGCATTCTCTACTAACTGAATAATTTTTGAAAGCGTTGTATCGTTTGCTGGCTTTTCTACCAAAATTTCTAATGTGCCGCTTCCATTGAGTGTTCCTGCGTACACAATATCATTTTTATTTTTTTCGACTGGTAAAGACTCTCCGGTGATTGATGCTTGATTGACTGTTGATGAACCATCTATCACTTTTCCATCAATGGGAATATTTTCTCCGGGACGAATGATAACTCGTTCCCCAATTTTTAAATCTTCTATAAGAACTTTTATTTCTTTTCCATCACGAAAAACTGTTGCTTCATTGGGACGTAATTTGAGTAATGATTTAATTGCGTTTCGTGAACGAGCCATTGCAAAACTTTGCAATGTGTTGGAAAGAGAAAAAAGGAATAGTAACGTTGCACCTTCGTGCCATTGGTCAATAATAGCAGCACCGATTGCAGAAAACATCATTAACGCATCAACATTAAATTTTTTCTTTCGTATGCTTTTATAAACTTTTTGTATACCAAACCATCCGCCGCAAATGTATGAGCTGATATTAAATGCAAGAATAATAAAAGGGTGGAGTGCAAATTTTTCCGCTGTGAGACTGGCAATAATAAAAATTGCAGTAAAACTAGTAAAAATAATTTCTACAATGCGTTTGTTGGATTTTTGTTGAGATGAATTTTTTTCTGTCATAAAAAGTAAAACAAAATTTTGTACATTGATTTACATTAAACTACCAAAAATTTGAACTAATCTCAATGCAATCCATCCTTCACACATTTCATCCGATAGTTCGCACATGGTTTGAGAAGACTTTTGGAACACCGAGTCCGCCGCAAGAACTTGGCTGGCGTCCGATTTCTGAAGGAAAACATACACTCATCGTTGCACCAACCGGCTCCGGAAAAACACTCGCAGCATTTTTATGGTGTATCAATCACATCATAGAACAAAAAAGTGAGGAAGAAAAAAATCAAAAAAACAACAGCGTCAAAATTCTCTACATATCTCCACTCAAAGCATTAAATAATGACATTCATCGCAATCTTGAAATTCCCTTAGAAGAAATCCACCGAGAAGCAATCGCACAAAAATTTGAAATTCCTAAAATACGTTCTGCAGTCCGCACCGGAGATACAACACAATCACAAAGACAATCCATCCAAAAAAATCCACCAGATATATTGATTACCACACCGGAATCACTCTACATCATGCTCACATCAAAAAATGCGAGAAAAATTTTTGGAACAGTGCAATATGTCATCGTAGATGAAATCCATTCACTCAGCAATAACAAACGCGGAGTTCATCTTTCGCTTTCGTTGGAACGATTAGAAGCAATAACAGCAATGTCTTTTATCCGCATCGGACTTTCTGCAACGCAAAAACCGTTAGAAATAATCGCACAATTTCTTGGTGGGCTTGAAAGAAAAAATAATATTTTTGAAAAACGAAATGTTACGATAGTAAATGCTGGTGAAAAGAAAAAATTAGATATTCGTGTTCACTGTCCCATACAAGATTTTTCCAACATGCCAATCGATAGTGCGTGGACATCAATTTTTCCGGAACTCCTGCAAGAAATCCACAACCATCGCACAACACTTATTTTTGTCAACAATCGTAGATTAGCAGAACGTGTTGCAGCAAAACTCAACGAACTTCTTACCCAGCAAGAAAACACTTTTAACAATTATGCAGTACCAATTCAAACATCACCAAAAAAAATAATTCATAATGAATTTTTAGTAAAAGCATATCACAGCAGCATGTCCCGCACAGAACGAGAAAAAATGGAAATGGAATTAAAAGCGGGAACACTGCGAGTGTTAGTAACCACTTCTTCATTAGAATTGGGAATTGATATTGGCAGTGTGGATTTAGTGATTCAACTACAATCACCAAAAGGCATTGCTCGCGGATTGCAGCGTGTAGGACGTTCCGGACACGTGGTGAACGCAACAAGTAAAGGAAAAATTTTTCCTACTTATAAAGATGATTTGTTGGAATCCGCAGTCATCGCAAAAGAAATGCAGCACTACAATATTGAACCCACAAAAATTCCCATCAATTGTTTGGATGTACTTGCACAGCACATTGTTGCCGCCGTCAGCGTAGAAGAGTGGGATGTTGACGATTTATTGTTTATCGTGCAGCAATCCTATTGTTATTCCACGCTTACCAAAAAAACATTTCTTCATGTGATAGAAATGTTAGCAGGACGTTATTCTTCCGAAATGTTTCGCGAACTTCATCCGCGAATTTCGTACAACAAAATTACCAACACACTTTCTGCATTGCCCGGCTCATCCCATCTTGCACTTACCAACGCTGGAACAATTCCCGACACAGGATATTTTGCTGTGTATTTGCAAGATGAAAAAACAAAAATCGGAGAAGTGGATGAAGAATTTATTTACGAAAGCCGCGTTGGAGATACATTCATTCTCGGTTCTCATGTTTGGAAAATGAAAGAGATAGATGCCAATCGTGTGATTGTAGAACCGGCACCCGGACAGCCTGCACGTATGCCTTTTTGGCGAGGTGAAGGAATTGGAAGAAGTTACGAGTTAAGTATCACCGTTGGAAAATTTATTGAAACAGTAGATTCTCATCCCGATAAATTTCATTATCTAAAAACAGAATATCCTATTGATGCAAATTCTGCGTGGAATATTGCGGAGTATATTCAACGACAAAAAGAAGCGACAACTTTTCTTCCAACACACAATACAATTGTAGTAGAGGGCTTTCGTGATGAAATCGGTGACCCACGGATTGTTGTTCATTCCTGTTTCGGAAAAAGCATTAACGGATTGCTTGGCATCGTTCTTGCACATCAACTAAAAAAAATATTAGGAATTGAAATTCAAATGCTGTACAACGATAACGGAATTTTATTTCGTTGCTCTGATGTAGAGCGATTACCTTTAGATATTTTTTCTTCACTACTTAACTTACACAACCGTCATGCTGAACTTGTTTCAGCATCTAATAGTTTATCATCAAAGATTCCGAAACAAGTTCGGAATGACGAAAATATATTTTCACTTGTAGAAGAAGCAGAACAAATTATTATTGATGAATTACCATCTTCTCCAATTTTTGGAGCATTATTTCGATACAATGCTGCACGTGCCTTATTACTTCCCAAAGCAAAATTCGGAAAACGTACACCATTATGGTTACAGCGTCTGCGTTCCGGAGATTTACTACAAATAGTACGGCAATTTCAAGATTTTCCTATTGTGATTGAAACGTTGCGAGATTGTTTGAATGACACTCTTGATTACGAAAAATTCAAAGAAATTTTTTCCAAAATAGAAAATCAAGAAATCCGCATACATACCATACAAACAGAATTTCCTTCACCCTTTGCATCATCATTATTGTTTGATTTTGTGAGTGTGTACATGTATGAATGGGATGAACCGAAAACCAAAGAAATTTCTGCATCTACAATTAATAGAGAATTGTTAAGTGATGTTGTTGCACTGGAAAATATCCACACAACGCTTCGCGACGATGCAGTAACAAGAGTTGAAGAGCAATTACAATATTCTGGCTCAACACGAAAAGCCCGTACGGCAGAAGAATTATTTGAAATTTTTCTACGACTTGGTGAGTTAACTACAGAAGAAATTCTTGAACGTTCCGAAAACGGTGCATCATTTATAGAATCACTTCAAAAATCCAACAGCATAATTTCTATCATGATTGGAAAGCACCACTATTGGATTGCAACAGAAGAAACATCTCTCTATCTACCAATAGCAAATATCGCAGAAGAAGAATTACAAAAAATT
>CALETH010000064.1 GCA_937920105.1 uncultured Bacteroidota bacterium
TTGAAGAAATATTGAAAAAGTAAATACAACTGCAATGAGTGTTTTCATATTTTTTCCTAATTTGTGTTGAAATTTTCCAACAAGTATTCTTACAAAACAATTCCTAACTTCATTTTCAATGAATGTCCAATATCTTGGTGATATATTTGTGTTGCTACTCCTAATCCTATAAATATTTTTTCATTCAAACGATATTCATCTTCAAGAAGAAGAATTGCTCCAAAAGAACTACGGTTAATCATTGAATAGGTAACAGTGAAAACATTACCGATATATTGCAAAGAAGAAAAACGGGTTTCACTGAAATGCATACGTGAAATCCCTAATCCTATTTTAAAATTATTCTCCCCATCATTACCAAAAGGGGAAACAAAAAGATTAAGATTTCCCTGTAAAACAGTTGCAGCCTCATATCCATCACGAGGTTTTCCATCATAATTGGTGACTAAAGAAATTGAATTGCTAATATAGGTATTCCATTTTTTTGTAAATTCAGTTTCAAATTTATAGAGAGTAATATCACCAGAGCCCCAAAATAATGTACCTGTACCAAATTGGATATTAGTATTTTCTAAAAATTGTCCGAAATTTTTTGTGGGAAGAAAAAAGAAGAATGTTGTAAGAAAGATTTTTTTTATCATAGCGGTTATTTAATGATTGAGTTTAAAAAAATAATGTGCTGTATTTTCGTACAGCACATTTATTTAGTTAATTATTGGTCATTGGCTTTCAGTGAAAATGTTCCTAAACCAATTTCTGTAGGCAATTGGCGTTGAGTTCCAAAATAGACAGAGCCAAAAATTTCATCGTCATCTTTAAAGGATAGCTTAACATTAACAGTGGATGTTGCTGTTGCGCTACCCTGGTTATATGTGTAAGTAAAACTACCCGTTATATCAATGCTATTACCACCATCATCTTCAACCGCTGCAATAAACATATTTTCTCCTTCTTTAACACCAGAACGAGAGACAGGTGTCCAATTCATACTTGCCCAATCGCTTCTATATTTTGGAACACCCCAAGAAAGAGTAAAATTGTAGACATTGTCTAAATATACTTCTGCTGCACTTATCACACCAAATTCTGGGTCAGTAGTATTACTTGGAACTGCATCTGCTCTAACCCATTTCATTTTTATTCTAAATTCGGGGTCACCTTTAAACCAGTATGGTTCAACTGTTCCTACATTTGTACACTTAAAACTATTGACCCTTAATGAATTATTCATTCCCCATGAATGAGTTGTTGGTGCAGGAGTTCCACCACCACCTCCTCCGCCACCACCTCCACCATCTTCATCTTCAGCGGAAGGCATTAAATTAGTAATTGGTAAATCATTTTTCTTTGTTTTTGTTAATTCTTTATTCTTCCAATTCGCATCATCAGTAACTTCATAATCTTTTGGGTTCACATTATGTATAGATTGAAATTTTTGTCCGTTTTTGCCCACAGTTTTTAAATCTCCATTATCATCAGTACGCTCGTTACTGCTTATAATAATGTAGGGAATTGTTGGCGCGGTTTCTTTGGTAATGATTACTTCGTTGCCGTTTTTATCGTAGCCAACAATTTGTGTAATTTCTTTGTCATCTACTCCAAAAGGATAATACGCAACAATCAATCCGCCGTAATTGGTAATAGAGTTATCGGTCCAATTTTCCATAAACGGCATCATCAGTTGGAGTTTTGGAACGTTGGCAACAGCATTTCGTACTTCTGCATGTAATTGCAATTTTGCTAATGTAGAATTATTG
>CALETH010000065.1 GCA_937920105.1 uncultured Bacteroidota bacterium
TAGCAATAGCAATCCATTCGTTTTCTTTTATAGTAGAAAGAATGGAATAATGATGTTTCTGTAATTCTTCAAGAATAATTTTTTCATCATCCACCATTAAACCGGAAAGAAGTAAAATTCCGCCATCAGTAATTTTTGAAGTCATAGCAGGAAGTAATTCCACAATAGTATTTTTAATAATGTTGGCAAGAATAATGGTGAATGATTGCTCTGGTACAACTTCCAGCGAACCAATACGGATTTCTACTTTTCCTTCCAGTGAGTTTCGTTGAATATTTTCATTTCCGTTATCGTGAGACCATTCATCAATATCAATTCCAAGAGCGTGAGCAGCACCAAGTTTTACGGATGCAATGGCAAGAATTCCCGTTCCAGTTCCCACATCTAACACAAAATCTTTTTGAGAAATATAGTTTTCCATCAAACGTAACATCAATCGTGTTGTTTCGTGATAACCGGTACCGAAAGACATTTTTGGGTCAATAATGAGAATAATTTTTTCTTTTGCATGATTTGGTGGATTTTTTGGAATTGCCCACGATGGTGTGATGAGAATATTTTCTGTTACAGAAATTGGTTGAATAGTTTGTTCCCATTCAGAGTTCCAATTTTTGTTTTGTATTTCAGAAATTTTTGGAAAGGAGAGAGAATATTCTGTGCGAAGATTTTGAATTGCTCGTTCTAGTTCAGTATTCCAATAATTTTTTTTGATGTAACAATGAATTCCTTGTTCATCTTCCCAAAAACCTTCAAAATTAAATCCCTCTAATTCAAAAGGTAAAAATTCTCGTAACTCATTATCGGAAGAAATGAAAAAAATAATATCAAGGTAAGTTTCGTGGAGTGTCATTATCGATGTGTGTGCGTTGTGTGATGAGAGTATCAACTAATTCTTTGTTCATTTGCAGCCAAAAAATTTGGTCTTGATAATTTTCCTGCATTTTTCTATCGGCTTTATTGTAGCGTACGTTGATTCCATAAATCAACCATAATAGAAGGACAATAATAACAGAAGAAAAAATATCATGTTGCATAAAGGCACAAATAATAATTCCTATAATTCCTAAAATTCCAAACCAAAAAGAAGTGCGGCGAATACTCGTCATAATATGATAAACCATTCCGAAGAAAAATATTTTATCATGAACAGCAAACGGCATGTAATGATTGAGAATATAATAATACAATCTTCGTGCGTCGTCTTCAGAAAGAACGGGAGAAATATTTAAAATGCGAGAACGTTCAAGAAGATATTGACTGGGTTGATTATCTTGAAATGCTTTTCGTTTTTTAGAACTTTCCAACGCATATAAACTTAAGCCGGCAATTATTCCACCGATAAAGAACGCAGCAAATCCCATTTCAGGAATGGAGAATGGAAATATCGGAATTGCAAAAAGAATATCATAAACATAAATGATAAAAATGCAATAAAAGCCCGGAATAAGGATTCGTAGAAGTTCATACAAAAAAAAATTTGAGGAGGAGTTTTTCATAAGTTAAAAAATAAGAAACGTCATGCCCGAATGTTTTCATCGGGCATCCATGTGTTGAAAAAAAACTGGATTCCCGCTTTCGCGGGAATGACAAAACTTTATACGTAAAATATTTTACTGAGAATTATAAATCAAATGCACTAAAACTTTTCCAACTGCTTCTAAACTTTCAGGACTGCATTTATCTGGTGTATCTTCCGCAGTATGCCAATACGGATAAGTGAAATCAATAATATCAATAGTAGGAATTCCTACTTCATTTAAAGCAAGATGGTCATCAGCAATAGCATTCCCCGGAATTTTTACAAATTCTGTTACACCAATTTGCTCTGCAATTGACCAAACTTTATCAACTATTGCTGGAGCGTACATTAGCGAATTTCCTTCCATAGGTAATTGCAAATCTTTGTCACCAACCATATCCAGTAAAATTCCATATTGTGGAGTGTATGTTGATGGTTTTGTTTTTGCAAAATGTTTGGCTCCGAGAAAATATCGTTCAAGGTCATTTTCTTTTCCGTAATCTTCTCCATCAGTAAATAAAATATCTACACCAATTTTTAGAGAAGAATTTTTCAATACACGAGCAAGTTCTAATAATACTGCAACTCCGCTGGCTCCATCATTGGCACCAATAATTGGCTTGTTTCTGTTTGCTGGATTTTTATCCATTTCTGCACGTGGACGTGTATCCCAATGTGCAAGAAGTAAAATTCTTTTTGAAGATGAGGGATTGAAGGAAGAAAAAATATTTGTTAATGATAATTGTTCGTCATATCCATTGTAAGTAAAATTTTGTGTTACTACGGTGTCTGCATATTTTTTCATTTCTGCAATAAGAAATGCAGCACAATTTTTATGTCCTTGAGAATTTGGATTTCTTGGACCAAAATCTGTTTGTTTGGTAAGCATTGAAAAAGCATTCTTTGAATCAAATATTGGAAGGGAAATTTTTGTATTCACCGAAGATTTTTGTGATGTTTCTACTTTTTTTCCACAAGAAAAAAATACGAAAACTGTAATAGTGAAGAGTAAGTATTTAAACATAGAATTTATTTATATTGATAAAAATTATACAAAGATTTGCATGGAGATGCAATGTGTTTTTTTATAGTAGAAAAATCATGAAACTTTTTTCTTACTTTTGCGTAGTACAAGATACCTAATCAATAAAAGGAGGTAACCTTATGAAATCCTCATTTTCAACAATCATAAAAATAGGAATTTTTCTTTTTATCGGAATACTTTTTGGAGTTGGTATTTCAGTGTATTCACATTATCGCTCTTCTGATGGAGAAGAAACAGCACATTCTATAGAATCTTTTTTTGGAAAAAGAGAAGAAAAGATTCGTCATATAGAAAAAACGTTTTCTGTGCAACCCAATGGAAAATTTATTTTAAGTACCAATGAAGGTAATGTTGATATTCATACTCATGATAGCAACACTGTTATTGTTAATATTGAGGCGAAAGGAAGTGACCAAAGAATCGATGAGTTCAATGTTGAATTTTTACAAGAAGGTAACAATGTAAAAATAAAAGGTGGTGTTCACTATATGAGTTTTATGCGCTGGGAAACCGGTGATTTTGATGCTCATTATAATATAACACTTCCTAAAAAATTTTCTGTTTCTATAAGTAATAAAAGAGATATAAAAATTTCTTCTTCTGATTCTGATAGTGAAAATAAAAATGGAATTACTCTTACTAATCTTATTGGTGAAGTGGAATTAGGAACTAATGGCAGCGATATTATGGTAGATTCTATTATTGGCAATCTTGAAGCAAAATCACTTGGTGGAGATATACATCTTTCTTCTATTAACGGAAAAATTTTTGCTAAAACTGCTGGTGGCGATATTTTTTTAAAAATGAAAAAATACAATAATGGTGTAGAATTAAAATCTTCTGGTGGAGATATTAATCTTGATATTGATAAAAAACTTAACGCAGTATTAGATTTTGCTACTATTGGTGGTGATATAGAATGTGAACTTCCAATAGAAACGGAAGATAAATCAGAAACAGGAATGAAAATACGAGGAAAACTTAATAATGGTGGCGAACGTATTAAAGTAAAAACTGCTGGTGGAGATATTATTGTAAAAGAACTAAAGTAAAATTCTAAAAATAGTTTATCTGTTCTGATAATCCCGAAAATTTTTTCGGGATTATTTTTTTTCATAATCAAAAATTCTGTACATTATAACAATGCACAGAGAAAAACTCAAAAAACTTTTGTATTTATATCAACCAAAAGATAATGTTCAAAAGAAAATTCTTCATAAAACCATAAATTTTGTAGAAGAAAATCCATTATGTTTTGAACGCACTTTATCAATTGGGCATATTACAGGCTCTGCATTTATTCTTGATTCAACCCAAAAATTTGGATTATTTACACATCACAAAAAACTTGATAAGTGGTTGCAACTTGGTGGGCATGCTGATGGAGATTCTGATATTTTGAATGTTGCACTTCGTGAAGCACAAGAAGAATCCGGAATAAATGATATACAACCAATATCAAATCAAATATTTGATATTGATATTCATACAGTTCCTGCCCATGGAAAAGACCCAGAACATCTTCATTACGATATTCGTTTTTTATTTGAAACAAATAAAAAAAATCCGCTTATTATAACAAAAGAATCAAAACAATTAGCATGGATTCCACTTCAAAAAATTTCAGAATATACTATGGAAGAATCGGTGTTAAGAATGGTTCAAAAAATACAAACACTTTAATTATTGAAGGTAAAAAATATGAAACATTACACAGTAAGAGTAGTTATACTTTTTATGAGTATTATACTTTACTCACAACAACAATCCGTACGGGCGGAAAATTTTCCGCCCCAACAAATTCAGCAAACCGCAACTCCACAAACTCAACAACCCGCACAAACAACGCAGCAAACCACGCCGGAGCCAACAAAACGTGATGACATTGTTCGTTTATTAAAAATGCAAAATGGTGAAATTTTAAAACAAAGTATGAGTCATGTAAAAATGGCAATTCCAAAATTACCAGATAATATTGTAAAACAAGTTTTTAATGAACAAATGATTATGGAAATTCTTATTCCCAGTTATGATAAACATTACACTCACGAAGAAATTAAAGGACTCATTCAATTTTATGAAACACCATTAGGGCAAAAATTCCTTGTTACTGTTCCTAAAATAAGTGAAGATGCCACAAATACCGTAACAAAAAAAGTTACCGGAACAACAAATGATGCACTTAAAAAAATCAAAAAATTGTGGAAGTAATAAAAAGTATGAAGAAAGAATTAAGAAATAAAAAATATTTTTTCTTCATACTTCATACTTTATATTTTATACTTATTTCTCTTACCATTTTCGGTTGTGCAGTGCAACGCCTCCCTGAAGGTGGACCTGTTGACCAAACCTCGCCGGAAATACTTTCAATTTATCCGCCACCAAACACAACATATTTTATTGGTAACACTATTGCTATTGAATTTAGTGAATACGTTGACCGTCGCTCAGTAGAAAGTGCAATCTTTTTTTCTCCATATATCTCTGATGTAGAATATGAATGGAGTGGAACAGAATTAGAAATTCATTTCACTAAACCACTTCGCAAAAATATTACCTATGTGTTAACTATTGGAACAGATGTTGTAGATGTGAACAATCGCAATAAAATGGCAAACGCCTTTTCGCTTGCATTTTCCACAGGAGAAAATATTGATAAAGGAAGTGTTGTAGGAAAAATATATAATGAAAAATCGGAAGGAATAATAATTTTTACTTATCGTTTAAATGATATAAAATCTGATACACTCAACCCATCGAAACAAAAACCAGATTACATTACCCAAACGGGAAAAGAAGGAACATATACACTTTCAGCATTGGCAAACGGAACATATCGTGTTATAGCCGTGCGAGATGAATATCGCAATTTATTATATGATATTGGTATTGATGAAGTTGGAACAACACAGAAAAATATTGTTTTGAATGATAAAGATTCACTCATTAACAATATCAATTTCATTCTTGCAAAACATGATACCATTCCACCGCAACTTCTTTCTGCAACCGCAACTGATAAAAACCATCTCATACTACAATTCACTAAGCCGATAGAAGAAAAAACAATTTCTCAGTCTTCTTTGGTTTCATTTATTATTACAGATACAATAAAAAATATTTCCTTGGAAATAACAGACTTCATTTTTTCATCTAAAAAACAAGAACAAATTATTGTACGTACTACATCACAGGAAAATGTACCATATCGTATTACTGTTAAAAATATAAAAGATAAAATTGGAAATGTTATTTCAAGTAATAATACAGAAATATTTCGCGGTTCTCTTATAAAAGATACTATTCCACCACAATTATTATATTTTTCTTTAGCAGATTCTTTATCCAATGTTTCGCTTCAACCAACTATTCGTTTTGATTTTAATGATATTTTGCAAAAACAATCAGCAGAAAAATCTTTTGCACTATTTCTTGGAGATAGCGTAAAAAATGAAAATATCATTCTAACAAAATTTCAGTGGAATACATCCTCAAGTTTCAGTATCACACCACAACAATCATTAAAACCAGAACAACACTATACTATAGCACTTTCCTATAAGAATATTATAGATGAAGAAAAAAATATGTATCTTGATTCTGTACAAATTTTTCACTTTTCCACAATAAACCCAGATAATTTTGGAAGCATAGAGGGGGTAGTAAAAAATATTATTCCATCTCACACATATAATATTATTGCAAATTCAACTTCAAAAAAAGAAGAAATAACAACATCTGTTACAGCAGGAAAATTTTTATTTCCGCAACTTTCGCAAGGAGAATATACGCTGATTGTTTATGAAGATGTAAATAGCAATGGAAAATATGATGCAGGAATGCCATTTCCATTTGTACCTGCAGAGCCATTTATTGTATATCCAAATCCAATAAAAGTGCGACCACGTTGGCCTGTTGATGGGATTATAATAGAAATGAAATAGATTAAAAAAAGACTTGTCAAGTTTTTAAAACTTGACAAGTCTAAAAATGACAAATTCAATTAATTCTCATGATTGAAAAAACTGTTACCATAAAAAATCGTGCAGGACTTCATACCAGACCTGCTGCTGCATTAGTAAAACTCGCTGCAAAATTCCAATCAGAATTTTTTATTTTTAAAGACGGAATGGAAATCAATGGAAAAAGCATTATCGGTGTGATGACTCTTGCTGCGGAGCAAGGTTCGACATTATTATTGAAATTTGTTGGTGAAGATGAAGAAATTTCTTCAAAAGAAATTGTTGGATTATTTGAACGTGGTTTTGATGAAGCATAAATATTTTTTCCTCCTTGTAGGAGGGAATTAAAGGGTGGTTGTTTTTAAAATATGACCACCCCTACCCATCCTAATAGGAGGGAATTATTTAAAGATTGATTTTTATAAACATGCAAAAAGAAGAAAAAATATTTCATGGAATTGTTGCCTCTCCGGGAATTGTTATCGGAAAAGCATATCTCTATACAAAAAAAAATCCAAGAGTAGAAGAGAAAAAAGTTGTTGCGGAAGAAATTCCGAAAGAACTTGAACGGCTTCATCATGCCATTGAACGTTCAGAAAAAGAACTTCAGAAAATTATGCTTTTTGCCGAACAAAAAATTGGCGAAACAAAAATTTTTGAAGCACAAATTTTAATTTTACAAGATACCGTGTTGTTAGATTCTATTACTAAACGCATTTCCAAAGAATGTAAAAATGCAGAATATATTGTTTATGAAGAATTTGGTAAATATCAACAATTACTTTTCAACGCTCAAGATGAATACATGCGTGAGCGAGCCAATGATATTGAAGACATAAAAAATCGCATTATCAGAAACATCCAGCAAGAAAAACTTATCTCACGTTTTGAAGAAAACTCCATTGTTATTGCACAATCATTAACTCCCGCTGATACAATTCTTTTTAGTCGCAACAATGTGTTAGGATATGTAACAGAAATGGGAGGAACAACATCTCACGCTTCGTTGCTTTCTCGTTCATTACAATTACCATCCATCGTTGGCGTAAAAAATATTACTGAACATATAGAAACTGGTGATGATATTATTGTTGATGGATTAAATGGAAATGTTATTTTAAATCCAACAGAAAAAACAAAAAAAAAATCTCAAAAAAAATATGATAGTTATATTACATTTGAAAATGAATTAGGAAGTTTACGTGAATTATATCCAACAACATTAGATGGAAAAACAGTAACACTTTCTTCCAATATAGAATCCACGCAAGAAATAGATTTTACTTTTTCACAAGGTTCTCAAGGTGTAGGTTTGTTTCGTAGTGAGCGATTATTGTTAGAGCGTTCGTCGTTCCCAACAGAGGAAGAGCAGTATCAAGTCTACAAAGAAATTGCTCATAGAATGTTTCCGCAAAGAGTAGTTTTGCGAACGTTTGATATTGGTGGAGATAAAAATGTTTTTCAAACGCAAACACAATTAGAAGAAAATCCATTTTTGGGCTGGAGAGGAATTCGTTTGCTTTTAGATAAACCGGAAATTTTACTTTCGCAATTACAAGCAATGTTGCGAGCAAGTGAAAAAGGAAATGCTACTATCTTATTTCCAATGGTTTCCGGATTACAAGAAGTACAAAAAATAAAATCCTATTTAAAAGAGGCAAAAAAGAATCTACAAGAAAAAAATATCCCATTTGACAATAAAATTTCTATCGGAATAATGATAGAAGTTCCATCTGCAGCAATGTTGATTGATACTTTAGCACAAGAGGTAGATTACATCAGTATTGGCACAAATGATTTGATTCAATATTTATTGGCGGTTGATAGAGGAAATGAAAGAGTATCTTCGTTGTATCAAGAATTTCATCCGGCAGTGATACAAACAATTCACACTATTATAACAACTACGCATAGGCATAAAAAGAAAGTGGGAATGTGTGGAGATATGGCAAGTAATCCATTAGCAACAACATTATTGTTAGGCTTGGGATTGGATGAGTTTAGTGTTATTCCGGCGTTACTTCCTGAAATCAAAAAAGTAATTCGTTCTGTAGATTTTCAACAAGCAAAAGAATTAGCAGTAAAAGTTTTAGCACTTTCTTCAGAAGAAGAAATTAAAAAAATATTAAAAAAACATCTTCACACTATACTTCCTGATATGCCGATAATGGACTAACAATTTAACAAACCTCACAGGTTTTTAAAACCTGTGAGGTCTTATTTTTAAACTATCATATTTTTATGAAAAAAAACGACCCCTCTAACATGAAAAAACTTATACTTGAGTTTCCACAACAAGTAGAAGAAGCAATCACCATTGGAAAAAAATCAAACATACAATTTCCCATCACAAAAATTCAAAATATTATTATTACCGGACTTGGTGGTTCGGCAATTGGTGGAGATTTACTTCGCTCATATTTAACAGATGAATGTAAAATTCCAATTTCAGTAAATCGTCATTATTATTTACCAAACTATGTTGATGAAAAAACTTTGGTAATTGTTTCCAGTTACTCTGGAAATACAGAAGAAACTATTGCTGCTTATAAATATGCTATAAAAAAGAAAGCAAAAATTTTATGTATTACTTCTGGCGGAGTAGTGAAAGCAATGGCAGAAAAATACAAACATCCATTTATACAAATTCCCGGTGGATTGCCGCCACGTGCTGCGGTTGGATATTCATTTTTTCCATTACTTATTACGATAGCAAAACTCGGATTTGTGAAATCAAAAGAAAAAGAAATACAAGAAACGGTACATCTTTTACAAAGACTTTCTAAAAAATATAGAAGCAATTCAAATCCTGCATTAGCCCTTGCTAAAAAATTAAAAGACAAATTACCAATTATTTATTCTGCAGCAGATAAATTTGATGCGGTGAATGTGCGTTGGCGTGGACAAATTACGGAAAATGCAAAAACATTATCTTTTGGACATGTATTTCCGGAACTCAATCATAATGAAATTGTTGGATGGGAAGTTTTACAAACAATGATGAAAAAAATGCACATTATTATTTTACGAGATAGGGAAGATTACAAACGGATTCAACTTCGTATGGATATTACAAAACACGTCATTAAAAAATTTCCGGATGGAATTACGGAAATTTATAGTGAAGGTGAATCTTTGCTTGCTCGAATTTTCTCATTGTTGTATTTAGGAGATTGGTTGAGTTATTATCTTGCAATGCATAATACTGTAGACCCAACTCCAGTAACAAAAATTACACTTCTTAAAAATGAGTTGGAAAAAATTAAATGAGCGAAGAAAAATTCCCACAAACAGAAAAAACTACAATAACACGTTTATCACAACGAGGCGTGTATGATAAAGAAACAATTTATACGATTCTTGATAAAGTATTGTATTGCACCATTGCTTTTGTAAAAGAGGGAAAACCATTTCAAATCCCAACGGGCTTTTGTCGTATTCAAGATACACTCTATATTCATGGTTCTGTGGGAAGTTCTTACATGCGAGAATTGGCGGAGAAACAATTACCTGTTTGTATTTCTGTAACCCAAATAAATGGAATCGTACTTGCTCGTTCAGCATTTCATCATTCTGTTAATTACAAATCTGTAATAATTTTTACTGAAGCAAAAAAAATTACCAATAAAGATGAAATGTATAAATCTTTAGAAGTACTAACTAATAAAATGCAACCGGGACGTTGGAACGATATTCGAAAACCATCACAAAAAGAATGGAATGCAACAATGGTGTTGGCTTTTTCAATTGAAGAAGCATCAGCAAAAATTCGCACAGGTCCACCAAAAGATGATGTAGAAGATTATGCTCTTAATATTTGGGCGGGAGTTGTACCGTTACAACTTCAAAAACTTTCACCAATTTCTGATGAGAAATTAAAAGAAGGTGTGGAGTTGCCGAAGTATTTGAAGTAGAAATGTTTTACATCTTATAAAAAGAAAAGAGACGGAAATATTATCCGTCTCTTTTCTTTTGTTAGAGTATTTTTTTACTGTCCTTGAGATTTTTTATAATCATCGTATTTTTTTACTTCTTCATCTAATTCTTTAAAAGTTTGTGTAGCACGAAAACGTGTGTACATTTGTTCATTTTTCTTTAATTGTTGTAAATATGCTTCTCGTGCTGCTCCGAGTGGATATTCTACAAGAGCATAAGCACGCCAAATATTGCCATCTTTACATTTTTCTACACTTTTTACTCTGCTTCCTTGAAGACTTGTTGAAAGCACAGATTTTTTTGCTTGAGTCATCATAGAAAGAAATTGCGCATCTTCACCAGTTCCAGTCTCTTCTTTAAAATTTTTCTCTAATGCAGTGAGTTTCAAATCTACTTGATTACCAATTTCTGTACGAGCAGAAAGTGTTGCTTTATCTATTGCTAATTGATAATCTTGTGATGTTTCTGTTTTTGCAGCAAAAAGAGTATTTGGGTCAGAAGGAATATTATTAAACCATTCAGGGTCACATGGTAAAGAAGATTGTAAAGTTTTACTTCCGCCGCAACCAATAATAAAAACTGCTGCAATGCTTGAAATCACTGTGATAAAATACGAACGCATAAAACCTCCAAAAAATTATAATAAAGTTTGTGATGTTGTTTATCAAAAATATAAATACTTTTTGTTGTATATCAAACTTAAAAATTATCTATGTGATGGT
>CALETH010000066.1 GCA_937920105.1 uncultured Bacteroidota bacterium
TACTTCTTTTTCTAAATCTTTTTCATTAAGTGATTTTACAGCATCTTTTAAATTTTCAAAAGATTTTTTTACGATGGTTTCGACTTCTTTTTTATCAGTTGTTTGGCTGTCCCATTTTTTTGCTTCTGTAAAAACAAAATTAAAATCGTTATTGAGTTTTGCTCCTAATGTTTTTATAAAAAGATAATTTCCGAAGGCTGCATGAAGATAAACTTCACTGAAAGAACGTACGTCTTCTGCTGGACGCCACATATATTTTTCTTGTGGTATGGCACTTTCGAGACTGGTGAGTTGTTTTTCGACGTGTTCAATTTGCCACATATATTCTTGAACAAATTTTGGCATTGTTTTATTGCTTGCTGTCATTACTGATGTTGTTATCAGTAGTGCAAATGCAGTATTGGTAATGCGGAGAATGGTTTGTTTCATAAAATTCCTTGTAATGAATGGTTGATAAAATATGTGAATGGTATTTGTATAGTAAAAAAAATAATAAGCAAAGGCAAT
The DNA here is from genome assembly GCA_937920105.1 of uncultured Bacteroidota bacterium. Lineage (GTDB taxonomy): Bacteria > Bacteroidota > Ignavibacteria > UBA10030 > UBA8401 > CALETH01. Next base: position 508 of record CALETH010000066.1, read on the forward strand.
GTGAGGAATAAAATTTAAAAACTTCTCCATTTGTCAAACCATTTAGAATACGGAGAAGAATTTTTAATGTTTATTGCAGTGAGTAATGAGTCATAAGCATCTGTTATTTCTTCTACTTCAATAGTACCTACCGAATTTTTTTTATCAATGTTGTTAAATATTTCTACAAATTGTTTTAAAATTTTTTTAATTTCTTTTTCTTTATATGGCTTATTTAGTTTTTCTAATTGTGCAAGGGTTTTTTTATATGCATTAAATGCTTCTTTGGCATGTTTTTTAGGAATATATTCACTATCACTCCAATGGTGAAAAGGGTTATTTAAGTTAGTTTGTAGCCATTTATCACTTTTAGGGTCAATTATCTCTAATTTTTGAATATCTTTAAAAGATTTTTCAATTATTTTTGCAGCTTGAATTGGAATTCTTTGAACGCCTAACTGTTGTAAATTTGGCAAACCTTCTTGAGTAGGAAAATCTTCACCAGAAAACCCAAACATATCTTCAATGTAAATCTTTTCAAGATTTTTTAATTTTGATAATGATTGTATGTTTTCAAAAATCCCTGTTTTTCCAGAAATAAATAAATTTTTCAAATTAGGATACCATTCTGCAAGATCATCAATATTTAATTTTTGAACATATAAAAGTGTCAAGTCTTCTAATAGCGGGAGATGATAGTCGGGTAATTTTTCTTTCTCTAAAGTAATACACAAGTTTAATTCTTCTCCCTGGCGTGAATTAGTGATAGTTAGTTGTCCTAAATTTTTTCCAAATAAGATTAAAGTGTCAATTTTTTCATTAAGAATTACTTCTGAAGTTGTATCAATGGAGAGTTTTTTTATATTGGTTTTAGAAATGTCAATTATTTTTTGTTTGTGATTGAGTAAGCATAGAAATTCAATTAAAGTTCTATTCTCTATGTAATCTATCAATTGTGTTGGATTTCCCTTGTACCAAATTTCTTGTAAGCAACTTAACGTATCTAATTTCTTCCAGTCGTTAAATCCTTCCAGTTTTTCTTCATCAAGTCTTCTCGTACCTTTAAGAACTTCATGTCCATTGAGAATTATGTTTTCATCGTTCTTTTTCAATTACTATTTCCTTCTGTATCTAACAAATTCACTTTTCCATATCCTAATTTTTCTAAACCCGATTGTATTTTTTCTTTATCTCCAACGATAACGATATTCATTGCTTTTGGATTGAGATATTTTTCCGCAACACGCCGCACATCAGCCATAGTTACTTGTTCAATTTTTTGTACGGATGTGTTAAAGTAATCATCTGGAAGATTATACAATACTAAATTTGTTAATTGTCCGGCAATTTGTTGCGGTGTTTCAAAATCTTGTGGTTGTGAACGTACCATAGAATTTTTTGCTAAACTTAATTCTTTTTCTGTTACATCTGCATTGCGAATTGCGTTCAGTTCTTTCATAAATTCGATAACGGAACTATCAGTTACATCGGTTTTTACTGCGGCTGATGCAGTAAAAGGTCCCGCCATTTTTCTCATAGAAAATCCTGAACGAGATCCATACGTGTAGCCCTTTGCTTCTCGTAAGTTTAAATTGATGCGTGAAGTGAACTGTCCGCCTAAAATATTATTCATGACAACAAGAGGGAAGTAATCTTCATTATTTCTGGCAACACCAATGTGACCGATTCGTATTTCGGATTGTGCTGCTTGTGGTTTATCTATTAAATAAATTGATGTTGATGAAATTGTTGGAGTAGTAGAAAATGTTGGTTGGGTTACTTTTTCTTTTTTCCATTGTGCAAAATATTTTTCCCAAAGAGGAACAATTTCTTTTACAGTGATATCACCAACAATAATCAGTGTTGCGTTGTTTGGTTTATAATTGCTGTGATAGAATGTTTGTAAATCTGCAAGTGAAATATTATTGACGCTGGTTTCTGTTCCTTCTGCAGGGCGACCGTAGGGATGATTTGCTCCGTACAATGATTGAGAATAGACATTGTTTGCGACTGTTCTTGGATTATCTTTTTGTTGAAGTAATCCGGTGAGGTGAGTTTTTTTTACGCGTTCCCATTCTTTTTCTGGAAATGTTGGATGGAGAAGAATATCAGAATAAATTTCTAATGCACTGTTGAGATGTTCTTTTACTGTTAATAACGATGCAAATGTTGCATCATAGTTTGAACCGATAGAAATTTCTGCTCCGATAAATTCAATATCATCAGCAATTTGCAATGATGTTCGTTTTGATGTTCCTTCTTTTAGCATTTGTGCAGTGAGATTTGCCGTACCAGATTTTTCTTCCTTTGCTGCTCCTGTTTGAAATACCAGTTGTGCGTACACTACTGGCAATTCATGATGTTCCACCAACATTAAAGAAAGTCCGTTAGAAAGCGTTGCCCGTTGAATTTTTGGCAGTTGCAATTTTGGTGTTGCTTGTGGTTCTGGTTTTTTAGTCCTATCTATTTGTGAATAGAGTGTTGCACTCATAATGAGTATGCAACAGATAATTATTTTTTTCATTGTTTTGATTCTCCAAAATAAAATTGTTGTTTAATGTTTTGCCACTGATTTCACAGATGAACACAGATTTTTTTCTTTATTTTTTATCGTCATGCTGACGAATGTCAGCATCTTAACGGTACAGGCGCTGAAACAATTCGCCTTTAGCGAACAGCGTGACGAATAAATTTTTAATTTTTCTTTTCCATTGGAACGACGCTGAAAATAACTTTTCCTTTAGTAAGATATTCTTTTGCAACATTTTGTACATTTTTTGCTTCTACTTTTGTATAACGTTCATTATCCTTGTTAATATAATTGGGGTCGTTCCAAAATATATTATAGTTATTTATTCTATCGGCTTTTTCATCTATTGATTGTAGTGCATAGATAAAGGATGTGCTGATAGAATTTTTTGCTCGTTCTAATTCTCTTTTTGTAATACCTTCATTTTGGATTTTTTGAATTTCTTCATTCACAATTTTTTCCAACTCAGAAAGTGTAACACCGGGTTTTGCTGTTACGGTTACAAAAAATAATCCGGCAAGTTCTCTACTATATTGAAACGCGGAAACATCTTGTGCAATTTGTTTTTCGTACACTAAGGTTTTATAAAGGCGAGAATTTTTTCCGCCTGCGATAACATTGGCAAGAATATCAAGCGCTGCATCATCTTTTCCGGAAAGTGGAGTAGAATGCCACACCATATATAGTCGTGGTAGTTGAACTCTATCTTCCATAGAATCTCGAACATCATTTTCTAACGTTGGTTGATTAGTGGTTGGTTTGCTGACTTCTTTTCCTTTTGGAAGTGAACCAAAATATTTTTCAATCCATTCTTTTGTTTGTTTTTTGTTAAAATCTCCGGCAACAACAAGACTTGCATTATTTGGTGCGTAGTAGAACTGAAAAAATTCTTTTACATCTTCCATTGAAGCAGCACTTAAATCTTCCATTGAGCCAATAGTAGCCCAATTGTAGGGATGTTCCGCTTTATAAGCGAGTGCAAAAATTCTTTCAAATGCTCTTCCGTACGGTTGATTTTCGTATCGTTGACGGCGTTCATTTTTTACAACATCTCTTTGATTATCTAATTTTTCTTGTGTCATTGCAGGAAGAAGAAATCCCATTCTATCGGATTCCAACCATAATGCCATTTCGAGAAATTGGCTGGGAATGGTTTCGTAATAATTTGTTCTATCGGATGTGGTAGAACCATTCAAATCTCCACCGGCTTCTTGCACCATTTCAAAATGTTTATCATCGCCAACATTTTGTGAACCCTGAAACATCATGTGCTCAAATAAATGAGCAAATCCGGTTTTGCCAACTTTTTCTCTGCCTGAACCAACGTGATACCATACGTTGACTGAGACTAATGGAACAGAACGGTCTTCATGCAAAATAACTTGAAGTCCGTTGGGAAGTGTGTATTTTTCTGTTTCTATTTTTAATTGACTCACAGCAAGTGAAGTCAAAAAACAGAATAATACGGCGACGCGAAGTAACTTCATGATAACTCCTTAATAGAATAAGTGAATAAAGTTGCCACAGATTACACTGATTTTCACAGATGTTTATCTATGGTTTTTAAAATTGTATCTTTACAATTTCTTGTTGGATTGGTTGCCCGGGAATAATGACATCATAATTTTTAGAAATATAAACATCTATTTCTAAACGTATGCCAAATTTATTGGGAAGATAAATTCCGGGTTCGATGGAAAAACATGTTTCGGGAATAATTTCGCGTTCATCTTGTGTTTCGTAATTATCAATGTGTGCACCATTTCCATGAACTTCTTCTCCAATATTATGTCCAGTACGATGAATAAAATATTCACCATATCCACGTTCGGTAATATATTTTCTTGTAACATCATCAACATCACATCCACGAACTTTTTTTTCTTTTTTTGAAAATTCCTTTTTCAAAAATTCCACCGCAGCATTGCGCGCACCTTTTACAATATCAAAAACTTTTTGATATTCATCAGGAATTTTTTCTCCAGCAAAAGCAACCCACGCAATATCTCCATAGACTGCACCAACTTTATTTTTCTTTGCCCACAAATCAATCAAAACGTAATCTCCTTTATGGATTTCGTTGTGAGAGGTTTTTGTTGGTTCGTAATGTGGGTTTGCAGCATTTGCATTGACTGAACAATTTGGTTCTGTAGCAAATTTAAGATTATTTTTACGAAAATTTTTTACCATTTCTTGCTGTACATCATATTCGGTAACTTTTGTGTTATTCCGCAAACATTCCCCGATAAAATTAAATGCAATATCTACAGTGTTTCGTAAAATTGCAGCAACTTCTTGTTGGTCTTTCCATTGTTCATCGCTCCAACGTGCTTCAAAATATTGAACAATATTTCCCGATGAAAGTACATTGATACCAAGCGAACGAATAAATTCTACTGTTCCAGCATCAACTTTGGAAAGATAGGGAATAGCATTGTTTGGAGAATATTCCATCGTAACATTTTTTTTATCAGCCAAAACTTTTTTAAGATGATTATTTAATGATTGCCATGATGCGTAAATATTTTTTTCTCCAGGGAGATGGTCTAAAGTAAATTGTTCAATACTGTGAACAATTTTTTGCGGTGTGCCTTTTGCAGGAATAAAATAAAAATATCTTCGTGATTGAAATGTTTCTATTGGGAGTTCTAATATTTTTGTTGCAAAAATGTTGGAATTTCTAAAATTGTAGAATAACCATCCATCGAATTTTTTTTCTTGAAGTAGTTGTTGAATTGCTGCGATTTTTGTGAAGGGCATAAGATTATAAAATGATTAATGAGTTTTGTCATCCCCACATGTTTTTAGTGGGAATCCAGAAATTAATAGATTCCCGCTTTCGCGGGAATGACGGATTTTATATTTATATATATACAAAAATTATTCGTGTAACCGTATTCTAAAAATAGTTCCTTTTCCAATAGTACTTTCTTTCAGAAAAATTTTTCCTTTGTGATAATCCTCAATAATTCTTTTAGAAAGACTTAAACCTAATCCCCACCCGCGTTTTTTGGTACTAAATCCGGGACGAAAAATATCTTTTTTAAATTTTTGTTCAATACCTTTTCCTGTATCACTCACATCTATTATAATATAGTTTTTTATTTTTTCGATGTGAAAAGTAATTGCTCCTTTTTTTTCTTCCATAGAATCCAAAGCATTTTTAATCAGGTTTTCTATTACCCATTCAAATAATTCACGATTAATAAATACGGTAATTTTCTCATCTGAAGAAATACTAATATCAACACTTTTTCCTGTTTGCGGGATTCGTTTTTGAAAATAGAGAATTACTTTTTCAATTACTTCTTTAAGATTTTCTTCTTTCAAATGTGGCTTTGAACCAATTTTAGAAAATCGTTCGGCAATTTTGTTAAGACGTTGAATATCATGTTTCATATCTCCAAGAACTTCTTGCGTTTTTTTTTCTTCAGGAAGTTGTAATTGTAAAAGTTCAATCCAACCCATTAAACTCGAAAGCGGAGTCCCAAGTTGATGCGCAGTTTCTCTTGCCATTCCAACCCAAATATTACTTTGCTCATTTTTTTTGATGTAACTGAAACTCACATAACCAATCAAAATAAAAAGTGAACCAATTGCCAAAAGAAAATACGGCAGCCATCGTAATTGTGTGATGAACGTTGATTCTCCGTAGTGAACCATATTTAATACAACACTATCTTGAAATGTTACCGCAATGGGCGAATTAGTTTCATCCATTTCTTTTATAAGTGAATGAAAAAATTTTGTACGTTGTTGTTCATTCCATGTGGAATCAATGTTTATATTTTTCCATGAAATAATTTGAAGTGATTCTGCTGATATTGCGGGACTTGTAAGGATAAGTGGAAAATCTATCGTAGTGATGAGTTCATTAAAAATGAAACTATAATCAGTAGAAGATGTTGATGGTTTGACGATGTATTCAAAAGATTTTGCGTATAAGCGAACAATTTCTCGTTCTTTATTTTGTAATTGCAATACTAAACTGTGTGTGTAAATTAAAGTCGGTATAACAATTCCAAATGCAACAAGCAAAAGAAGAAATTTAATTTTTGTTGATTGTGGACTTCGTACGTTAAGTTGCATTGATAAAGATGAGTGAATTGTAAAATAGAAAGGTTGCGTCATTCCGAACTTGTTTCGGAATCTTTGTTGTAAGATGCTGACATTCGTCAGCATGACGACATAATTTCAATTAACGAATATTTTTTTACCGAACAATCGTTTGGTCTCTTCTTGCCCCAACAGAAACAAGAGAAATTTTTGTGTTGGTATATTTTTCTATGGCTTCAATATATTTACGAGTGTTGAGTGGAAGTTGATGATATTTTTTTCTATCAGCAATAGGTTCATTCCATCCTTTATAAGATTTATAAATCGGTTTGATGTTTTCTAATGTTGCCACATCCGTTGGAAAGTGTTGGAGTTTTTTTCCTTTATGTTCATATCCAACACACACTTGAATTTCATTAAAAGTATCTAACACATCAAGTTTAGTGAGAGCAATTTCTTGAATTCCATTGATACGAATAGAATAATCTAAACTCACAATATCTAACCAACCACATCGTCGCGGACGTCCCGTTGTTGCACCAAACTCAGCACCAATTTTCCGTAAAGTTTCTCCAGTAAAATTTTCTAATTCAGTAGGGAAAGGACCATTACCAACTCGCGTAGAATACGCCTTTACAATCCCAATAATTTTTTTGATTGATGTTGGCGGAATCCCTAATCCAGTACACGCTCCACCACTGGTAGGATTAGATGAGGTAACGAAGGGATATGTTCCATGGTCAACATCCAACAGTGAACCTTGTGCACCTTCTGCAAGAATGTTTTTTTTCTTTTGTAGTGCATTACATAACAATGCAGAAGTGTCTTTAATATAAGAATCTATTTTTTTATCAAATGCCTGATATTCTTTTATAATAGAATCAAGATTGAGTTCGGTGGAACCATAAATTTTTTTGAGGAGTTGATTTTTTTCTTTAATATTCAGAGTGAGTTTTTCGCGAAGAGTTTTTTTATCTAATAAGTCAACAACTCGAATTCCCGTTCGCATATATTTATCGATATACGCAGGTCCAATTCCACGTCCGGTAGTGCCAATTTTTTTTGCACCAGTTTGTTTTTCACGAATAGTATCTAACAACTTATGATAGGGCATGATGAGGTGTGCATTGTGGCTGATGAATAAACGTCCATCAATATCAATTCCACAATTTTTTATCATGGCAATTTCATCCATCAACGCAATGGGGTCTATGACAGTACCATTTCCAATAACACATTGCACATGATTGTGAAAAATTCCTGAAGGGATAAGATGGAGAACGTATTTATTTTCTCCAATAATAACAGTGTGTCCGGCATTTGCTCCACCTTGATAACGAGCAACAATATCAATATTGTTACTCATCATATCAACAATTTTTCCTTTTCCTTCATCTCCCCATTGCGCACCTACGATAACATGTACTGGCATAGTTTGTAATTTTTTTAATGGATAAAATACAGATATAGTATAAAGAAAAAGGTTTCTACTATCAATGGACAATTTACAATGAAAAATTTGCAATGTTCAATTTGTAATGAAGTGTTCAGTAGTCAGTATTTAGAAGTCAGAATGGAGAAGATAGGAGTGAGAAGGAGAAAAATTCAGTAGTATAACATTTCAAATAAACGTCATGCTGAGGAATGTCAGCATCTTAAAAATAAATTTCTCAACTACTTTACTACTCACCTACTTATCTACTCAAAGACTTAACTACTTCATTTAATCATAGTTAAACAATTTTTCATTGTAAATTGTGCATTGAACATTGTATATTGTTTCATGCTTATAGTCCGCTATATACTAAAATCCCACGTTGCACCGTTTGTTGGAACGCTCGGTACAATTTTATTTCTTTTTGTTCTCCAATTTTTGATGAAAGCAGTGGACCAACTTGTTGGTAAGGGCTTAAGTATAGGAATTATTGCAGAATTTATTGTTCTCAATCTTGCATGGATGTTGGTGCTTGCTGTACCAATGGCGGTACTGGTTTCTACACTTATGGCGTTTGGTGGAATGGCTTCTACTAATGAAATTACCGCAATGAAAGCCAGTGGAATTAGCATCTATAAACTTATGTTTCCACCATTACTTTGCAGTATTATTATTGCCTATTTGATGATACAGTTTAATAATAAAATTTTACCAGAAGCGAATCATCGCTCTAAAACATTAAGAATAGATATTCAACGAAAGAAACCAACCTTAACGTTAGTTCCGGGATTATTTTCTCAAGAACTTCCCGGATACAGTATTCTCGTACGAAAAACATTTCCCGAAAATAATGAATTGGAAGGTGTAATTATTTATGATTATACCACTCCCAATAAAAATACCGTCATCACAGCAAAACGCGGTGCACTTTCTTTTTCTTCTGATTATAGAAAACTGCTGATGGATTTATATGATGGAGAAATTCATGAACTCAGTTCTGCAAATTATAAAGAGTACCGTAAAATTGAATTTCAACATCAGCGGCTTGCAACCACCACAAGTGGTTTTGATTTTTCTCGTTCATCTACCAGTGCCTTTACAAGAGGAGATAGGGAAATGAATGTTGGAGAAATGTTGTATGTTGTAGATAGTTTAAAAAAGGAATTGCAAAAAATTTATGAACGAATGTTGTTGCAGCAAAAAGGTTTACAGGAAAAACTATTGCATGGCTCTATTGATTCAACTTCGGCAAATAAAATTGCGTGGGAAAAATTTCAACAATACACGAATTTTAACAGTCAGTTAATGTCTTATAGAAGCACATTAGATACAGATATTTCTGCGATAGAATATTTTCAAAAAACAATTTCGCAATACTTGGTAGAAATTCATAAAAAGTATGCTCTTTCCTGTGCTTCGATAATTTTTATTTTTGTAGGAGTTCCATTAGGAGTGATGGCAAAAAAAGGTGGTTTTGGAATGGCTGCCTCGTTAAGTTTATTATTTTTTGTTATTTATTGGGCATGTTTGATGGCTGGTGAACAACTTGCTGATAGAGAAATTCTTTCATCATGGTTGGGAATGTGGTTAGGAAATATTGTTGTTGGAATAATGGGAATTGTTTTAACCATTCAAGTTGTGCGAGAAAAGACTCTTCCACGTTTTGATTGGCTTACACGTTGGTTCACCAAAAGAAAAATTTTCACAAAATTATTTAGAGAATAATTTTTTAAAAAATATTTACATGACACTCCTTCTTCGCTACATACTTAAACAATTTATTCTTACAGCAATATTTAGTCTCATCACATTCATCTTCATTTTTGTTTTAGTTAATCTTATTGAAAATATTGATGACTTTATTGACCAAAATGTTCCTGTAGAAATAGTCTTTCAATATTATCTTGCCTTTATTCCCGAAATCATAAAATTAGTAACGCCAGTTGCCATTCTTTTTTCTACACTTTTTACTACAGGAAAATTTTCTAATACCAACGAACTCACTGCAATGAAAGCCGCCGGAATGAGTTTGTATCGATATATGTTTCCATTAGTTGCTGTTGCCTTATTAGTGAGTGGAATTTCCATTTATTTTAATGGATGGATTGTTCCTTCAGCAAATCAAAAAATGTTTTCCATTAGCCGTGTTCATCTCAAACGTACAGGAGAAAATCTTTCTCGTTCCAATCTTTTTTTACAAGATGGAAAAACACGAATAGTAACGATTGGATATTTTGATGGAAACAATGCGATGGGAAATAGAATTTCTATTCAAGAATTTAGTGATTCTAATTTAATAAGTATTCGCGAACGTTATGATGTACAGCAAATGGGATGGGATAATAATCTCAAACAATGGGTTTTAGTCAATGGAGTGAAGAGAACATTTTTTTCTGAAAAAGAAAACATAGAATCCATTACACGAATACCATTCCCATCATTACATTTTAAACCATCAGATTTAGTAAAAAAACAAGAGCGACCCGAAGAAATGAATTACAATGAAATGGAAGAATTTATAACAGCACAACAACGCAGTGGAAATGATGTTGCTCGTTGGCAAGTAGATTTCTACAGTAAAATTTCTTATCCATTTGCAAGTGTGATTGTAGTGTTATTTGGTGTACCATTTTCTTTTGGAAAAAGAAGAAAAGGACTTGCCCTGCAATTTGGAATTTCTTTAGCAATTTGTTTTATCTATTTATCATTTATGAAAATTAGTAATGTGTTTGGTTATAATGGAGATTTACCTCCATTACTTACAGCATGGTTAGCAAACATTTTATTTTTTTCTGCTGGAGTTGTAAATATTGTAAAGGTGGGAAAGTAGTGGAGTGATGGAGTAGATAAGTAGTTGAGTGTTTGAGTAATTTAGAATAAAAAAAATAATATTGTTAACTTATTACACATATCAAATTTCAGAAAAAAAACGTCATTCCCGCACGTTGTTAGCGGGAATCCAGATTGACAAATTTTTATACTTAATTAACAATACCAAAAAAGATAAAGAATTGTCAAGTTTTTAATCCGCTGGGGCGGATTGACAAGTCTATATGACATCTCTAAATAAAAATTACAAGCCAACTTTTACTGTTAACATTGGAATCATAGTAATTTCACCATTTGGTTTTTCTTGCAGGGAAATTCCAAGTTCAGTAGAAATTTCTTTATTGTAACTCATCGTGGAAAAATATCCATCAACAGCACTGATGACATGATTGATAACAATTGCAGCAGTAGTCCAACCAGCAATGTAATAAAAATCATTGGCTTTTCCACGTTCCACTGAATAAGATTTAATTTGTGTTTCTGCTTTCATTAAATCATCATAATTTCCATTATCAGAAATAGGAACACCTTGTGCGTCTTGTTCAAAATCATTCCAACCAAATTTATATTGATGATATTTTCCAATAAGTTCATAATATTGTTGCTCACCATGGAGAGGAAGTTTATGAGTAAATCCCGTGGAGTGTTGTGCCGATTCCCATTCATTTAGTTTTTCCCAATTTACATTGTTCCAATTTTCTGGTGAAAGATTAGAGGGGTCTTTGAGTAATTCGTTCAATGTTACATCTGGTCCACCATAATCATTACTTCCATGGGTTGCTACCCATCGAACATAACGAACAGCGCTCCAATTGGCATCAGCATAATTTTGAAATTCTGTTGTTTTACTATTTCCTTTACTATTATATAGAATAGTTGCCGTTACTAAAGCAACTTCTGCTGCAAAAAATATTGCACTTTTCGTATATCGTTCGGAAGTAAATTGTCCCAAGCCGGGTATAAGTAAAGAATATAATCCGCCCAACGCTGGATTTTTAAAATTTTGATTGTATGAGTTTTGTGTTAAAGAAGATGAAGAGAGAGAATCATTGTATGAAAATAAATCTAAGCGTAAATTTCCTGTTAAGGAATTTTCTTCTGCATAAAGAAACGATGAGAAGAGAACTAAAAAAAGGACTTTTTTCATTGTAATACCTTTATTATTTTTTTGAAGTTATAAATAATTAATTATTCTATAAATTAATACAAATTTTTCTTTTTCCAAATGTGACGTAACTCTCTTTTTCTTGAATTATATTTTAGTATTATTTATTTTTTAAAACATTTATGAGTTTTGAAACCAATAACCAACGTCGTCTCACTGCAATAATGTTCACAGATATTGTTGGATATAGTGCATTAATTCAAAAAAATGAAATTCTTGCTTTAGAATTGTTGGAAGAACACAATAAAAAACTTCGTCCGCTCTTTCAGCAATTTGGAGGTAAAGAAATAAAAACTATTGGTGATGCATTTTTGGTAGAGTTTGAAAGTTCGTACAAAGCCGTTCAATGTGCAATAGAAATACAATCTCAACTACATCATTACAATAGTACAGCTCCAGCAGGGCATAATATTCAAATTCGAATAGGAATTCATGTTGGAGATGTTGTTCACAAAGATGGAGATGTTTTTGGTGATGGTGTGAATATTGCTTCTCGTATAGAAGCGTTGGCAAAACCCGGAGGTATTTGTATTAGTAAAGATGTTTTCAGACAAATACACAATAAATCACAAACACTCATTATAAGGTTAGGAAAAGGACAATTAAAAAATATTAAAATAGAAACAACCGTATATAGAATAGTATTACCATGGGAAGAAACAAGTATTCCATTTTTTGAACGCACAAAATTTACACTTCAACATCATCCACTCATAACAAGCCTCATCGTACTATTAATAACAATATTTGGAGTATTGCTGTATTTTTTCATTACCCCAAAATCAATAGAAATAAATCTTGCTGCAACAATAAAAACCCTTTCATTATCATTTACCAATATTTCTGCTGTCTCAATTTCTTCTGATGGAAATTGGATTGCTTTTGCTGCTGCAGATAAAAATAATAGATGGAACGTCTACTATATGAATACGAGCACAAATGAACTACATTGTTTAACAACAGATTCTCTGAAAGATATTAATATAAATTCTGTAGATATTTCTCCTGATGGAAGTATGATTTGCTATGGACAGTTACATGGTAGAAATACTGAAAATATCTATAAAAATACATTATATACTATTTTTCTCATCAATGGAGAAAGTAAAATAATTAATGATAATGCTGCTAATGCTCAATGGAGCCCAGATGGTAAGCGTATAGGATATTTATTATTTCCCCCGCAAATAAAAAAACAACAAATAGAGTTTTGGACCATGGCTGCAAATGGAACAGATAAAAAACTTGAATTTGTTGATAGTATTTCCAAAGATTTTTCTAAGAGTTCAAACTTTTCATGGTCACCAGATGGAAAATCGATTGTATGGATAAAAAGAATTTCTCAAAATATTCAAGAATTGTGGAGTTATGATTTAGAAAAAAAACAAGAACAACAATTAACTTTTGATAAGAAAAATATTAAAGGGGTGCAATGGATTACTGATGGAATTATTTTTTCTTCTGATAGAAGTGGGAGTTTTAATCTTTGGATGTTGAATATAACAACTAACACGTATTCTCAAATTACTAAAGGCGGTGGAATTGATGTTTCACCAACGGTTTCTTCAGATAAGAAAAAATTGTCTTACATTCAAATGCAATATTCTTCTAACTTGTGGATTACTAAAGTTGATAGTGTAGATTCTAAACAAATTACTTTTGAAAATACTCTTATCGGAAAAGCATCATTTTCTCCCGATGGAAAAAAAATAGTATTTTCTATGCAAACCATGAAAAATGATTCCATAAAAAATTCTAATCTTTATACAATAGATAGAGATGGAACACATCTTAAACAAGTAACAAATATCAATGGATTTTTAGACTATCCTATATGGTCTCCTGATGGAAAAAAAATTGCTTACAATTATCGTACATCATCAAGTTCACATGACTCAAATAGTATCTACTTATTAGACATTAATAATCCACAGAATGTAAAGTTTGTTAGCAAAACCCATTCTGGATATTTATGGATTGATAGCAAAAAATTATATTTATTTAATAATACACAAGGATTTATATATTATCTTGATAAAGAGGAAATTAAACCATTTTTTGAAGATTCAACATTTACCTTTCCACTTATTGGTGAAGAAAAATTTTTAGTGTACGACATTCGTTCAGCAACTAATGGAATATGGATAAAATCACAAAATTCTCTTAAGAAAATTTTTTCGGCAGATTATGGCGTTCTTATTTCACCAGATAGAAAAACTCTTCTTATAAATAAAAGTGATGATATTAATGAAGTATGGAAATTACAACATCCCTATTTAAAACCTACTTTATTAAAAAATACACTTCCGTATCTCAATACTGCCTACATGAATTATGATGGAACAGAGATGGTATATTTTAAATATGAAGCGAAAAATAAACTTGTTCTTATAGAGCAACCCTTTAAATAGTTTTATGAATCTTTCAACAACTAACCAACGTCGTATTACCGCAATAATGTTCACAAACATTGTTGGTTATAATGTATTAATTCAAAAAAATGAAACTCTGGCTTTAGAATTATTGGAAGAACATAACAAAAAACTTCGTCCGCTCTTTCAACAATTTGGAGGTATAGAAATAAAAACTGTTGGTGATGCATTTTTAGTTGAATTTGAAAGTTCTTACAAGGCAGTTCAATGTGCAATAGAAATCCAAACTCAATTACATCATTACAATAGTACGGCATCAGTAGGACATAATATTCAAGTACGTATAGGAGTTCACGTCGGCGATGTTATTCATAAAGATGGAGATGTTTTTGGTGATGGTGTGAATATTGTTTTTCGTATAGAAGCATTAGCGAAACCGGGAGGTATTTGTATTAGTGAAGATGTTTTTCGACAAATCCATAATAAATCACAGACAGATATTATACGATTAGGAAAAGGTCAACTTAAAAATATTAGAATAGAAACAACTGTGTATCGGATAGTACTACCGTGGGAAAAAACAAGTATCCAATTTTTTGAGCGTACAAAATTTACTTTACAACATCATCCAATAGTAATAATTTTTATTATTATATTAGCAATAATAATGGGAGTTTTATTATATTTTATAATTATTCCGAAACCTATAGAAATAAATCCTAATGCTACTATAAAAACACTTTCACTACCATTCACAAATATTTCTTCTGCCGCAATTTCTTCTGATGGAAATTGGATTGCTTTTGCTGCGGCAGATAAAAATAATACATGGGCTGTTTATTATATGAGTCTTATTGATTCTAAATATAGAAAGATAGTTTCTTCTCATCTTTCTATTAACAGTGTTGATATTTCTCCTGACGGAAGTACTATATGTTATGGAGAAGATAAAGGAACTGTTGATAATTTTTTAGCTAAAAATACATTAAAAGTAGTTTCTATTTTTGGTGGAGAGAAAAAAGCAATTATTGAGAATGGTGTGAGTGGAAAATGGCGTCCTGATGGTAGACGCATTGGTTATATGGTTTCTCCACCATATACAAATCAATTAGAGTTTTGGACAGTATCGTCCGACGGAAAAGATAAAAAACTTGAATTTATAGATAGTCTTTCAAAAGAATACTATAGAAATCCTAATTTTTCTTGGTCTTCTGATGGAAAATCTATTATTTGGGCAAGAAAATTTTCTGATAATATTCAAGAACTTTATAGTTATGATTTAGAAAATAAACAAGAACAACAATTAACTTTTGATAAGAAAAAAATTCAAGGATTACAATGGATTACTGATGGTATTATTTTTTCTTCTAATAGAAAAGGAAGTATAAATTTATGGATGTTAAATTTATTAGAAAAGAATATACAACAAATGACAAAAGGTGGAG
>CALETH010000067.1 GCA_937920105.1 uncultured Bacteroidota bacterium
GGAGCAACAAGTATTTTTTTTTTCATAATAAAAAATTTCCCTCCTTATAGGAGGGGAAATTTTATTCATTCATCTCTTTAATTTTTTGCAAAGCATCTTTTTGCATATCATTCGCTGCTTGTTCAGGAGTTTTTGCTCCGTTGAGAACAGCTTGATAACTCGGACGCATTGCATCCCAAATAGCACGTAACTCTGGAACTACCGGCATTGGTTTTCCACGTTCTATTTGTAATTGTGAGTTGCGAAGAATTTCATCATTTTTGATATACTCATTTTCATAAAGAATTTTTTGTGTTGGCATTGTTTTTAATTCTTTTGCCGTTTCTAATTGTTGTTCCGGTGCCAACAAATATTTGAGAAGTTCAGCAATCCAACGTTTTTTTTCTTCAGTAATATTCGCATTAACAGAAAATCCCTTTGGAGAAATCATCGGAGCAGCCCACAAATCTGTTTTCGTGATTTTCGGAATAGGAACAATACCAATATCAATTCCTGCTTTTTGATAACTGGACCACGACCAATCTCCATTAATAATCATTCCCGCTTTGCCATCTTTAAATAAAATATCAGCAATATTATAATCTGCTTCGTTAGGAATAATTTTATGTTTATCACGCAACTCTTGAATGCATTGCAAACCATCAATCATTGCTTGCGAATTTAATGTTGGCTTTCCTTCATCATCCATTATCCAGCCGCCATAACCACTTAAAAATGGAATAAAAAAATATGGTTCGGTATAATTCCACACCAAACCATATTGGTCAATTTTTCCATCACCATTTAAATCTTTTGTAATTTTTTTTCCGATTTCAATCATTTCCAAATCTGTCGTTGGTGGAGTGGAAATAAATTTTTTGTTGTAAACTAATGTGAGATGATTTCCTAATTTATCCGCAATTTGATAGAGAGAATTTTTGTAATAGGTGAGTGCTTTAGGATTGAATTGTGCAAGATATGTGCTATCAAAAAGATTATCCAACGGTAAAATAATATCCATTACTTGAAAAGGACCAATTTGGTCGGAAGGTCCATACACCAGTTCAGGACCTTGTCCAGCAATTGAAGCAATAATAAAATTGGAACGTAATTCTTCCGTCTCTTTATAAATTTGTTCAACATACACTTCGGGATGAAGTTGCATGAATTTTTTTAATTGACGTTCCAAAATTTCTCTTTCATCTACACGCATTTGATGCCAAATAGTAATGCGGATTTTTCCATCATACTTGCTGGTGCAGGAATGTAATCCGAGAAAAATAATGAGAAGAAAAATTTTAGAGAATAATATTTTTTTCATTATCGCTTTCCGAAAATATCATTAGTAATAATTTGTTCTGTTCCTTGCACAGTGATTGTTCTATGTTCTTGTGGAAATTCTTCGCTTGGTTTCCATTCACCGATTTTTCCGCTGTTGGTATATTTATACTGTAGTTCTGTTCCGATGGGAAACTGAATTTCTAAACTCCAAATTCCGTCGTTGGCTTTTTTATCTCCATGCGTACCATTATCATACATTTTTATAAAATTTGGTTTCCAATTTCCTAACATTTCTGTATTTCCAACAATAAAAATATTTTCAGAGACTTTTGTATTACGAGCATCGCACTGAAATAATACAGAAACTTTTGCACTTTGTGCCATTACACCTTGTGCATTAGTATTTTTTAGCGGATTATTTTCTGCAATAATCGGAGCAAAAGTTCGCCGTGGAAACTTTCCACCGGCTTTTTTCCCAAACATATACACATTATTTAAGTGTGTAAGAAAACCATCATCAAATGGTTTATCACCAGCAGGAGCAAGTTGGTCATCACCATACCACCAAAACCAATCTGAGCCCTCCGCAGCGTACATCGCTTCCCATGTTTTATAAGCGTACCATTCTTTTGTTTCTTTTTTTGGTTCAGAAG
Source organism: uncultured Bacteroidota bacterium (assembly GCA_937920105.1). Taxonomy (GTDB): domain Bacteria; phylum Bacteroidota; class Ignavibacteria; order UBA10030; family UBA8401; genus CALETH01. The sequence continues at coordinate 1,914 of CALETH010000067.1, forward strand.
CGGAAGGAAGCGGAGGTGGAATTTTTGCATTTTCCAAATCATTACGAACAGTTAATAAATATTCCCATCCTTGGTTTTCTTCTTTTTCACCAATCCAAGTATCGTAATTTGCATTTATCCAAGAGCCGGGATGCAGCCATTCTAATTTTTTCATTGTTGATACAGAATGTGCAGCAACATTTCTTTTCGGATTTCCATACATATACTCGGACATCGTTACAGTAACAACTTGTTGTGTTTTATACAACGCTGTGAGTTTGCGATATAATGCATTGAGAAAAGTTTTTCCATCAACATCATTTCTATACCATTCCCACGCATTTTCTCCATCAAGGATAACTGTTAACAATCTATCCGGCTCACCATTTTTTGGAGCGTAATATAAAATACTTTTGATAAAATCATCGGCTGCGTTTTCTCCATCAAAATTTTGATACGTAAATCCAATTTTATCGGAAAGTTCTGTATCACGAAATACAATTGCTAAAGAAGATTTTTTTTCTTTATCAGAAATGTTATAGGGAAAATATTTTTCTTGCCCCGAAGGTAAGGAACGAGCCAACACTTTTTGGTCAGTTGCAATCCATTGAATACCATTTTTTGCAAACGTGAGAACAAGTTCATTCGCAACAGAACCCTCGCCGGGCCACATTCCTAACGGTACTTGACCAAATGTTTGTTTATAAAAATGAACTGCTTTTGCCACTTGTGCATCAGCATCTTGTGGATAGTGGAAACGTTGCGGAAGTACATCTTTCGGTTGACAAATTTTTGCTAATGCATTATCGTAAATGAGTGGAAGAATGGGATGATAAAATGGTGTTGTCGCAATTTCAATTTGTCCTGTGTGAGATTTGTAATTGTATAATAATTTTTTGTGGATAGGAATAACGTTGGAACAAATTTTATAAGTTTCTGCAATAATTCTGTTGCAATCTTCTTCAGTGATTTCTTTTTTGAGTTCATATTTCCCATCATTTTTTTTCTCAATAATATCGGTGAGATTAACATTTGTTCCATCAGAAAGAACAACATTTTTTTCTAAAAAATCCGGGTCAAAATGAGCAAGGTAAAACCAGAATTTAATTTCGCGAAGTTCTTGTTCAGAAAAATTTTCTTTACGAGTAAGTTTTTCTTTTAATGCAACATATTGTGGAAAGTGTTCAATCTGTACTTCGCTGATTCCAAAAGCATTCCACGTATTTGAAAGAAGAAATTTTTTATCGGTTTCATTAAAATCTTTTGTTGGTTTTAATGCCAAGTCAATCCAAGGGTCAGTTTTATCTTTCCATTGTTCAAAAAATCTTTTTGTATCAACGCGATTATTTTTTACATCAACAAAAGGAGATAATCTTTTTACATAATATTCTTGTAATTGAAATAATAACGATGAAGTAAGATTCACATTATAATGAACATCAGGATATTGCTGTAAAATTGCAGCCATATCATAATAATCTTTTGTGGCGTGTGTGCGAACCCACGGACCTTGCAGTTGGTCTTTTGCAGGGTCAAGATACAATGGCTGATGTTGATGCCAAATTATATTGAGATATAACGTTCCGCCACTTGAAGGATAGTTATCATTTTGAGTTAAACTTTTTGGTTGTTCATTTTGAAGAAGAATTTTTTTATCATCAGTGAGAACAAAAACTGAATTTACATCTGTATTATTGTAATTATTAATAGTTGCAGAATTATCTTTATCTAAAATCCATTTTCCATCAACAAAAAATTTGTATTGATAAATTCCGGGTTTTAATGATAACGATGTAGAAAATGTTCCATCAGATTTTTTTTGCAGGCGAATTTCATCTTTCGTCCAACCATTAAAATCACCAGCAACAAAAACATCTTTTGCTGATTTAGTGTAAGTGAAAACAACAGAGTTTTCTTGGATTTTAGGTTGTGAGTGAAGCAGGGCGATGAAATGAAAAAGTGTGAA
>CALETH010000068.1 GCA_937920105.1 uncultured Bacteroidota bacterium
AAAAATAAAAAACATATTATAATACAAAAATATTTTTTGTTTATATAAATGGTTAATCATAACCACTTAAAAAATGTAAAATCTTTGATAATAATTGTCAAGTATTTTTGAGAAAATTTTTTGGATAAAGAAAAATATTCTTTATCTTTTTTTATTTAATGAAAGGTAGTATGCAGAAAATATTTGATGAAGAAATGTTTCCACCGTTTGAGGGATTTCCTAAAGAGGGAATTCAGTTTTTAAAGAAACTAAAAAAAAATAATACTCGTGAGTGGTTCACAAACCACAAAGGTGAATATGAAGAACATGTGAAATTTCCAATGCAAAGTTTGATATGTTCATTACAATCACCCTTTCAAAAATTTTCTCCTGAATGTGATGTTCATCCAAAACGTTCATTGTTTCGCATTCATAGAGATACACGTTTTAGTAAAGATAAAACTCCGTACAAAACTCACGTTGCTGCACATTTTATTCCATCTGGAGACAAAAAAGGGCTTGAGGGAGTTGGATATTACATGCATATAGAACCCGGAGAAATTTTTGTTGGCGGAGGAATTTATATGCCGAATGGAGACCAGTTAAAAAATATTCGCACCGCAATTGCAGAACACTCACAAGAATTTTTATCTATTATAAAAGACAAAAAATTTCTTGCACAATTTAAAAAAATAGATGGCACAAAATTACAACGTGTTCCAAAAGGATTTGAAGAAAATCATCCAATGATAGAGTGGTTAAAACTGAAGCAATTTTTTGTTGGTGTTTCGTTGCCGGAAAAAAAATGTTATGAGAAAAATTTTGTAAAAGAGGTTGCAACAATTTGTGAAAAAGCATCACCACTTGTGCATTTTTTACAAGAAGCGTGTGGTAGGTGATAATGGATTAACATTGAGACTACAAAAGTTTTGAAAACTTTTTTACTCCATTGATTGTATTGCTGCTTCAAGTATATATTTTGTATCACTATTATTATTAAGATTTTTATCAACAAGTTGTTGTAAAAATTTTTTGGATTCCAAAGCATCTTTTCCAATTCTTCCCAAAATGGAAATAATGCGATAGGTTGTAGCACCATCATCAGCAATGGCTTCTCCGGTTTTATAGTGGTAACGTATTAAAGATTGTAGTTTTTTTAATAATGCAGGAACGGCGGGTTTTCCAATATTCACTAACGCTTCGATTGCTTTTTCAGGAAGAATTGCTTCATATCCACTTAAAGAATTAATCATTGGCGCAATAACTTTTGGACTAGAATTTTTTAAACTTCCTAAAAGTAGTAATGCAGATTCTTGGACGGTTTTAAGTTCATTTTTGTGTTCTATGTTTCGCGCATCAAGAATTTTTAAAAACGTTTTTTCTAATGGTTTTGTTTGTGCTCCCATCTTTTCTAACAGTTTCATCACGCGCATTTTTTCTTTCCAGTCATTTCCATCCAAAATTTCTTTCGCTTCTTCCATCGTAGGAATAATTCCAGAAATTGGTATTCCATAGCGAAGACAAAAATCTATTCGGTCATCTCTTTGGCTGCTATAAAGAGTTAATACAGCATATTCTGCAAATTTCTTTTTTGATAAGCCAATAAAATATTGTAAATCTTTTTCGGGAAAGTTTTGCATGATTTTTTTATTTTTCTCTTTTGCATAAGGTTCATGCTCTTCATAAAGTTTAAATTCATTTGCAAAATCATATAAATATTCCGCATTTTTTTCTGTTGCCTCTGCTTTGTCGAAAAAATCTGAAATCCATTCTACTACCATTTTTTTGTTAGAAGGGTTTGCTTCTTCTTCATACATTTTCTTTAGATAAAAATAAAAATCTTTGTACGTAGTTTTATCTAAAACAACAAGTGGAGCGTACTGTTCATAACAATATATGCCGTATTTATTATCAACTTTATACATTCCCTGCACCATTGCAAAAAATGCTTTCGTAAAATCAATGGGAGTTGGTAATCCGATTTTGTTGGCTTTTGCTAAAGTAAAATATTCGTCGATACGTTGTTTTATAATTTTTTCTTCGTTTTTGGTAGAAAGAAAAATTCCTAAACAATTTCGTAATCTATAATTTCCGATTTTTTGTAGTGCTGCAAGAGAAACTTTCCATTCTTCGTTATCAATAATGCTATCTTTCGCAAGATATTGGAATATATCATAAGCACGGTCATCATTTCCCGGATATTCAACTGTACCTAATGTTTTCATCAAAAAATTTTTATAGGTGAGATTTTCTATATTATTTCTTTTAAATGTTGGCATGATACTGAAATGCACAAGTCCGCATTCCATATCAAATGGAATTTTTATTGCTTCATCTACAATTGTTTGAATTTTTTCTGAAGAAGTTAAATCATTCAATAATTTTTTTACTTTTTCTGAAGCAAGTTTTGTTTCTTTACATGGTTCGTTATTTTGCTGTTGTGTTTGTTGTTGTTGATTTGTTTCATTGGAAAAAAGTGTTGCAAGGTCAGAAGTCATCGCAATTCTTCCCGAAAATGTTACTAGAATTTCTCCGGTAACAACATCAATTAAACGTGCATTGATATCAATATAATTTTTTAATTTTGTGTAAGAACCGGAAAGAATTAAATCTATTGGAAGAAGTTCACCAAGTTTTTTTGCTTGTGTTTCATCCAACAATCCGCTTACCACAAGAGCATTTTCTTTAAAAATTAAATCTAAACGTTTTCGTTCAAAAAGTTTAAAAATATCTTTTTTGTTATTTAATGTACTGATGGTGGATTCGGTTATGTATTCTCCAAATTCATTTTTTGCTTCATTATTTTGTGTAGAAATGAATGTCATTACCGCTAAACGTTGTGCTCTTCCTGTGGTATTGGATTTACAGAGAAGATTTACCATTTCGTTAATGATGAGATTAAAATCTTTTCCTTCGGTAGAAGAGGATTGTTGAGGCGGAAAGTTTTCCGTGTTTTGCGGTGTTTGTGTTTTTTGCGAACTGCTGCAGGCAATGAAGAGGATTGAAAATGTAATTATGGTAAAAAATTGAATGTAATATTTCACAAAAAACTCCTTTCAAAAAATGAAAATAAAAAATCCCAATGAATAGTAAAAAATCATTGGGACTAATTTATAAAAAACTTTGTTGAATTAAAACGCTTTGAATTTTAATCCTATAACAATATTGATATAATTTAATGTACGATTTTGGTCTGTAAGATTATCTGGTGCTTTTCCATCATTAAGATAATATGTTGTTATAGTATTTGATTTATATTCTTTTCCAACAACATTGGCAAAACGATATTTTGCTTCTATATCAAAAGCGAGTGGAGAAAGTGGAAAATTAAAATCTAATCCTAAACCAATTCCCATCCCTATGCGATTTGCTAGTTCAAGATTTTTTTCTAAAGGTTGGTCTGCAGGACCGGGATATCTTTGTATTCCGCTAATCAAATTCATTGTTGCATCTATTCCTAAATATGGACGAACAATTGGGGCTGGTATAAGAACATATTCAATTCCTGCTCCAACAGTAATAATGGTCATTTTTTTTAAAAAGAAATCAATAGGATACCCAGTTTCGTTAGTAAAACTATTATAATATCCCAGTGCTACAATATTGAGTGGAACAACTGGCAATCCCAATTTAAATTTCCCCCCATAAGCGTATCCCATTTTTGTCATTCCATAAGAATTCTTTAAATCTGATTGAGGTAAATTTATTCCTCCGCCTAAACTTAATGAAAGAGAGGGAAGTTGTGAATATGTTTTTTGATTATGTAAAAATAATGAACACAATACAATGATAAATGCAAACCGACGCATAAGAAAACTCCTTAAATAAATTAATGGTTATTGTTTTTTTGTTGCTTCTGCTATAGTTGAAAATACTGTAAATGCGAGGGTATCAAGATACGAAATTTTTAATAGAGATTGTACTTTTGGTTGAACTCCAACTAGAGAAAGTTTTCCACCACATGCACGCATTTGTCGGTTAGCAATCAATAATGCTCGTAGTCCATGGCTGCTGCAAAAATCTACTTGTGATAAATCTATAATAAGATTTTGTAATGGTGGTTGGCAGAGAATGAGAAGTTCTGCTTTTAATTCTGAAGATATTGTTGCATCTAATTTGTGGTCTTTAATGGTAACGATGGTGTAATCAGTATTTTTTTTAATGTCAATTTTCATATTTTTTCCTTAAAACATAGTTAATGTGCGATGTAAAAATTCGTATTGTAATTTTGGTGTTTTAGTATTTGTTGTTTGTAATTGAAAGTTGTAAAAAATATCAGCGTCGTCTTTTACAAAACCAATTTTGAGTTTTGCTGTTATTCCTCTGCAAATATATGCTGCTAGAGGAATGATAGAAAAATTTAAATCAATGAGAATATCAAACTTTTCTGCGAAAAGTTTTTCTATTGATTGTGTTTTGGGAAGAAAAAAGAAATTCAGTTGTTGTTGTGAGAGAGGAATAATAGAACATTGTGTCATAGAAGTTGGTAAAACATGGGTAGAAATAGGAGCAATGATGGTCATCTTATTTCCACGAAATCTATTATACAATGTTGTAAGTAAAGAATTTGCTTGTGAACGGTGTTCGATATTTTCTGGAACAATTATAAGAATAGAACGTGCATGCGTATAGGCATTATTAAATGTTGTTTCTGGATAAAGTTTTTTCCGAAACTTGAACTGTGCTAATCTAATTCCGATATTTTTTCGTAAATTTTCTACCATAGATTTTTTCTATTCAAAAATTGCAAAAGGTTTTATTGAAATGCAAGTACAGTTTGTGATATATGCTGTTTTAAACTATGATGGAATGATTATATGAATGACTATGAGAAAATTTTTTTTCGTTGTATATTAAAAGAAAATTAGAAATGACATATTTAATAATCTAAATTATATATATCTTGCCAAAACGAACAGACATCCAATCTATCCTCATCATCGGAAGCGGACCAATCATTATAGGTCAAGCATGCGAATTTGATTATTCCGGAACACAAGCATGCAAGGTTCTTAAAGAAGAAGGGTACCGCGTAATTCTCATCAACAGCAATCCCGCAACAATCATGACCGACCCCGAACTTGCCGATGCAACTTACATAGAACCAATCACACCAGAATTTATTGAAGGCATTATCCAAAAAGAAAAACCGGATGCAATTCTTCCAACAATGGGTGGACAAACTGCTCTGAATGTTGCAGTTGCATTAGCCGAGCGTGGAATTTTGGAACAATACAATGTAGAACTCATCGGAGCAAAATTTGAAGCAATCAAAAAAGCGGAAGATAGACAGTTGTTTCAAAAAGCAATGAAGGAAGCAGGCTTAGAAGTTCCACGCGGAGAATTTGTCTACACTGTGGAAGAAGCAATGAGCGTTGCAGAAAGAATCGGATTTCCAATCATCATTCGTCCATCATTTACACTTGGTGGAACAGGCGGCGGGATTGCTTATAAAAGAGAAGAATTTTCTGCCCTTGTTGAACACGGGCTCAATAGCAGTCCCATTCGTGAAGTTCTTATAGAAGAATCAATTATTGGATGGAAAGAATTTGAATTGGAAGTGATGAGAGATAAAAATGATAATGCTGTTATTGTTTGTTCTATAGAAAATCTCGACCCCATGGGCATTCATACTGGAGATTCTATTACTGTTGCACCTGCACAAACATTGACTGATAGAGAATATCAATTTATGCGAGATGCCGCAATAAAAGTAATGCGGGCAATCGGAGTAGATACCGGTGGTTCCAACGTACAATTTGCACTCAATCCAAAAAATGGAAAAATGTACGTCATTGAAATGAATCCACGCGTTTCACGAAGTTCAGCACTTGCATCAAAAGCAACCGGATTTCCGATTGCAAAAATTGCAACAAAACTTGCGATTGGTTATACGTTAGATGAAATTTCCAACGATATTACAAAAGTAACACCAGCATGTTTCGAACCAACGATTGATTACACTGTTGTAAAAATTCCGCGTTGGGATTTTGAAAAATTTAAAGGTGTTGATGAAACACTTGGCATTCAAATGAAATCTGTTGGAGAAGCAATGTCTTTCGGACGTACATTTAAAGAAGCACTGCAAAAAGCACTTCGCTCTTTAGAAAACGGAAGAAGCGGATTAGGTGCAGATGGAAAAGATGTTATTGAAATTCAAAAACTTTCCGAACAAGAAAAAAATGATTGGTTGAAAAAAATAAAAGAAAGAATTTCTACACCAAAGCCAAACAATCTTTTTTATATACGGTACGCATTGCAACTTGGCTTAACACTTGATGAAATTTACGAACTCACTCATATTGATAAATGGTTTCTCTTTAATATCCAACAAATTGTAGAATGCGAAAACGAACTTTCTTTCTTTGCACAAAAACATGAAGGAAGATTGTTGCAAGAAGAATTAGAAACCGAACGAACAACACTTCTTCACAAAGCAAAGCAGTACGGATTTTCTGATAAACAACTTTCCACAATTTGGAAAATAGAAGAAGAAAAAATTCGAACACTCCGAAAAGAAAGTAACATCAATCCCGTTTTCAAAACAGTAGATACTTGTGCTGCCGAATTTGAAGCCAACACACCATATCATTATTCAACCTACGAAGAGGAAAATGAAGCAATTCCATCACAAAGAAAAAAAATACTCATTCTCGGTGGCGGACCAAACAGGATTGGACAAGGAATAGAATTTGATTATTGTTGTGTTCGCAGTGTGTACGCACTTCGTGAAGAAGGATATGAAACTATTATGGTGAATTGCAATCCTGAAACCGTTTCCACCGATTATGATACAACAGATAAATTGTATTTTGAACCACTCACTATAGAAGATGTTCTCAACGTTTGTGATGTAGAAAAACCGGATGGAGTGATTGTCAGTTTTGGCGGACAAACCCCACTCAAACTTGCAAAAGCATTAGAAAAAAATGGAATAAAAATTCTCGGAACTTCTACCGAAGGAATTGATATTGCCGAAGACCGCCAACGATTTGGAAAATTATTAGAAGAATTACAAATTCCACATCCAAAATATGGAACCGCATTTTCTGTAGAAGAAGCAATTTCTGTTGCAGAGCAAATCGGATTTCCTGTGCTTGTACGTCCCTCGTATGTATTAGGAGGAAGAGCAATGGAAATTTGTTACAATACTGATGCAGTACGTGAGTATATGAAAAAAGCCGCGGAAATTTCTCCCGAACATCCTGTACTTATAGATAATTTTTTGGAAGATGCTTTTGAATTTGATGTCGATGCTGTAAGTGATGGAAACGATGTACTCATTGGTGCAGTAATGGAACACATCGAAGAAGCCGGAATTCATTCCGGAGATAGTTCATGTTCAATTCCACCATTAATGCTCCAAGAAAAAAATCTGCAAGAAATAATTGAATACACAAAAAAACTTGCAAAGGGTTTAAATGTTATCGGACTTTTGAATGTGCAATATGCAATGAAAGATAATATTGTGTATGTGTTAGAAGTCAACCCACGTGCCTCACGCACCATACCATTTGTCAGCAAATCTACAGGAATGCCGTTAGTAACAATAGCAACAAAAGTAATGCTTGGAAAAACATTGCAAGAACTCGGCGTTCTCAATTTTGATTTTCGCGCTGCAAAACATATTGCGATAAAAGAAGCCGTATTCCCGTTTTCAAAATTCCCAAAAGTAAAAATGTTTTTGGGACCCGAAATGCGTTCCACCGGAGAAGTGATGGGAATAGCAGAAAGTTTTGGAGAAGCCATTGCCAAAGCACAAATCAGTGCAGGAAGTATGTTGCCAACTGAAGGAACAATTTTTGTGAGTGTGAACAATAATGATAAAAACGAAAAAACAATAAATATTATAAAAGAATATGTACGTTTAGGCTTTACAATTATTGCAACAACAGGAACAACAAAATTTTTACAAGAAAATGGAATACAAGCAACCTCAATTTTTAAAGTACAAGAAGGAAATCCTAATATCGTTGATGCGATAAAAAATAAAGAAGTGCAAATGGTCATCAACACACCATTGGGAGAAGAAGCCCGTTACGATGAATATGCCATTGGATGGGCAGCCGTTCAACAAAAAATACCCTTCATCACCACACTTTCCGCCGCCGCCGCCGTAGTAAAAGGAATTGAAACTATGAAAGAAGGAACGCTGACGATAAAAAGTATTCAGGAGTATCATCAGTAGTCAAAAGAAGACAAAATTCAGAAGTCAGAATATAGAAGTTAGAAAACAGTATAGGAGCGGACTTGTCCCGTTTTATGCGGGATGCAAATCCGTTCTTTGTATTTTATAGAATTTGTGACTTTTATCACAAAGTATAGATTTTTTTATCAATTATATTGACAAATACAAAAAAAATTCACAAATTGTAAGTGTTTATTTATAGCCAATTATTGAATATAAAAATTAAAAAATATGTTTAAAAAATAGTAAAAATATACTATT
>CALETH010000069.1 GCA_937920105.1 uncultured Bacteroidota bacterium
TAAAAACATTTGAGGACAAGTTTAGCGGGAATCTATTTTTCTGGATGCCCGATAACAACATTCGGGCATGACATTTTACTTTTTATTCCGCTCCGGAAATTCTCACGTTTGGTGGATATTCTATACTATATTTTAGTTTCCATGTTTTCTTTTCTTTGGGTTGAAGTTCATTTTTCCAGATTAAAAATCCCTCTTCGTTTGGTTTCAACTCTTTTTCTTTGGGTTCAAGTTGTTCTATGGTGATTTGTTCATTTTGTGAAAGCGGAAGTTGGTCATACACAAAAATTGTTTGAGCAGTTTTCTTTGTGTTTTCCAATGTAAAAGTATATTCGTACGAAATTTTATTGTTTTTGCTGAACGTTCCAGTGGTTTCGGTAAATTTGTTCACCAATTTTCGTTCGATTTTTATTGTTGGGTCTATGCCAAGATAGACATAAAATTTTTCGTTGGGAACAATGGTTTCTATCGAAGTGGTAGAAACAAAATCTTCATCCGAAAATACATTGATGTTTCCTGCTAACAGCGGAACTTCGCTGGTGTTTTCTATAAGTGCTTTAAGATACGCAAACTGAGAAAGTTTTGGTGTGGATGTATAGACAAATGCTGCTTTGAGTTTTTCTATTGCAACTGTCACTTTGTGTGAAACATTATCCGAAGGAATTGTTGATTTTGTAGGTATGCGAAGTAACACTGATGTTGTTTGTGTTTCTACAGACGCAACAGGTTCTTCCATTACAGGAGCAAATTCATCGCTTCGCTCTTTTTCTGTTTTAACATCATTCAATAATTGTCGTTGATTAAGATTGAGTGCTTTTTTTAATGGACGATTTCTATCTTGTGAACGTCCTCCACTTACATTACCAAAAACTTCTGGAGCAAAAATATTAACATACCATGCAGAAAGTTCCGGCATTTCTCCTTTCATATCAGGTCTTGCAGTAGAAAGTGCAAGTTCAATATTATTCCAATCTTCACCGGTGCGTTGCTGCACCATTGCTCTATATTCCAACTGCACAGAATTATTTTCTGTATTCACGCGTATATCATATTGCGGATACCACATTGCTCCGGTAATAACGTATTGCGGTAGTAAAACAAACTCGCCAGATTTTGTTACTTCAACTTCTACAATAATTGTTTTTGTGGCTCTGTTATTGTTAGGAGAAATTGTGCGAATTTTTTCTTGCACCGCGATAATTTTATTGTGAAGTTCTTTTTTTTCAAGATTGGATTTACGAAGGTCTGAATATAATTTTGTCATATTCGTATTAAAGAATCCTAATACTTTTTGCCAATCTTCTACGGTAGGACGTGTAATTTTTAAATCTTTGCTGATATTATCTGCATGTTCAATCTTTATTTTATTAATAAAATCTAATTGAGATTGCAATACGACAATTTTATCATCAACAGTTTTCATTTCCTCTTGCAATTCTTCCAATTGTGTTTGAAGTGTTCGCAATCGTTCTTGAGGAATGGTATCGGTGTACATTGTTTCTACTTTTACATCAAGAATTCTTGCACCTTCTCCTTCACCCGAAACTCGTACGGATTGGTCAACAATTTCTATTGGAAGATTAGTAAAGAATAAAGAATGTGTTCCTGCTGAAAGCGATGTTTTTCCTTTTCGGATAACGGATGCACGGTCTTTGTACACAGTAACAGCAGCAATTGTTGAAGAAATATTTTTTGTTGATGGACTTGCAGAAACAGTTTTTGGCATAAATCCTCCTATTATAAAGATGAAAAGAAAAGTTTTTATTCGCATAAGATTTTTTAGATAATGAGTAGAATGATAATATTGTCATTCCTGCGAAAGCAGGAATCCAGAAATATTTTAATGTATAGATTCCCGCTAAAAACGTGCGGGAATGACGCTTTTTTTCTATGGAATCTGAACATACGATGACATACACTTGATTTTTTCTGTTACACAAACTCCATTAATTTCTTCATACGTCCGGGTTGTGCCCAGTTGCATGTACCTTGCATCCGCAAAGAACTAAGATATTCTTGAATAATCGGGTTTTGCAATTTTTTCAAAATGAATTTTGCTTCATCAAGAGTTTGTGTTCCAATATACGCATTGAGTGATTGATTTCCCTGCCAACTTCCAAAACGACTATCTGGTAGTAAAAGTTTTGGTTCAAAAGTGCTTTCACCAAATGCTTTCCACATAATTTTATAGGGGAAAAAATTATACGAACCAACTCCCAATAATGCCCACCAATATCCTTTTTGTATCCATGTATTGATAAGAATTCCTTTTCTCTTTTGAAGTTGCACTTTATATTTTTTAAGATAACGAAACAATTCTGTTTCTTGTTCTAAAACTTCTTTTTCTAAAGGTCTTCCATTTTCAAAATGTGGAACAAGGGCAACTTTTTCTGGTGTAGGATTTTTTTCTATTAATGTAGAAGAACTTGTTAGTGGAAACACATATTTTGCATTTACACTAACTGTATCACCATACTTATTTTTTAATTCAACAGTATTTTTTGTAATAAACTTAAACTGATGAAAAAAGAAAACGTCATTTGCCCCACAAGTATTAATTCCCTGCCTTGGTTGTGAATGTTTTGGTACAATAATTTTTTGAAATCCACTAAGACGTTTTTCTTTTTCCTTGCAATCAAAAATTGTTAATGAGTCTGTACAATTAAAAAGCGGTTTGGCTTTAAATTTTTGCCATTTATTGTTTTCAAAAATATAATAAGAAATAGGAAATTTTTGTTCACGATTACGGTAAAACTTTGCAATTCCATATCTTCCGTTAATATCTTCAAAAATTTTATTTCCGTTGAAATCCATTATTTCATCAACACAAAAATTTACTCCTTTTATTTTATAATTTCGCAATTCTTGATTTGCTCCATCATTCAAAAAAATTGAAAGTGGTAAAAAGAAAATCGCTTTTCCATATTCTTGTAAATTATCATGAAGAACTTTTGCGAGAATAAGTGTGGCAATATCGGTGCGGGAATTTCCTAATAAAAGGTCTCTTTGATTTTTTATCAAACCAAATTCTATAAAAAGATGTTTGGTTTTTTCTTTATAAATTTCATCTAAATCTGTAAAATTTACCCATGGCGGATTACCAACAAGAATATGTGCTTTAATATTTTTTTTCTGAAATAAAATATCTCCGCAAATAAAATTTTCTTTAGGAAATTGAATGGAATATTGTGATTGCATTCTTTCAAAAAAATTCTCAACGTACCGTGGATACAATTCTATTCCATACAAACGAGATAGATTTTCTTTGTTTAAAGCAATTCCATTTTCTTTTGCTAAAGCAATAAAACTTTCCAGAAAAACACCATTTCCAGCAGTTGGGTCAAGAATAGTTGCACCGTTCAACCATTCTTTATAACAATGCTGCAACACTATTTTTTTTGCCCAAATAAGTGGTGTAAAAACTACTCCAAATTTTTTTTTGTAATTCATTTTTAACTATGATGAAATGATAATAATGATTACAATGATTGAAAATTTCACTATACTAATGATAACAATTTTTTATCAAAGCAATCTTTAAATCCTAAAAATCGTGGTCAAATCATGGTCAGAAACTAAATGAAAATGAAACTTTTGGTGTTATTCTTTTTTGTGGTTGATAACTAATATTTCCTGCTTCATCTGTTACCTGAGTAAATGTCCATATATATAATAGAGAAACAAGAATAAATGGATATGGTTTATAACCAACGTCTGCGTACAATAATGAACGCTCGTCAAGTGTAAAAACATCTTTATTATCCTCAATATTTCTTTTGTCATATCCAACTTTGAGAGAAACCATCGGAATTTTTTCTCCTGTTGATGTTTCAAGATGAAGTGTTCCGCTTTGAGCATAGTTATCAAATTTTTGATAACTACCAAGAATTTGAATTGTTCCTAATACATCTACCAATAAACTTCCATATAAACTTGGACCCGGTGAAATGGTGTTTTCCAATGTTTGTGCTTTGGTAGAAAATGTTGTTACAACATTATTAGTATCAAGTGTAAGAAGGTAACGGTCAAGTTCGTAGAATGTATCAAAATACCCTGGAAGATATTTATCACCATTAAATTGTCGCTCAAGTTTAGCAAGAATTTTTACTAAACCAAGTCCGGAAAATTCTGTTTTTAAACCAAGTGCTGCACCACTTCCAAAATTGAGAATTTTTGTAAAATCAAAATACAGCGTAGAATTTATTGTGGGAATGCGGAGAACGGGCAGACCTAAATCAAAACCAATAATGTTTAAACTTCCAGCATTTTGTTTTGATTGAAAAATTCCTGCACTTGGATTAATTGGGTCACTAAGAGGGTCGTAGTATATATTCACATCTCGCGAGTCACTTCGTAAATCTCCTGCATAAGTTGCACCAAATTCAAATCCGCCAATAACGGGAACTTCTGCAAGTTCGGTAAACTGAAGAGGTCTTACATATCCACGCAAACCAACCAAACCAGCACGAGCAAAATCACTATAGACACTTTCAAAACCAAATTTTTCAAAATCAAGATTCAATTCCATTCCTAATTTTCGTGCATCATAACTTGGACTATTTTTATACATGTAGATAATAGAACCATGCCCGAGTTCTGCATAATCTAACATACCCAAACGTGCATAGACATCATCACCTCGTTTTCCCCAACTTAAATATCGAATGAGGCGAATGTAATCATATCCTTCATCAAAATCTTCATGGCGAATTTTATTGGTCTTACTGCTGATGTGTAAACTCAAATCCAAACCTGCACCAAATTTTCCAAACGATAAATCCGGAGAAACATTAACAAGATAGTACATTTCTCCATCTATCCATGTTAAACCAAGCCCACCAGTGATAGTGCTTGGAATTGTTGTTGGTATTTCAGTGGGAGTGGATGCTTCTTCTTGTGAAAAAGAGAGGTTGGTGAGAAAAACGAGACGAGTAACGAGAATGGTAAAGAGTATTTTTTTCATAAGATAATTATATGTTTATAAAATTGTTGTATAAATATAAAGGAATGAAAGCCATGAAGCAATTTTTTAACTTTTTAACGAGAAACAAAAAACCCTATTATCTTAATTTTAAAAATAACAGGGTTTTTATTATTTGTGGATTCCCGCTTTCGCGGGAATGACTGTACATTGGTTTATTTCATCAATACCATTTTTTTGGTTTCGGTAAAATTTCCGGCTATCAATCTATAAAAATAGATTCCGCTGGAAAGTTTGCTTGCATCAAAATTAATATGATGTGTTCCTGCTGATTGTTCTTCGTTCACCAATGTTGTTACCTCTTCTCCTAAAATAGTATAGACCTTTACAGTAACATAACTTTTTGTTGATAGTTGATAGGCAATAGTAGTATTAGGATTAAATGGATTAGGATAATTTTGGGATAATAACATTGTCATTGGTATTATTGGCTGGGGTTTGTGTTCTACCAATAAACTAACATCTTCAGGATTAGTAAATGCAGCAAGATGTCTTCCATTTAAACTATAACCTCCTACATATACTCTGGCATAATGAGTATCAAATGCGATAAAATTGACATAGGGAAAATTAAGGTTCACGTCCCAATTGGTAAGAGTCTTGGTGTTAATATCTATAGCCGCTATTTTATTTCTTTTTTGTGTTGCTATTGTATCGAAGATGCCACCTATATATAAAAGATTCCCAGATTTTGCTAATGCAGAAACAAAATTATTCGGATTAGGATTCCACGAAGCAACTGTTCCTGTTATAGCATCAACAGCAGCAAGATTTTCTTTAGGTTGGTTTCCTACACTAGTAAAATTACCTCCTACATATAATGTGGAACCGGAAAGTAGCATAGTAGAAACAGAACCATTTATACTAGGGTCCCATGGTGTAATATTTCCTGTATAATCAAAAGCAGCAAGTTTATTTCTTGCTAAATTTCCCACGCTACTAAATTCACCTCCCACATACAATGTGGAACCAGATAGTGACATTGTATAAACAGTCCTATTTGCATTAGGGTTCCATCCAGTAACACTACCATCTAATGTGTTAATAGCAGCAAGATAGTTTCTTACTTGGCCTCCTACGCTACTAAAATTACCTCCCACATACAATGTGGAACCAGATAGTGACATTGTATAAACAGTACTATTTGCATTAGGATTCCATCCAGTAACACTACCATCTGATGTGTTAATAGCAGCAAGATAGTTTCTTACTTGGCCTCCTACACTACTAAAATTACCTCCCACATACAATGTGGAACCGGATAGTGACATTGTATAAACAGTACTATTTGCATTAGGGTTCCATGTAGCAACAGAACCATCTGAAGTATTAATAGCAGCAAGACGGTTTCTTGGTTGAGCTCCTACCATACTAAAACTACCTCCCACATACAATGTGGAACCGAAAAGTACCATCGTGAAAACATAACCACTCACACTGGGGTTCCATGTAGTAACAGACCCATCTGAAGTATTAATAGCAGCAAGACGGTTTCTTGGTTGACCTCCTACCATAATAAATTCACCTCCCACATACAATGTGGAACCAGATAGTGACATTGTATAAACAGT
>CALETH010000070.1 GCA_937920105.1 uncultured Bacteroidota bacterium
TGACCAACAAAATCAAAGTTTTGTGTTTGTACTTAATAGTCCGCCAACCAATGTAATTCTTGACCCTAATAATTATATTTTGAAAGATGTTCTTCCTGTATCTATAGGACCAGCAGCAAAAACTTCTGAAAATATAATTCCAACATCCTATGAACTATCACAAAATTATCCCAATCCATTTAATCCCACAACAACGATTAATTATCAGTTGCCGGTGAATGAGGCGGTGAAAGTCCTTGTGTATGATGTCTCTGGAAAAGAGGTGGCAACCTTAGTGGATGGAAAGCAGGATGCTGGTTACTACAGTGTGGATTTTAATGCTTCTCAATATCCGAGTGGTGTGTATTTTTACAAAATTGAAACTCCTAATTTTTCTCAAACTAAAAAAATGATGCTGGTGAAGTAGACCATGATTTTCAGGATAAAAAGATTATCATGATTTGAATTATGTAGGACGGATGAAAATCCGTCCTTTTATATTTTTGACAACAATTTTCCATTGTTCATTATCACTTGATAATTGATTACATTGACTTTCCATTCATTTATTGGTACCTTTTTTGACAAAAGAAATTTTTTATCACAATAATTTTTGGAGTAACAATGGCAATCAAAATAGCAATTAATGGATTTGGAAGAATAGGACGAAATGTTTTTCGTGCAGCAGTTTCACATAAAGAAATAGAAATCGTTGCCGTTAACGATATTACCGATGCAAAAACACTTGCACATTTATTAAAATATGATTCTGTTATCGGAAATTTTCCCGGTACGGTTGCGTTAGAAGAAAATACTTTAAAAGTGAACGGGAAATCTGTAAAAGTATTTGCAGAAAAAGACCACGGCAATCTTAAGTGGAAAGATTTAGGTATTGATGTTGTTATAGAATCCACAGGCTTAAAACATTTTACCGATGGTGAAGCAGCAATAGACCACATTAAAAACGGAGCAAAAAAAGTTATCATTTCTGCACCAGCAAAAAAATGTGATTTTACTGTTGTATTAGGTGTAAATGATTCGCAATTAGATATGAGTAAACACAGCGTTATCTCTAATGCTTCTTGTACTACCAATTGCCTTGCACCAATGGTAAAAGTGTTGCACGAAAATTTCAAAATCAAAAAAGGAATGATGACCACTGTTCACTCTTACACTAATGACCAACGCATTTTAGACCTTCCACACAGTGATATGCGAAGAGCAAGAGCGGCCGCAATCAACATTATCCCCACCACAACAGGAGCAGCAAAAACAGTTGGCAAAGTTATTCCTGAACTTAATGGAAAACTTGATGGTTATTCTTTACGCGTTCCAACACCCAACGGTTCTATTACCGACTTTGTTGCAGAAGTAGAACGAGAAGTAACTCGCGAAGAAGTAAATACTGCATTAAAATCCGCAGCAGAAAAATCTCTTAAAGGAATTATGGAATACAGCGAAGATGAATTAGTCTTACGAGATATTGTTGGCAATCCACATTCTTGTATTGTAGATTCAAAATTAACAATGACAATGGGAAATATGGTTAAAGTATTCGGATGGTATGATAATGAATGGGGATATTCTTGCCGCGTTGTAGATTTAGTGAAGAAGATAAGTACTTTGTTAAAATAAAATTTAGATTACAAAAATTTAATGGATTTTTGTAATTTTGTTTTTCACGGCTGTATTACAATAATAAAACAGCCGTTTTTATTTATTAACTATACAAAAAGGAAGAACGTTATGGCAAACATCAAAACAAAAATTGATGAGTGGGAGATGAAAGATTTAGAAGATAATGGTGTGTTAAAAATTTATGTGGAGCACAATACTGAAATGGGAAATAAAGGTGTTCCGGGAATTCAAGTATGGTACACCATTGCTGGCAGCAGCAGTATAGTAAATTATGAACCGTTACATGTAGAGCGTTGGGCATATCAAGCAAAAAAACAAAATGCAAAAGAATATCTTATTGAAGACCATAGTTGGATGCAACATTCTGATACATACATAAAAAACTATTTAGTGGTAGAAAAAGAACTTAAAGCAAAGGTAGAAGTGAAAGTACGAAGCAATGAAAAACCAATTATAAAAGAATATAAACTTCCATTTTCTTTAGAATAAAAAATAGTATGCATGAAAACACATCGAAGGTTGCCTGTAAATGTGATACAGTATTTCATCACTCTGTACTTTTTCCAGAACTTAACGATGGTATTTTTAGATGTGTTCATTGCGGAACAACGACCTATAGCATTACACGTGGGAATGATGGAAGAGATGGAAATGAATCGTACACAATAATATATCATAATGATATGGAGAAAGATGCATTAGAGTGGTTAAGTAAGTTTCCTACATGTCTACATCATAATGAAACACTAATATTCTTCCCTGCAAAAAAAACTTTTTCAACAATCAAAAATTTAGAAAAAGAAATTTGCAATGAATATGAAAAGACTAAAACTCATTCATTGTATGAAAAAATGCACAATGCAGGAATTCCCAAAGAAACGCCACCACAAAATATTCCACAAGATTGTTTATTGTACAAAGATGTTTGGGATGCCTTACAATGTAACAACGAAACTTCAATGGAAATTCTTCTACAACATGCTTTAAAAGAAGGTTATCCGTTTGCAGTAGTAAAGAATCTTATTCTGCAGCACAAGGAAATTGAAAAATATTTACTACAATGGATGAAATATATTCCAACACAAGAATATTGGTATACAAGCAATGCTGGGGAACCATATTTTCTTGCACACAATATTTTAAGAAGTCTTCCTACAGTGAGCACAACACTAAAAAATGCTTTGAGAGAAGAAATGAAAGGTTTATCGTTAGATGTAAATCCTTATGATATTCAAGAACTTCAAAATCATTATCGATTACAATCCTGTCTTCAAACAATAGTAACATTAAAAATGAATGATGAAGAAACTCTAACGCTATTACAATCCCTAAAAAAAGCAATGCCAAATCCTTATATTAAATCTATAGAACATCTTAAAGAAGCATTACAAAAACTAAAAATTAATAGGAAAACCTATGAACTTACCTAAAGAAAAACAATGGATTAAAACTACTATTGATAGTATTAATGATGAAATTGTTATTGCTGCGGTAAAAAATATTGTTCATTATGCACAAACAGCAAAATATATGATAACCCCCATGAGTGTAGAAGAATTACAAAATAGAGCAATTGAATCTGAAAATGCCATTACCGCCGGCTTATTTACAGATATAGAAAATGTAAAAAAAGAAATGCAACAATGGTAAAATGAAAATAGTAATTACTCATCCGGCAAAATTACAGTTGAAAAAAATATTTCAATATTACAATAATGTTGCTAATAGAAAAATAGCGTATAAAATTACAGAACACATTATAGAAGCAATACAAACATTACACCACAATCCTACAATTGGACAAGAAGAAGAGTATCTCAAAGTTTTGAAAAAACATCATCGTAGACTTATTGTTGGTCATTATAAAATTATCTACAGAAAAGAAAAGCAAATCTTATACATCACTGATATTTTTGATAGCAGACAAGACCCATCAAAAATGAAAAAATAACTTTTTATAACCTATGCCAAAACTCACCATCAACGATATATCATTACAAGGAAAACGCGTACTTGTTCGTGTAGATTTTAATGTTCCATTAGATGAACATAAAAATATTACCGATGATACACGTATTGTAGAATCCCTTCCCACCATTAAAAAAATTTTAGATGATGGCGGGAAAGCAATTCTCATGAGTCATCTCGGAAGACCCAAAGGAAAACCAAATCCAGAATTTAGTTTGCAACCAGTGGCAAAAAAACTTTCTCAACTTTTAAATCTCCCCGTACAATTTGCTCATGATTGTATTGGTAAAGAAGTAGAAACCGTAGTTGCAAATCTCAAAAACGGAGAATGTTTGCTTTTGGAAAATCTTCGCTTTCACAAAGAAGAAGAAGAAAGCACACCCGAGTTTGCCAAGGCCTTAGCAAAACTTGGAGATGTTTTTGTAAATGATGCTTTCGGAACAGCACATCGTGCGCATACTTCTACAGAAGGGATTACAAAACATCTTACACCATCCGTTGCTGGATATTTATTACAAAAAGAATTGCAATATCTTGGAACAGCAGTAGAAAATCCAAAACGTCCATTTATCGCCATTCTCGGTGGAGCAAAAATTTCCGGCAAAATTGATGTGATACACAACCTTCTTTCAAAAGTCGATACACTTCTTATTGGCGGCGGAATGGCATATACATTTTTTAAAGCGCAAGGTTTGGAAATAGGAAAATCACTTTTAGAAGCAGACAAAGTTGATTTAGCAAAAAATCTGTTACAAGAAGCAGAACAAAAAAAAGTCAAAATACTTTTACCTATAGATTGTGTTGTTGTTGATAATTTTGATAATAATGCACAACGAAAAATCGTAGAAAAAAATGCGATTCCAAAAGAATGGCAATCATTAGATATTGGACCAAAAACTATTGCATTATTTTCCAAAGAAATTACAAATGCAAAAACCGTTGTGTGGAATGGACCAATGGGTGTTTTTGAATTACCCAATTTTGCCATTGGAACAACGGCAATTGCTCAAGCATTGGTAGAAGCAACTTCACTCGGAGCAACAACTATTGTTGGCGGTGGAGATTCCGCAGCAGCAATTACTCAAATAGGATTAGAGAAAAAAGTTTCCCATGTTTCTACTGGTGGCGGCGCTTCATTAGAATTTTTAGAAGGAAAAGTTTTACCAGGAGTTGCTGCTTTATCAGACAAGGTGTAGACTTTGCATTTTTAATAAAAAAGCGGAACACTGATTTTTATGATGGTGATGATTTACAGTGAAAAAATCTTAAATCATTCTAATAATCATAAAAATCAGCGTTCTATTATTTCTCATTGCTCATTGAACATTTATAATTGAATCATGAATCGTTATCAACGTCCCAGTTTTTTTGGTGGATTTTCTTTTTTTCCGCCAGTAATAAAAACTTTGCTCATTTCTAATGCAGCAATTTTTCTCGTAACTTTATTTTTAGGAAATTTTCGCTTAGGAGATTTTACTTTAGGTGGATTTCTTTTTCGACTTTTTGCATTATTTCCTTTAGAGATGGGATTTCAGCCATGGCAACTTTTTACCTACATGTTCATGCATGCAGATTTCATGCACATTTTTTTTAATATGTTTGCTTTGTGGATGTTTGGAATGGAATTGGAAAATACATGGGGTTCAAAAAAATTTCTCATCTATTATATTCTTTGCGGATTAGGTGGTGGTGTTGCTAATTTATTTGTCGCACCATTATTTACACAAGTTGCACCAACCATTGGTGCTTCCGGTGCGGTGTATGGAATTTTGCTTGCATTTGGAATGATGTTTCCTGATAGATTAATTTACATCTATTTCCTTTTACCAATCAAAGCAAAATATTTTGTCATTTTTTATATGGTGTTGGAAATTATCTCTGTAGGAAGTTCTGATGGAATTGCCCATATTGCTCATCTTGGTGGTGCATTAATAGGTCTGTTATTTTTAATGTTAGATAAAAACTCTTTGTTAAAATTTAACACACCAAAAATTTTTACGTCTCAAAAACAATCCACACCTTCTTCTTATAGCAACATTAGTGATGTTCAGTCGTACGACATAGAAAACCACAAAAAAAATGAAGATGAAATTTCTCAGCAAAAAGTGGATGAGATTTTAGATAAAATCAGTCGTGGTGGATATCAAAGTTTAACCGAAGAAGAAAAAAAGATTTTATTTGAAGCAAGTAAAAAATTACATTAATATTTCTACTTATAAAAAAAACGGCATTGCTAAATTAGTATAGATGAATAAAGGTAAATACAAATACCATAGTCAATCACAAAACACCGTCATTCCCGCATGTTCCTGACCTGTCGTCAGGACAGGTTTTAGCGGGAATCTATTTTGAAAATGTACCATCTATATTTAATTAGCAATACCAAAAAACTTATAAAATTCTTGAAAGTGAGAAATTATTATGGAAACCCTACTCCCAATATTAGAACAACCAACACAAAACAATCACCCAACATACAAAGTTGGCGTGCGAAGAAAAACACGACAAGTCAACATTGGCGGAATAAAAGTTGGCGGCGGTGCACCAATTTCTGTTCAGACAATGACAAAAACTAAAACCGATGATGTTGCAGGGACAGTCAAACAAATCCGCGATGCTGCAGAAGCCGGCTGTGATATTGTTCGCGTAACAGTAAATGATAAAGAAGCCGCTGAAGCAATGGCAGAGATAGTTCGTCAATCACCAATACCAATCGTTGCAGATATTCACTTCAATCACATTTTTGCATTGAAAGCAATTGCTGCCGGAGTTGCAAAAGTCCGTATCAATCCCGGAAACATCGGCTCAAAAGAACGTATTCATGAAGTACTGACTGCAGCAAAAGATAAAGGAATACCTATTCGCATAGGTGTAAATTCCGGTTCGCTCGAAGAAGACATTTTGGAAAAACATGGTTACCCAACAGCTGAAGCACTTTTTGAAAGTGCAATGAGACATGTAGAAATTTGTGATGAATTTAATTTTAAAGATGTCATCATTTCTGTAAAATCTACCGATGTTCGTTTGATGATTGAAGCGTACCGATTAGTTGGTGCAAGAACAGATATCCCACTTCATCTTGGAGTTACAGAAGCAGGACTTACCCGTGTTGGAACAATAAAATCTGCAGTAGGAATCGGGACTTTATTAGCAGAAGGAATTGGTGATACCATTCGTGTTTCGCTTACCGATGAGCCAATTAAAGAAGTTGAAGTTGGAAAAGAAATTCTTCGTTCGTTAGGATTAGCAAGCCGTAATGTTGAACTCATTGCATGCCCAACTTGTGGACGTCTTGAAATAGATTTATTTGCTATCATGGCAGAATTAGAAAAACGTTTAGAAGGTGTAAAAAAGCCTGTGAAGGTTGCAGTATTGGGTTGCGTTGTCAATGGACCTGGTGAAGCGAGTGATGCTGATATTGGAATTGCTGCCGGAAAAGGTGTTGGAATTTTATATCGCAAAGGTGAAATGGTGAAACGTGTAAAAGAAAGTGAAATTGTTGATACTATTGTAGAAGAAGTTCACAAGTTTCAACCAGAATAAATCTCCTTGAGGTATTTTGTCATGCCTGCGAAAGCAGGCATCCATAAAAGTTTTGAAAACTTTTGTAGTCTGAATGTAGAAAGGGTAAAAAAAATGAACATTACCGTTGCTGATGATAAATTAAAAGAAATAATGAAAACCGCGCTTTTGGAATTGCTTCAAGAAAAAAAAGATATTTTTGAAGAAGTCATAAAAGAAGTTTTGGAAGATATGGCTCTTCTTCACGCAATTCGTGAAGGTGAAGATTCTCCACTTGTTTCAGAAGAAGTAATAAAATTTAATGAAAAAACATTATGTACACTATAAAAAATTATATCACACTTGATAAAGAAATTTTAGGCGGAAATCCTGTTTTTAAAGGAACAAGAGTTCCTATTGAAACCCTCTTTTTTCATTTAGAACAAGGAATTTCTTTAGATGAATTTTTAGAAGATTTTCCCTCAGTTACCAAAAAACAAGCAATGGCAGTTATTGAAATTGCAAGCACTATTTTGACATCAAAAAATATTGAAAAAATTTATGAAACTGCTGCTTGATGAAAATCTTCCTAAAAAATTAAAACAAGATTTTAAAGAACATGAAATTTATACTGTAACAGAAAAACAATGGAATGGGATTTCAAATGGAAAACTATTAAAACTTCTCATAGAAAATAAATTTGATGTTTTATTAACTTTCGACCGCAACATGCAGTATCAACAAAATTTTCGTACGTATACAATAACAGTATTAGTTTTAAATGCCAAAGATAATACTTATCTCACATTAAAAAGCTTAGTACCAAAAATTAAAAATGTTTTATTAAAAGAACTATACCCTGGTCCAATTGAAATACAATAAATTTTTCTTTGTAGATACCTTCTAAAGTCGGAAAACCATTCCGACTTTTTTATTCTTACAATAATGACTTATACAAAAATATATTTTTTATTGAGTTGTATTTTTATACAATATCTTTTTTCACAGGATACAACAAAAATAGTATCGCATAATTTCCCAGATTCTACCTATCATGTTTCTGCAATTTATTTTCAAGGAAATGAAACAACAAAAGAATATGTCATTGAACGCGAAATGTCCTTGAAAAAAAAATCCCTCATCACCCACGAAGCAATCTCTTACAACATCAATCGCATTTACAGTCTCCAACTTTTTAACACCGTAAATATTCAAGTTGTTCCGCAAGATTCCATCAATGCAGAACTTTTTGTTATCGTTACCGAACGATGGTATTTTTATCCCTTCCCTATAGTTGGACTCAAAGATAGAAATTGGTCTCGTCTCTATTATGGATTAGGCATTATGCACACAAATTTTGGTGGAAGAAATGTACAAGTCAACACACAATTTGCATTGGGCTACGACCCTTTTGTTTCTGTAGGATATTCAAATCCACTCATCAGTCAAGAATACAATCTTTTTTTTTCATCACGAATTTATTACAGCAAAACAAAAAACCGCAGTCTTCTTTCGCAAGGAGATGATGTGAATTTTGATGAAAAAAATTTCGGCGTTGATGCAACATTAGGAAAACGATTTTCTCTTTTCACCACACTTTCCCTTTCTGCAGAATACCACTATCTTGAAGTTACCGATAACCATATCGGACGCACCCTTTCACCAACGGGAATAGATAGATTTATTTCACTTCACGCAAACTATCGTTATGATACACGAGATTTAAAAGAATATCCACGTTTGGGAACACTGGCAAACTTCAAAATTTCTCAAAATGGAGTTGGGTTTGGTGAATTAAACTATCAACGATATTCTTTGGATTTTCGCCGATATATTCCTATCTATTATAATATGGTTTTTCTCGGAAGAATTATGGGAAGCGTTGTGAGTGGAGAAAAAATTCCCAATTATGGACATGTGTATTTTGGATATAGTGAACGATTACGTGGAAATTTTTCTACTATTTTGGAAGGAGAAAATATTGTTGGAACATTTGCAGAACTTCACATCCCAATTATTTCTCCGCGATATCTTCGTTTTGAAGAAATTCCCATAGAGCAGTTTAGAGATATTCGCACTGCATTATACTTTGCACTTTTTGCCGATGCCGGTACAACATGGTATAGAAATGAAAAAGTGGGAGTAAATAATTTTATCTCAGGATATGGAGCAGGGTTTCATCTTCTTCTTTCTTATGGCTTTGTTTTGCGAATAGAATATGCATTTAATACAACCACAAAAAAATTTCCGAATGGAGAATTTATTTTTGATTTAGGAGCAGCATTGTAAAAACAGTAATGACCTCACAGGTTTTAAAAACCTGTGAGGTCTAAATATAATTTTTATGAATTATGTCTAACGAATTTTTTTATGTTCCACGACACTCTATCAAAGAACCATTCATTACTATAGAAGGTGATGAGGCAAGACACCTTGTTCGCGTATTGCGAAAAAAAGAAGGCGATAGTGTTTGGATTGTTGATGGAGAAAATCATGCGTATGAAACAATAATACGTTCTATCAATTATGATTCTGTGCAATGTGAAATACTGTACGCACACGAACATTATCACGAATCTGATATCAATATAACGCTTGCCGTTGCGTTGCTCAAAAATCCATCGCGAATGGAGTGGTTGATTGAAAAAGCAACAGAACTTGGTGCGAAAAATATTGTTCCATTATTAACAGAACGAACTATTGCCTATTCTGCAAAAGAAGAACGTTGGACAAAAATTGCTGTTGCCGCAATGAAACAATCACAACGCTGCATCCTTCCCCATATTCATTCTCCGATTCCACTGCAAGAGTTATTAGAACATTCTTCATCACACGAACTAAAAATTATTCCACACGAACAAACAGACCACACATTATTTATTAGTGAGGCATTGAGATATGGGAAATCACCTCGTTCTGTTCTTATAATTATTGGTCCTGAAGGAGGATTTACAGATAATGAAATTGCAATGGCAGAAAAAAATTTTTGTATTCAAGTTTCTTTAGGAAAACGTAGATTACGTACTGAAACGGCTGCAATCACATCTCTTTCGTGGGTGGTGGGAAATTTATAAGAAACTATAAATTTCAAAGATTTTTACAAGGAAATGTAGGATAAAATAAGAAAAAATGTTGGGTAATTAGTTTCCCTACATTTATTTATCAAATATCTACTAAAACCATAAAATTGTATTGTTTTATATTGGCACAAAAATTGCATTAAAGTTTGTAATACTTCACATATTCAATAATTATTTTAAAGGATTTTTATGGAAAAAATTATATTATTTTTATCTGTTTTTTATTACACAATTTTATATTCGCAAAACATTCCTGATACATCACAAACTCATAGGATAATAAATTTATCAAACACTTCTAATGATGAAATTTCAGTTATCGTAGAATTTAAAGAAGAACCATTTTTCATTGCACAAAAAAAATCTACAGGATTATTGAAAACTGCTGCACAATATCAAAATCGTTTTCATCAATTCAAATCAGATATTTCCTCATTCCATCAACAAGCAAAAAACCAATTAGGAAAATCATTATCAACACCAATTATACAACGAGAATATTATCGTGTATTTTTTGGTGTAAGTATAAAAATTCCAAACACACTTCTTTCTAAAATTTATTCTTTACCATATGTTAAAACTGTTCATTTTGATGAAAAAGTAACTGCCTTTCTTGATAAGAGTGTACATCGGATTGGAGCAGATTCTGTGTGGACTAAATTTAACACTCAAGGGGAAGGTGTAACGGTAGGAATTATTGATACAGGAATTGATTATCTCCATCCAGATTTAGGTGGAGGTTTTGGTTCCACTTACAAAGTGATTGGTGGATATGATTTTGTAAATAATGATGCTGACCCAATGGATGATAATGGACATGGAACTCACGTTGCAGGAATTGTTGCTGCCCAAGGTGATACAGTAACCGGTGTTGCCCCCAAAGTAAAATTAGTTGCCTATAAAGTGTTAGGTGCAGATGGTAGTGGAACAACTAGTAACATCATTAGTGCAATAGAACGCACTATTGACCCAAATAATGATGGAGATATTAGTGATAAGTTAGATGTTGTCAATATGAGTTTGGGTTCAAGTTATATAACAGCAAGTCCTGATGATGCTAAATCAATCGCTGTTGATAATGCAAGTTTTCTTGGTGTTACATTTTGTATTTCTGCAGGAAATTCTGGTTACTTTCCTCCAACACAAGGAAAAGAAACAAACTATTACTATACCGGATGGGAAACTATCAGCAGCCCTGGTAATGCACGCAGCGCCATCACTGTTGGTGCGTTTGATACAACAACACAAAACACTAGTTTTGGAGTTACTAATATTGCATTATTTTCTTCACGAGGACCAAGCCGTGTAAATTATGCAATTAAACCAGAAATCGTTGCTCCAGGTGTTGGAACAAAATCTCTCAAAGCAGGCGGCGGATATTTACGTTTAAGTGGAACATCAATGGCATCACCACACATTGCCGGAGTTGCAGCACTCATTAAATCATTACATCCAAATTATACACCGGAACAAATAAAATCTGCTATTGTAAATTCCTCCGATGATTTAGGAGAAAATCCGATGAGGCAAGGTTCTGGTGTGGTGAATGCATTAAAATCTTCTTCTACTTCAACACTTATTACACCAAGCGTACTCAATTACGGTCTTAACGGAAGTTCACAAACAACATGGGTAAAAGCAGAAACACTTACAGTAAAAAATACCTCTGCAAATTCACAAACATATTCAACGAGTTTTTACGATACTCCTGCCGGAATTTCTCTTCTTTCTATACCACAAACATTTACCCTTGCTTCAGGTACTTCACAAAATATTATAATAGAGATTTCAGTCAACAATACCCAAATTTCCATTGTGAATGATGATATAATAATGCGTTGGGGAAATGTAAAGATAGAAGGAACACTTGATACACTTCGCTTACCGTGGGCGTTTGTTCGGACAAGTGTTAATACTTTTGTTTTTGATTCACCAACTTCTTTCTTTTCTTTAACCGGAAGAAATACTAACGATGGGTATTTTCCTATGTTTGAGGGAAAGTTTGTTGGAAATGATAAGCGTTCACGTTGGCTTTCCCCAACCACGTTAGAAATTATTGGTTTAACAAATGATACTTATGATATGCTTGCAGCATTTTCTTCGGATACCATAAAAATAGTTGAAAAAAATAAATTACTAAATAATGGAACTGCAGATACAATCCATTCTATAAATGCAATTTATCAAGTACATTTTAATGGTGTTGATGAAAATGGAAATTTATTATCACAATCTCCAAACAATAGAAGAAGTATTGCTATTACACCACCATACTTAGGCCGCAACCCATTTTATATTGGTTCAAAACCCTTATTACTTGCACCAACAACTGAACCATGGACTTTACATCCAGTGCAAACACAAACAGATATTGGTGGTACAAATAAAATCTATGTTACTCATCTCACTCCATTTACGGGAATTATTAATAATGATATTACTGTAACCAATAATCCTGCTCAATACGTTAGTCAACATCTAAAATTTTTATATCCACAAAATACTTCACAAGCAATTATTGTGGCAGAGCATGGTGAGTTGTGGGTTGACCCAAATAATCCGTTAGATAACTCCATTGTTATTTCATTTTATATTAATGCTGATACAGTAGCAATTATTGGGAATCAATGGGAAGGGACACTCTATCTTTCTTCATACAGAACCCCGCAAGACCCTAATAATTATTTTTATTCTTTTGGAAGTTTGGTTAAAATCAGTACCGGATACGTAAATTTAGGATATAAAGACATAGAAAGTTTTTATATGAAAGCAGAAAATGATAGTATTCGTTATGAATATCTCCCAGAGTATGTTTCTCCTCATAATGGAACAATGATTTTTGGAGAAAACCCTATTTCCCTAAATGTTTCATCTATGAATAATCAATATGGACAATCATCAATTCATTTTGATGTTGATGTTTATGGACCATGGCGAGAAGGACGATATAATGATAAGAGAAAAGGTATATATACCATTTACAATGAAAATAATGAAAAAATAATTGAAGATTCTTTAAAAGTCAGTCGATACCCTAAAGAAGTACCTGCCGGTAAATATCGCCTTGAAATTTCTATGAACGATTATTTTATTTCAAACATTAAAGGAAAAGCAACGATTAATAATTATTTTGATTTAGCATTGCAAGACCCACACTCACCATCTATTCGCTCATTACGAATTTTTAATTCGCAAAATAAACAATATTCTGGGCATTTACTCAAAAATGAAAATGCAACATTAACATTTGCTTCTGTAGATACTAAACTTCTGCAAGATTCCGTAAAAGTGTATTATCGAAAATATAATTCAAATAATGCATGGGTACCACTCAATACAACATTTATGGGAAATTCTCAATTTTCTACAGACCTTACTTCAACAACCAGTGCAGATTCCACCGCTATAAATTTGAAATTTGTTTCTCAAGATTCTGTTGGCAATAAAACAGAATACGTTCTTGAACCGGCATTCGCCGTAGGAAATAATATTCCACTTCCTATACAATTATTTTCTTTTACCGCAACTACACAGAAAAATTCTGTAACATTACAATGGCAAACTATTTCTGAAGTAGATACATACGGATTTGCAATAGAACGAAAACAGTTATCTTCTTTACAATGGGAACAAGTTGGATTTGTTGAAGGAAAAGGAAATGCTTCTATTCCAGCAAATTATCAATTTAACGATAACATTCCACAAGGAATTCACTACCAATATCGTTTAAAGATAGTTGATAAAGATGGAAGTTTTATCTATTCAAACATAGTAGATGTTGAAGTAGTTGTTCCACGTATCTTCTCACTCGCACAAAATTATCCTAATCCATTTAATCCATTAACAACAATTACATTTACCATACCCGAAGATGGAAATGTTAGAGTAAAATTGTATGATATTGTAGGAAGAGAAATAAAAACATTTTTAAACGAAGAAAGAAAAGCCGGAATTCTTCACCAAATAGTTATTGATGCTTCATCACTTTCTACAGGAGTATATTTTTATCAATTAGAACACAAAGGAAAAGCATTGATGAAGAAACTTATGGTGTTAAAATGACATTCCTTTCCAAACTCAAAACCATTCAGAAAAAAAATAATTCCCTTCTTTGTATCGGACTTGATACGGATATCAATCTCATTCCATCCTTTTTGAGAAAAGAAAAAAATCCACAGTACGAATTTAACCAACGTATTATCGAAGCAACACATGATATCGTCTGTGCGTACAAAATCAATTCTGCATTTTATGAAGCAACAGGCGTACGGGGTTGGAGTGCAATGGAAAAAACAATCACGATAATTCCCAAAGAAATTATCACCATTGCCGATGCAAAACGTGGTGATATTGGAAACTCATCACATTATTATGCTAAAACGTTTTTGCGAGAATTGGATTGTGATTCTATTACTGTAAGCCCCTATATGGGAAAAGATTCCGTAGAACCATTTTTACAATCAGAAAAAAAATGTGCTTTTCTTTTAGCGTTAACCTCTAACAATGGAGCAAAAGATTTTCAATATCTCAAAGTTGAAAAAAAATATTTGTACGAAAAGGTGATTGAAAAATCTTTGCGGTGGAATACAAAAAAGAATATCGGTTTTGTTGTTGGAGCAACAAAATCAAAAGAACTTCAAAAAATTCGTAAGATTGCACCAAACGTTCCACTTCTTATCCCTGGAGTGGGAACACAGGGTGGGAGTGTAAAAGATGGTATTCGTTTTGGTTGTGATAAAGATGGAATGTTGGCAATCATTAATGCAAGCCGCAGTATTATCTATGCTTCCAACAAAAAATATTTTGCGAAGTCTGCACGAAGTGCTGCTATTCTTTTGCGAGATGAAATGAATTTTTATAGAGAAAAGTTTTATTCTTGAGAAACACTATTAGGAGGGAATACAGGGTGGTCATTTTTTATTTTACGACCACTCCTACCCTTCCTCCTTAAAGGAGGGGAAACCATCATCACTATAGTCTGGAATAATATCTTTCATTTTCTTAAATTGAGTTCCCACAAAAAGTCATTCATATCAATATTAATTTTTTAGGAGGTTGTACCATTATGCAGTTCTTCAAAATCGTTCTCTCGTTGTTCATTCTCTTTACAACAATTACTGTTGCACAAAAGAAAAATATTGCCATGGAAATTGGTAATGAAAAAATCACCAAAGAAGAAATAGAAAAAATGTTCATCAAAAGCAGCGGAAGTTTGGAAGCAGCACAAAAAGCGTCCAAAGAAGAGCAAGAGCGTTTTATTGATTTATTCACAAAATATAAATTGAAAGTAAAAGAGGCATATCAACGCGGATACAATAAAAATCCGGAACTACAACAAGAACTTGCTGAATACAAAAAAAATCTGCTCAACACCTATCTTATAGAAAATGAAATTGTTGCTGCTGGAATGCAAACACTCTACAATCGCAAACGTGAAGAAATCCGAGCAAGCCACATCCTTTTTACACTTCCACAAAATCCAACACCAACAGATACAATTCTTGCATACAACAAAGCCACTGCAATTATTGATTCCTTAAAAAAAGGAATTTCTTTTGAAGAATTGGCTGTTCGCAACTCTCAAGACCCTTCTGCAAAAAGTAACAGTGGAGA
Source organism: uncultured Bacteroidota bacterium (assembly GCA_937920105.1). Lineage (GTDB taxonomy): Bacteria > Bacteroidota > Ignavibacteria > UBA10030 > UBA8401 > CALETH01. The sequence continues at coordinate 15,780 of CALETH010000070.1, forward strand.
TTTGTATTATTTTTCTGCTGGCGCAATGGTTCCGGAATTTGAAGATGCTGTGTACTCTTTAAAAATTGGAGATTTTACTTTTATGCCAGTTCGTACACAATATGGTTATCATATTATAAAAGTTACAAAAAGAAAAGAAAATCCCGGAACAGTACAAGTAAGCCACATTATGAAACGTGTGGACCCAAAAGCAAATAGTAATGAGGATTCACTCAAAACTATCACCCAAACAATTTTAGATTCTCTTAAAGCCGGTGGAAATTTTGCAGACTTTGCTAAACGACACTCTGATGATAAATATAGTGCAGAACGTGGTGGTGATTTAGGATTTCTTGAACGACGGAGAACTCCAAAAGAATTTGATGAAATTGCTTTCTCTCTCAAAAAAGGAGAAATTTCCGGAATTGTAAAAACTGCGTATGGATTTCATATTCTCACCGTTACCGATACAAAGCCAGTTCCTGAATTTTCAGCAATAGAACAAGAACTAAAAAGTCAATACCAACGACGCTTTAATTATGATTTTGATAAACTTATCAATGGATTAAAAACAAAATTTTCTTACAAAGAAAACTCAGATGCTCTTGCTGCACTTTCTAAAGAAATTGATACCAACAAAACTACGAGTGATGCAGATTGGGATAGTTCATTCACATCATCAATAAAAGCAAAAACTCTTTTCAGTTTCGCTGGAAAAAATTATACAGCAGAATCAGTCATTTCTCTTGCAAAAACAAATCCCGAACTGTACAATCTCTCATTAAAAAATTCTTCAACTATTTCTACTATTGTTGATAAAATTTCCAAAAAATTATTATCAGAATATTATGCAGAAACATTGGAACCAAAATTTGCATCATTCAAAACCGTGATGAAAGATTACGAAGAAGGTGTGATGATGTTTAAATTGGAACAAGATGAGGTGTGGAGTAAAGTTTCTACAAAAGATTCTTCCCTCATACAATCCTATTATGAAAAAACAAAATCCAACTATACATGGCCTGATAGAGTCAATGTTCAAGAAATTTTTGTTGCCTCTGATAGTGTTGCAAAACTGGTAACAGAAAATTTAAAAACATTGTCGTTTGATTCTGTTGCTACTCTTTATAATAGACGTCCAGCAACTCAATCTACCAAAGGTGTTTGGGGGTTAGAACCAGTTTCTCTCAATGAACTTACCAAAAAAGGTTGGGAAATGAAGGTTGGCGATGTTTCTGATTTCTTTGAGTTTGAAGGTGGGTTTTCAAAAATTAAATTGTTAGAAAAAGATGCTGCTCGCGGAAAAACATTTGCAGAAGCAGAATCCGAAGTTTCCGGTGCATTTCAAGAATCAGAAACAAAACGTTTAACAAATCTTTGGTTTGAACAACTCAAGAAAAAATATCCTGTAAAAAAATACAACGAGGTTCTCAACACACTGTTTTCATCTAACAACAAAAAGGAAACCAAAAAGTGAATTACCTTTTGGGATTTGTGGGATTGATAGTAATGCTTGGTGGATTTTCTTGTTTCGAACAACACATACCACAAGAAGAACTTGCAAAAGTGAATGATGTTGTATTAACAAAAGAAATGCTTTTTTCACGCATAGATACCACTCACGGAATTTCAGAAGCAGATATTCAACGATACACGCAGCAATGGATTACTTCGCAACTTCTTTTTCAAGAAGCACAACGTTTAGAAATAGTTCACTCTGAAGAAGTGCAACAAAGAATTGCTGATGCAACACAACAAATTTCCATTGCTGCCTTGTTGGAAAAAGAAGTTTTTACTTTTTTACAAAAAATTTCATCGGAAGAAATACAAAAATATTATCAACAACACAAACAGGAATTTCTTCTTTCTGAAGACCTTGCATGGATTTCTTTTGTGGTGTTTCAAGAAAATTCGGCTGCAACAACATTTCGTTCTTCTGTATTAAGTAAAAAAAATTGGAACGAAGAACGTATTCGTTTTCAAAATTCAGAACTTATTACACATTCAGATTCCCTCTTTTCTACACAATCCACACTCTTTCCTCCAGAATTATGGAAAGTTGCCTCAGCACTTGGAAAAGATGAAGTTTCTTTTCCCGTAAAAACCAGTGCCGGATATTTTGTTATTCAGTCACTCGGACTTTTTAAAAAATCTACCATAGCACCAATCGCCAGTGTAGAAAATCAAATTCGCGAACGAATCCAAATAGAACACCGTCAGCAACGCTACGCAGAATATGTAGAAGATTTACGAAAAAAAGCGAATGTTGAAGTGAACACAATACAGTAAAGTATGTTATATTATATTTAATAAATATTTTTTCAAATTACTTTTATAGAATCTCAATGAAACTACAACCCCTCATCATACTCGTTTTTTTTATCACCAATCTTTCTTTTACTCAAACCACAACAGTTGATAAAATTGCTGCTGTTGTTGATAAAGAAATTATCACAGAATCGGATATACAATTTTCCATCCAACAATTAGTCATGCAAAATAAAATAGACCCGAAAACTCCGGGTTTGCGTGAACGAGTATTAGATGGATTGATAGATGAAAAACTTGTTCTTGCCAAAGCCATAGAAGATAGTGTTGTGGTCAGCAACGAAGAAGTTTCAGACCGTTTGGAACGACAAATTAATGGACTTATTCAACAACTTGGTTCTGCAGAAAAATTAGAAGAACTGTATAAAATGCCCATCAGCAGAATGAAACGAGATTATCAATTTAAAGAAATGATACGCAAACAAATGCTCGTGCAAAAAATTCAACAAACACGGCAAATGTCTCTTTCCGTTTCATCACGCGAAGTGGAAGAATTTTTTACACAATACAAAGACAGCATTCCCAACATTCCCACAGAGTACAAACTCAGTCACATTTACATTCAACCAAAACCAGATACACTGACGGAACAAAAAACTTATAATAAAGCATTATCTGTTTTGGATAGCATAAAATCCGGCGGAGATTTTGCAGATTTTGCTCGTCGTTACTCTACTGACCCGGGTTCTTCTTCACAAGGTGGAGATTTGGGCTGGGTAAAACGTGGATTGTTTGTAAAAGAATTTGAAGAAGCAGTTTTTTCCATGAAAGAAAAAGAATATTCTAAACCCATCAAAACACAATATGGGTACCACATTATTCAATTGTTGGAACGACGTGGAGAATCTGTTCATCCAAGACATATACTTTTTTCTATTGCCACATCTCAAGCAGATGATGATTCTGCGATTGCCTTGTTAAAAAAATTACGAGAACGAAGTTTGGCAGGAGAAAGTTTTGCAGTGTTGGCAAAAAAATATTCCGAAGACCCGGAAACAAAAGATATTGGCGGAGATTTGGGAACTGTTACAGCAGAACAATTAGAAGGAACATTTCTCACAACAGTCCGCTCTCTTAAAGAAGGAGAAATCAGCGAGCCGCAAAAAATTACTACGGGAAATAAATATGGATATCATATTATTTTAGTTCGTTCAATCATACCAGAACATTCTGTTGACCTTCAAAAAGATTATCAGCGATTAGAACAATTAGCGCTGCAATTTAAAAGCACCACACAATATCAACGTTGGTTAGAAGACTTGCGAAAAAGCATGTACTGGGAAAAGAAGGAGTAGAAGATTTTGTCTTATAAAAAGAAAAACCATCTTTTTGCGAAGATGGTTTATAAAAAAAATATTTCTGCATTATTTGTTTGAATGCAAACCAATAGAATTTCCTTCTGTATCAATAAAAAACGCCATGTAACCATTTTCACCAATAGAGGTTTTTGGCATCGTAACTTCCCCACCGGCTTTATTTATTTTTTTCAATACAACATTTAAATCAGGATTTGCATTGAGATAAACTACTGTTCCTGTTTTGCTTGGTTTGTGCATTTTGCTTTTGCATAGACCACCATTTGCTTTACCGCTGCCGGCTTTCCACGGAAAAAAAGCCATTTCCATTCCCATCATTTCCATCGTATCCATTTTTTTAATTCCAAAAACTTTCTCGTAAAATTTTTTTGCACGGTTCAAATCTTTCACGGGAATTTCAAACCAGTTGAGTGAGTTTTCGTTTGGTTTCATAAGATGACACCTTTCAATTAAGAGTTAATAAGTGTAAATTAATTGTAGTAAATGCTAACAAAATAAATTTTGAGAAACAAGAATAAAAAAATGAAACACAGCATCTCTTTAATAATAGTCCTTTGTTTGCACGGCATTCTTTTTTCGCAAGACACAACAAAAATTATTCCATTAGAAGAAGTAACAATAACATCACTTCGTCAAACCGAAAAAGCACAAGAAGCTCCGCTTTCTATTACCACCATTTCCGGAAAAGAACTTTCACAACTTCGCGGAAATGGAATTGATGAAGCACTCAACAATGTTTCCGGAGTCATTGCACAATCTCGTACTGGCGGACAAGATGTTCGTATCATCATACGCGGTTTCGGAGCAAGAGGTGCAGGAGAGCGTTCCAACGCCGGAACATCACGAGGCATCCGCATTCTTTCGGATGGAATTCCGGAAACCGAACCCGATGGACGCACATCGTTTGATTTGATTGATATGAGTACTGCATCAAAAATAGAAATACTTCGTTCCAACGTTTCTTCGTTATGGGGAAATGCTGCCGGCGGAGTTATTAATGTAAGTTCAATTCCCGAAGAAAATCACACATCAATTTCATTACAAAATCTTACCGGAAGTTTTGGGTTTCAAAAAAATGTCGCAGCATTCAATCTACCAATTCATCACGGGAAAACATTTTTTTCTATAACAAAAAATACTTTTTCCGGATGGAGAGACCATTCGCGTTCAGAACGCACAGCATTTAACGGTGGAATTGTTTCTGCGTTGGATGAAAAAACTCGATTAGGAATATTTCTTTTGGGAACAAAATCATTTTTTCAAATTGCCGGACCAATTACAAAAAGTCAGTATAACACAACACCCCAACAAGCAAACACAACATATTCTCCCAATTATATTGAACGCGATGAACGAAGAAATAATACATTGGGAAGATTGGGTTTTACCATAGAACATCAATTTAATCAACAACATGAAATTTCTGCGATGACGTACGTAAATCCAAAATTTCTTCAACGTTCGGAAAGAAATACGTGGAGAGATTTTACGCGTTATCATGTTGGAGGAAATTTTATTTATCGCAACACGCAACAATTCACGCCATCGTTACACAACAAATTTATTGTTGGTGTAGATGAAGCATATCAAGATGGAGCAGTGTTGTTTTATTCGTTACAAAATGGAGAGCGTGGAACAACGCTGCGAGATAATAAACGAGAAGGAGCAAATAATTTCGGAACATTTTTTCAAAATGAATTATCCATACAAGAAAAATTCAACATTGTTGCTGGTGGAAGATATGACAACATCACGTACTATTATGAAAGTTTTGTAAATTCGAATTTGAGTGATAAAAAATCATTCACACATTTTACACCAAAACTTGGACTTTCATACAGAATGTCTCCACTACAAACACTCTACTCATCAATAAGCGGAGGCGTTGAAGTTCCTGCTGGAAATGAAACTGACCCACCAAGTACATTTGGCGAAGATACGGTGTACGCAATCAATCCATTATTGCAGCCAATTCTTTCATCAACAATAGAAGTTGGAACAAAACACATTCTTCTTTTTGATGAACCGTTCATTCGTTCTTTCAATTATGATATTGCAGTGTATTTCATTCAAACAAAAAATGATATCATTCCATATCGTGACGGAAGATTTTATTTTACTGCCGGAAAAACAAACCGAACGGGAATTGAAGTGAGTGGAAATGCAGAAACCTTTCGCAATCTTTTTCTGCAAACATCGTTCACCTATTCAAAAAATCTATATAAAGAATATCGAATAGATTCTGTTCATTATAATGCAAACGCTGCGGGAAAATTTATTGATTTAAGCGGAAATCTCATTGCAGGAATTCCCGAATTTAGTTATTTTTTGGGAATGAAATATCAATTTCCATTTCAATTATCGGTTGATGTAAACGTAAGAGGAATGGGTTCATATTATGCAGATGATGCAAATACAATATCAATTCCATCATACTCTATTATAAGTACAAGTATTGGATATGAACAGACACTTGTGAAAAATCTTTCTTTAAAAACATTTCTTACAATAAATAATCTTATAGATGAAAAGTATATCAGTTCCGTCTATATAAATCCACAAATTCCGGCAAACGGTGAACCAGCATATATTGAACCCGGATTACCACGAACTATAACCTTCGGAATTTCATTACAATGGGGAGATAAATAATATGATAAACGCACTCAAAAGCATTTTATGTTACTTTATAATTTTATTATGTTGCAATTTTGCAGTTAATGCACAATTAAATAATAAAAAAATAATTTCTGCACCATCTTCAATTCCACCAAACCACGCAAATATTGTTGGTACAATAATTTTTATTGATACATTGCGTTCGGATGAAACGAAACCAACCCGTGCTTTGGTACAAATAGATACTGTAAAAGGATATGGGATGGCATTTCCAACACTATTTTCTCATGAAGAGAGAATAATGATTAATTTTTCTCAATTATCTGGCTTATGCGTTGGTTCAAAATTTTCTGCCAATGTGAGAGGAATGGAATCAATGATGGTAGAAAACGAATCACAAAAAATAATTTACACGGTTAATTATTATAAAAGATTGAGAAAATAGTGTAGTGAGTATTTCGTCATTCCCGCATGTTTTTAGCGGGAATCCATGTATATGTTTAACTAAAATAAAAAATAATTATGTATAACACGATAAAACCAATAATATATTTTTTAATAATCGTTAATTACAACGTTTTCGCACAATCTGATTATTCAGCATCAGAAATTATGGAAAATGTGCAAAAAAAATATTCTACAATTACCACAGCAACAGCAAAATTTACACAAACAACATCATTCAAATATGCAAAAATTGAACAATCCTCTGTTGGTACGGTAACAATGAAAAAAGGAAATAATTTTCGCATCGAAACAGAACAACAAACCATTGTTACTGATGGTAAAACCGTGTGGTTCTATTCGCCAATCAATAAACAAGTGTTGATAAGTACCTATCAACAAAAAGAGCAAACACTTTCTCCCGATAAATTTCTTTTTAATCTTCCGAATGATTATGCTGGAACAATTGTCAATGAAGAAACAAAATCCGTTGGTGCAGATGTTGTTCTTAAACTCGTTCCAAAAGAAAAAAGCAAAAATGCTCAATTCATTAAATCCTTAAAAGTATGGGTTGTAGAAGATGATTGGAGCGTACGCAAGATTGAATATATTGATGCTAATGAAACACGAACAACATATACACTTACATCATTAGAATTCAACAAAAAAATCTCTGATGAAGTATTTCAATTTACAATACCAAAAGATGTAGAAGTTGTTGACCTTCGTAAAAAAGTAGGTGAGTAAATAAGTAGATGAGTATTTGAGTAGTTAAGAATAAATCTACAATCTTGTATCCAGAATAAAAAAAATCATGAAAAATGCTAAAAATGTTTTACAACTTATCGTAAGTTTAATTATCGCTTCCGGATTTCTCTATTTTGCTTTTCGCGGAAAAGACCTTTCTCAACTTTGGGATTCTCTCACACAAATTCATTGGATTTGGTTTATCATTTTATTTTTTGGTGGAATATTAAGTCACTATCTTCGTGCATGGAGATGGAAATATCTTTTATATCCCATAAAAGAAAACATAAAAGTACGCAACGCATTTTCCGCAGTCATGATTGGATATTTAGTCAATAATGTATTGCCTCGTGTTGGTGAGTTGGTAAGACCGTATGCAATCGGAAAATTAGAACATGTTCCAAAAACCGCCGTTTTTGGAACCGTAGTGTTAGAAAGAATTTTAGATATCATCACCTTCTTTTTTATTTTGATGGTCGTATTTTTTTTCTACGCAGATTCTTTTGCAACATTGTTTCCAACCATCGCTTCGTTAGAACCACTATTTCTCATTGGCTCTATCGTTATGCTTATTATTTTTGTGTTGATGTTTTTCAAAGCAGATAGATTTTTTTCTCTTCTCAAAAAAATTCTTTCCATTCTTCCTAAAAAATTTCATGCACGTATAGATTCATTACTTGATTCATTTATTTCCGGATTTGCAGCAGCAAAAAATCCTACCAATTTTTTTGTGATAGCAATTTCCAGCATATTAATTTGGAGTTTATATATTGCACTTATCTATATTCCATTTTTCGCTTATGAATTAACAAATTTAAATTTCGGAGCAGCAGCAATTCTTATGGTTGCTTCAAGTGTTGCTGTTGCACTGCCAACGCCAAATGGATTGGGAACGTATCACTCTTTTGCATCCTACACACTGACACAACTTTTTAAAGTGAATCCAATTACTGCATTAAGTTATGCTCTTTACACACATGGGGTTGGTTTTCTTGCAACAACGGTGGTGGGATTATATTTTGTGGTGAAAGATAAAATTTATATTAAAGATGTTCAAAAAAGTGAGCAATGAAGTTCAAAATAATATCTCTTCTTTTTTTTCTACAAATGTATTCTTTCGCGAAAGAAAACTCTTTTGCAATTTTTTTAGGAATGGGAGTGAACCAAACAGTAGCACCACGTGTTACGGATTTTGTAAGTTCGCTGAATGGTTTTCAAGAAAATAGTTTTGCAACAACCGTAGAATTTTTTGGTGGATGCGAATTTCCTTTAGATACTGTGTTAGGTGGAAAAATTGAGTATTCATATCTTTTTAAATTGTACACAATACCATCGCAACAGGGAGGTGCGTACACACTTTTTTACAAGATTCACTCTCCAACGATAATTGTGCATTATGTATTTTCGGGAAATGGATATTTTTTAAAATTTGGTGGCGGAGTTGGATATTGCAGAGGAGAAGTAGATTTTTTTCAGCCGTTATTTTCTACAACAACACACTATTCATCAAACGGAGTGGGATTACAAGTAGAAGGTGTTGCACAAACAACATTAGGAGATAATCTTTTTGGATATATTAATGCGAATATGCGGGGAAATTTTTTAGGTGATGTAAAAGACAGCAACGGAAAAAATTTACAAACGCTGAATACAACTGCTGTATCACTTTCATCATTTTCTATTGGTTTGAGATTTGGTGTGATATATTATTTTTAACATCGTCATTCCCACATGTCCCGTTGTACGGGATGCCGTACCAACGGCATTTTTAGCGGGAATCCAGAAAAACAATTAACAATATTTATACAGGAAAAATCCATGAAAACAATTTTCATATTCATCATCATTTTTACAACAACACTTCTTTCACAAACATTACAGAAAGGCGAACACGTGGACACAACAAAAACTGGTTTAGTTACCATAGAAACATCAATGGGAAAAATCGTCATTCAATTAAATGACGAAGCAGCACCAAAACACTCTGCAAATTTTCGCAAACTTGCACAAGACGGATTTTATGAAAACACAACATTTCATCGTGTAATTCCACAATTTATGATTCAAGGTGGTGACCCAAATTCTAAAGATGATGACCGTTCTAATGATGGAATGGGTGGACCGGATTATAGAATAGATGCAGAAATTGGTTTACCACATGAAAGAGGTGTGATTGCCGCAGCACGACAAGGTGATATGGTAAATCCAGAAAAAAAATCCAACGGAAGCCAATTTTATATCACCGTTGTTCCCACACCACATTTGGATGGAGAATATTCTGTTTTCGGAAAAGTGGTAGAAGGAATGGATGTTGTTGATAAAATTGTTGCAGTTCCAAAAGATGGTCGTGATAATCCGATAGAAAAAGTTATAATTAAAAAAGTAACTGTGAAGTAAAACATTAGACTACAAAAGTTTTTAAAACTTTTGTAGTCATAAAAGTACAATGGCAAAAACAAAAGAAAAATTTGATAGTCTATCTCTACTTGCTTCCATCAACAATAAAAAATTTTCACCACTCTATTTTTTTTATGGTGAAGAAGATTTTTTAATAGAAGAACTTGTGGATGCAATTATTGCCAACGCTGTTGAACCATCTACCAAAGAATTTAATTTTGATATTCTCTACGGAAACGAAGTAAGCGGAAAACAAGTTGTTGCACTTGCATCATCCTATCCAATGATGGCTGAACGGCGTATTGTAATTGTAAAAGATATAGAACGCCTTAGCGATAAAGAAGTATTAGAAGGATATTGCGAAAAACCATCATCAACAACGGTGCTTGTTCTTCTTGCAAAAGAACCGGATATGAGAAGAAAACCATATCCAACATTAAAGAAACATGCTGTTGGTGGAGAGTTTTCGCGATTGTATGATAACCAAGTTCAACAATGGATTGAACAGCGTTGTAAAAAACTTGGATATAAAATTTCTCCTGAAGCCATTGCAATACTTCATTTCTACGTTGGAAATTCTTTGCGGGAAAATGCGAATGAATTGGAAAAACTTCAATTAGCATTAGGAGAAAAAAAAGTTATAGAAGTAAAAGATGTTGAAAATGTTGTCGGAGTTTCGCGAGAGTTCACGGTATTTGAACTTGCCAATGCTGTGGGAGAAAAAAATACTACGCGTGCTTTTTCTATCGTTGAACGATTATTGCAAAATGGTGAATCTGCAGTGTTAATGATAACCACACTCACCCGTCATTTTATTATTTTGTGGAAACTTTCCGAACTTGTTCGCTCTTCATCTTCTGATGCAGAAATGGCACAAAAAGTTGGAGTACATCCATTTTTTCTCAATCAATATAAAACACATCTAAAAAAATATTCTATTAGTGCAATAGAAAAAAGTTTTTTATCTTTGGTTATTGCCGATGAGAAATTGAAAACTGTTTCAATAGAAGTGAGAACAATTCTCTTTACAATGTTAACAGAAATTATGTCTTAAAAAATTACTTTGTTATTCCTGCAAACACAGGAATATAGTATAAAAAGGAAAAACATTTATGCCAACCTATCAATATCGTTGCACAAACTGCAATCACACATTAGAAGAATTTCAAAAGATGAGTGATGAGCCATTAACAGAATGTCCATCCTGCAAAACGAAAAACTTAGTTCGTGTGATTGGGGTTGGTGGTGGAATGATTTTTAAAGGGAGTGGATTTTATTTAACGGATTATAAAAATGCCCCGTCAACGAAAACAACAAGTTCTTCTACGAAAAAAACAGAAGAGGTAAAAACGGAAACACCAAAAGCAGAAAAAGGTGAAACGTCTACAAAGACGGAAACTTCTTCGTCTACTTCCACAATATAAATCTTGCAAACTCGCTACGGGTTTTTTATATTATACATCCTTTCTGTGCCTGTAGCTCAACTGGATAGAGCAACAGCCTTCTAAGCTGTAGGTTATTGGTTCGATTCCAATCAGGCACACTGATTTTATTGATTGACTTTGTTGCTTCAGATTTATACTGCCAAAAAACTGCCATTACTTTTTATTGATCTGCAATTTGTTTATTAGCTTCTTTTCTGTTTTTTGTAGTCGTTCTTGTACCATCTCCTGTGTAAACCCTAAATAATGTCTTCGTGAGACCTCCGAGGTGTGTCCTAGTAGTTTTTGGTTCGTAGCTTCAGGAATGCCGCTATCAGCGAGATAACTAGCAAACGTGCTTCTAAGACTATGCAAAGAAGCGTTTTTAATGTTAGCAAGACGAAACATTTCTGTAAAACTTTTACTGATGTTATCTCTACTACCAGAAAATGGTGTAACTTCATATTTTCTTCCTAGTAATAATTTTTTAATCTCTTCTCCCATTGGAACAATTCTTATTTTTTTTGTTTTTGTTTTGCGAAAGATAATTGTATTTTTTTGAAAATCAATATCATCCCAGTTTAGATTTAAGGCTTCACTAAGTCTACAACCGGTTAACAAATAAAAAATAAATAAAGGTATAAGAGTTGATTTATTTTGTTGAATAGTTTTATATAGTAATTCTATTTCTTTTATTGTGAGAACTCTTGGCAGTGGAAGTTCAATAGAAAGGCGTTTAATGTTGAGGAATGGATTTTCTTCAATATATTTCCATCTTAGGGCAGTGTTAAAAATAGCTTTTAGTCCACGTATGTACCAATTAACACCATTTGCTGTCATCGTAGGTGTAATTTGAGTAATAAAAAAATCAGCTTTTGCTACAGTGATATCGTTGAGATATTCTGGGTGTAAAACGGTTTTTAATTTTTTTAAGATATATTTTTCGTTTGATAATTGACCTTGACTTTTTCTTACCTTGACATAGTTTAAATATTCCTCGGCGAATTGTTCAAATACTATTTTTTTAGGTTTCTTTTTTATTCCAAAAATTCCTAATGAAATTTCGGCATCTACTTTTTTTTGAATAAGGCGAGCTTCAGCAGGTATTCTTCCTTTTTCAGGATTTATTTTAAGTGATTTTCTTTGACGTTTGCCAAATTGGTCAGTATAGTCTAAATATACTTTATTTGATTTTTTATCAATGTAGAGGCGAGACATGTGTGTAAAAAGTTTTAGTAATCTTGATATAGAATAATTACTTTTTCTTTATGTAAACTTTTTTCCCTTTAGAATTATAATAATATTTTCCTCCCTTGGGACCAGTATAAATTGTTTTATCATTATAATTGTATTGAGTGGATTTTACTTTTTTCTTTGATGTGATAGGTTTATTTTTTTTTGAGTGTCTGAACTCCCATGGAGGTGTAGGGTTTTTATCGGCCCATAAACCTAATTTTTTAGTTTTTGCTTCTTCTTCAAGTTTTTGTAATTTTTCACTTTTTGAATATTGTTTATACTGCCAAGCTAATCCTGCTTTGACAAGTTCTTCATTTAGAATACTTTTGTCCGGTAATATCACTGTTCCAACAATTCTCCCATACCTATCTGTATTTGCTATTTTTACGGTTACACGTTTACCATAGCATAAGTCAGAAGTAAATTGTTTTGCTTTTGTTCCATAATCTTGTTTTTTTTCGGGGCAGTCAACTTCGTGGAGGCGAATAGTAATGGGTTCTTTATTGTCAGTAAGAATTTCTATAGTATCTCCATCTTTTACACCGATAACTTTTCCTACAATAGTTTTTGCAGATAAAAGAAGGTTTGTAGAGAGAAGTAAAATCCAAAGGAAGAATAGTTTTTTTCTTTTCATAAAGTTATTTTTTTCAATTCGTAATCTAATCGTATTTTTGCCAACCATGGAGAAACATTATAACGCTCTACCAATGTAGTAATAGTATCATCTTCTATCACTGCTTCAATACGAACAAGGGAGGCAAAGAGACTAGCGTTTATTTCATCTCGTTTAATAAAAATTTCGTTTGGAGTATTACAACTTTTGAAATGATGAAAAAGTTCATGCCAGCCCCAATCTCTTCGCTCTGCATAAGGAAGAGACTCATTTAAAACTATAAATTTATATAACCCAACTTTTGCATAAAAGCCGTTAATACCATCCCGGAGTTTTTCTTTTATACTAATTATTTCTTCGTCCGCACAAATTTTTTTATAGTTTAATTTTTTACCATACTTTTTTTGAAGTTCCTTAAGGAGAAGTTCTGCAGTTAACATTGTGTTGTAACAATTTTCTTAAAGTTATTTCTGCTTCCTCCATGTTAGCAGGGTTTATGTTGCGAAAAGCTTCTAATACTTTTCTTATAGCGGCAATATTAGTATTGTGATTGCTAGAAAAGTTAATTTGTATCGGTGAATCAGGGTCTTGTTTTTTTCCAGTAATGAGCCATTGAATATCACAGTCCTCTAAAGCAAGTGGTATCATTAAATCCACAGGATTAAATTCACCGGAAAAATATTTATTAACCCATTGTGGTTGAATGTTCATTTTTTCTGCGAATTCTTTTTTTGTTTTATAACCTTTACTACAAAAAAATTCGTAGAGTCTCTTGCCTCGTTCACTGTATGGGTATTTTTTATCATCCATTATTGTTGGATTTTAGCATCATCTCTTAACATTCTACGAAGCATTTGTTCTGCAAGTTCTACATCTTTTGGATTAGCTTCTAATAACATATCTAATATGTTTCTAACGGCTTTTATATTTTTAGGATTCACATCGTTTAAAGAAAAGCTTACTTGATTTTCTAAAAGTTTTTTTTCCTCCTTACTTTTTCCCGTCATTAGCCATTCTATATCACAACCAAGTTCTCGAAGTTTTTGTTGTAATTTATTCCCAGGTATTCTATCACCAGAAAGGTATAATTGCAGATTACCCTGAGTTATGCCTAACTCTTCAGCATATTTTTTTTTCCAACCAAAATCGGGCCCAAAAGTTAATAGACCGAACTCATGTAATCTTTTAGCTATTTCTTTGTTTTTTTGCATTTAGATATTTTTTCATTTTGTAGTATTTTTTACTTGACAAATACTACAAATGTAGTTATATTGATACAGGTTAAAATTATAAGTATCTAATAAAAATTAATCGAATAAAAAATCTATGAAAGAGCAGCAAGAAAAGCAAATAGACCAGTTTGAAGTTTTTGTGCGTATAAAAAGGCTTAAAATTAGCCAAGGAATCATTGCAAAACGTTTAAAACGTAGCCAAGGTGCCATTTCCCAAGCCCTCAATGGAAATAACATAACATTGCTTACTCGTATTGATAGATATGTATGTTGGTTAGAACGACGCAAACAAAATAAAAATTCTAACATTACACTGGTTGCATAAAAAAAGGAAAAAATATGCACTTCTTTAATCGAAACGCACAACGCCTTTGTGAAGACCTACGAGCAAGAATTCTTATAGTGATGCAAGAACATAACATTACACAAGAAATGTTGGCAGAGGCATTAGGAGTACATCAATCAACAATTTCACGGTGGTTGTCATACGAAGGAGATATTCATTTTCCGGCAGCATTAACATCACTTTTAAAGTCAGAAAAATTATACCCGGTGGCATTAGAGATTATTCGTTTTCAAGCCGAACAATTGGAATTAATTGTACATAAGAATGTTTCCTATAAACATATTTTGGATGGTTCTCTTAATGATGAAGCATTAGGAATAGTGGAGCATATCGGCAAAGTTGTTTCTCATGCCAGAGAAGGAAAAACTAAAGTACGTCAATGTAGAGCAGAACTTGAAAAAATTAAAGACTTGGTAGATAGAGCATTACAAGAAATAAAAACAATGGTGTAAAGTTTCCGTAGCAGTATATGAATAATAATAATGTATTAATGCGGCGAGCAAAAAATTATAACGAGTTTTCACTTGTTACTGTGAATGAACTTGCTCGAATTATGAATGTTAATAAATCTTATGTAAGCAATTTGTTATATCAGTTCAGAGTATTTGGAACAAATGTTGGCACTCACAAAAAATATTTATTAAAACATGTTTTGAATGCAGTAGAAGAAAAAATTCATGTAGAAAATGCAGAGGCAGAAAAAATTTTATCTCACATTTTAGATAAGGAATAGTAAAAGAGGTGTTGTATGTCTATAGGAATTTTTATTGTTGTTATAGTGATAATGATATGTTTTATGATTCGTTTTTTTGTCTTTCTTAAAATGAAAGATAGGCAAATGCGAAAAAGTTTGTGGGAATTAGTTGAGAAAAAATATTTTCGTGATGAAGAATGAAACCATTTTTTAAAGAAGTAGAATTTTATCAAAACAAAATAAAGTTTTTACAAATTCGAAAAAAACTACAACTATATCGGTTTATACCAATAGAGGATTGTGTATTTCAGAAAATAAATATGAAAAGGTTTAAGGATATGTCAAAGCAGATAGTAAAAATGAAAATGTATTTTAACTAAATAACCGAACGGCACCCGGTGTAAGAGTGCCACACCGCCAACATTGGTTCTGAGCTTCTTGACCAGAAGAAGCATACAGAACCTTAATGTTGGTATAACGACATAACACAATCACGGAGAGAGCATTATGTCAGCAACAATCTATGAAAAAAGCTTCATACCTACAAAAGATATGGAGAAAACCGAATGGCTGAAAGTTCGTAAGAACTTTATCGGCGCCAGCGAAGCCGGAGCAATATTGGGCTTCAATCCTTTCAAAACAGCATACGATGTATGGGTAGAAAAAACATCGGATGACCTTCCTAAAGAACTCACTGGTGATGCAATTGAGTTTGGTTTAAAACTTGAACCAATCATTGCAGAAACTTTTGAGGAACGAACAAAAAGAAAAGTTTTACGTGATAATAAAATTCGCATTTCAGAGCGAATACCTTTTCTTTCGTGTTCATTAGACCGCATGATTTTACCTCTTAATGGTGAAGGACGTGGTGTACTAGAAATCAAAACAGTTTCAAGTTCCGCTCGTCAATATTGGGAAGATAAAATCCCTCTTAATTACTTCGCTCAAATTCAACAGCAATTATTTGTTACCGGTTTGCAGTATGGTTTTTTTGCAATTCTTGTTGATGGTCGTTATTTCGAAACTATAGAAATAAAGAAAGATGATGACTACATCCATCAACAGAATGAGAAACTTACAAAATTTTGGAATGACCATATTCTCACAAAAATTCCACCAGAGAAAGTTGTTAAAGATTTAGAAACTATAGAAAGTAACAACGATGCTTTTGTGGAAGCAACCGAAGAATTAGTATCGACTCATGCAAAACTTATTGAAATTAAAAAAGTCATGAAACAATATGAGGAGCAAGAAGAAAAATTATCCGACATACTCAAACTTGCAATGGGAGAAAAAGGACTTCTTAAATTTCAAGGAATAACACTTGCTACGTGGAAAAAGTCTGCAGATGGTGTAAAGATTGATGAAAAAAAATTCAAAGAAGCCAATCCGGAAATGTATAAAGCGTATAGTATTCCCAAACCCGGTGTGAGAAGATTTTTAGTGAAAGGAGGAGAATAATATGAGTATCGCAGAAAAAGCAAAAAACGCAATTGCTGGAAATAAAGAACAATTGGAAAATGCTTTGCAAGAATTACCATCTCTTCCAGCGGGAATGATGCAGACTAAAACCGGTTATGTTACTGCCGTACAAGTAATACGTCCACGTGTATTGCCGGAAGTAGAGCGGAGAGTGCTAGAAGAGGCATCAATAGCTGGCGATGATTTTTATTATTCATGGCAACAAGGAGGAGAAACTATTGAAGGACTTTCTGTTGGTGCAGCGTTAGCAATGGTTCGAAATTTTGGAAACTGTGCCGTTGATGTAAAAGTTGAAGAGCAACCATTCTCCTATATCTTCAGTGCAACATTTATTGATTTGGAAACCGGATTTAATCTTACCAGAACATTTAGACAAAACAAACAATCCCCAAAAAGTAAAAGTGGAAAAGATATCTATAAAGGAGAGAGAGGTATTGATATTGTTTTTCAAATCGGACAATCAAAAGCAATACGAAATGTTGTATTGAATGCAGTACCTAATTGGCTTTCAAAAAAAGTTATTATGAAATCAAAGGACAAAATTATTAATCAAATCAAGGAAATGGGTATACCAAAAGCTTCGCAAAAGATTATCGACAAAGCAAAAAAACTTGGTATTCCTATTGAAAATATTCAAGCGATTTTTGGTAAGACATGGGACGTTGAACATATAGTTCAAATTTCTTCTGCGTTGCGAGCTATTGAGGACGGTGTTGAAAATGCTAGTGATAGATTTCCGGATGTTGCCCATCCAGAACAACAGCCAGAACCGCCAAATACTGATTCTGGTAATAAGGAAAATCCTACTATTGAAGATACACCACCTGTTAATCCGATTATTGCGGCGAGTAATAAAATCAAAGAAGCATATTATACAGATATAAGAAAAACAAAAACGGAAAAACAAAAAACATTTATTACTCAAAACATAGATAGAGATTTTTCTTCCGGAAATTTAACGGAAGAAGATTATAACGATTTGAAAAAACTTCTTTCTCTATTACAAACAAAATAACAACAGAAATGGCACGTAACGTTCTTATAAAGTGCGTAGGTAAGTTTCAAAGTTTTTGCGTGCCATTTTAATTTTAATCTATATGACAAAAGATATTTTTACAGGAAAAATTTGTCCCTATTGCTTAAAAGGAACTGAATTTGTTGAGAGTTCTATTATCTATGGAAAAAATTATGGGATGATATATTTGTGTAAGTCTTGTGATGCGTATGTGGGTGTACACAAAGGTACGAATAAATCTTTAGGCAGACTTGCGAATGCTGAATTACGAAAGTGGAAAATTTTAGCACACAAATATTTTGACAAACTCTATAAGAGCAGTAATAGATTTAACTCTCGTAAAGAAGCGTATCAGTGGCTTTCTAAAATAATGCAAGTAGATAAGGAATATGCTCATATAGCAATGTTTGATGTAAAACAATGTAAGAAATTAATTTCGCTGTGCGAAAAATTAACTAGCAGTTTTTAATCACTAACCTAATCAAGGAGCAATACCATGCAAACTAAATTTCATTTAGGACAAGAAGTGTACTGTAACGGTAAACAGTGCTACATTTCTTCAATGTCGTTGTTACATACCGGTGAAAAACTCATCGTTGTTTATGATACTACGGCGAATTTACCTGATGTTGATAATCGTTTTGGAAAAAACGGTAGTTCAATAATGAGAGAAGAAGATATTCTCACTGTTGAAGAATACAAACAAAAAGAAATTGCTCAAGCAAAAGCAGTGTTGGAAAAAAGCAACACACAAGAAGAGTAATGTATGGACTACAAACAATTTTTGGTAGAAATAGAAAATATTCATACAGAGTTGAAAAAAAGTATCACCAGTAATCCTGAAGAAATACAAGAACGATTACGATATGCGATGGTTCAATTAGCCCGCTCTTCGGAATTACAGGCAACGGCAGAAAACGTTCTGAATATGAAGAAAGGTGAATTTGCTCAACAAAATAAAAATACAGTGATGAAAGAAGTATTGTATAAATCACTTATGAATTATTACTGTTGCGAAGAACTCAACTTTTTTACTTCAGCAGAACGGTTAAATAAAACACTGGTGCATTACATCGATGGAGCTCGTTCGTTGCTTTCGTATGAAAAAGAGCAAACAAGACTAGTTTCATCATTCAAATAAAAACATGGAAAATCCAAATTACTACGGCATACTTCCGGCAAATGTTCGTTACGATAAAAGAATTTGTCCTAATGCGAAAATACTTTATGCAGAAATAACAGCACTTACTCAAAAAGAAGGACATTGTTGGGCAACGAACGGTTATTTTGCCAAGCTGTATGATGTTGCACCGTCAACTGTTTCATCATGGATTGGAGAGTTAAGAGATGCTGGTTATATCACTGTAGAAATAGATTTTAATTATCAACGTCGAATTTTTCTCACCACACCTTCGGGAAATTCTGAAGGGGGGTATCAGAAAAACCAGAAGGGGGTATCGGGAAAAAATGATACCCCTTCTGAAAAAGGCGAATGGGGTATCGGAAAATCCTTGAAGGATGTATCGGAAAAAACCGAAGCCCTCCCTTCAGAAAAAGCCGAAGAGAATATTATAAATATTAATACTACAAGAGAATATCCAGCTGCTGCTGGAAAAAATTTTGAAAGTGAAAAAAACATTAAACACAATCTTGAAAACATTTTGCTTCACGAATGGGGAAAGAAAGATGGCAATGTAGGTTATAATATTCTCGTAAAACTTGTTGAACTTGGCAAAGAATGTGGCTTTGATAGATTGCTGTATGCTATTGAGGAAGCAGCCAAACACAATAAACGTAATTATGCGTACGTAGAAGCAATACTCAAACCAAAAAATAAATCTCCCAATCAAGACAACGAATTTCAAAAAGCATTACGATTAACAGAAAAACGATAAGGTGTATTTATGAATAACGAATCTTTCATGCTACGAACAAAAGAACTTTTTGCTGCATTTGGAAAAAATTTTAATGCGGAAACCGCTGCAAAATATTTCAAGATGTTTAACTATCTCACAGAACAACAATGGAGTAAAATATGCGACTGGGCAGAAATAGAACTTGATAATTTTCCCAAGCCAAAAGAATTACACATATATATCAACTCAATAGGATTTGGACAAAAAATTTCTGCTGAAGAACATAGTATAATTACAATTGTTTGTGTTTGCGGAGGTACTTCTACAATATCAAAAACGAGATTGTTACAAGACAGTAATGAGCCTATATCTTATTATTGTCCGATGAATTTTTATGGAAAATGTAATAGAAAAATTAGTGCAAGATTTTTATCTCAATGCACTGTTGAAAGAGATAACTGTATTTATTTAGAAAAATATTTTAAGAAACCGGAACTTGCACTGGCAAAAGGTGTCTACTTTGAATAAAAAAATCCGTTTATAGCGGACAATTCACAATTATTTATTAATTAATTTTTTTAGGAGAATCGCATTATGTATAATCAACAATTCTTACTCACCATTACCGGAACTTCACCCTACATGCGAGAAGTAAAGGGAAATGAAGAACGTGGAATAAAACTCACCGGAATAGTAGAAGTTGATAATTCCAATTTCTTTGATGATATCGAAGTTGGAGGTAAAGAAAGGAAACAAGGGTTACAACACATCTTAAGCGGAGCATTGCCGGTAGATGGTGAAATTCCTTTGAAGTTTTCAAAACGTGATGATTTAGTTATGAAGTTACCACGTTGCACAAAACAAAAAGTAGAAATCACAAAAATAAAATTACGTGTTCCCGGAGTGAGTAAAAAATATGGATTGAAACTTGATTTGATGTTACCCAATCTGCCAAAAACTGTTGCTGCAGAAATATTCACAAAATTAAAAGATTCTGAACTTGTTACAATTGAACCACTGCAGGAAGATATCAAGTTTGAAGAACCGAACGAGAAGAATCAAAAAAATAACAAACGAAAAAAGTAAATAATGAAAATCTTTGCTATAGACCCCGGCACGCTACAATCTGCTTACATTCTTTGGAATGGAAAAAATGTTCTTGAAAAAGGCATTGTAAATAACGCTTTGTTACTTGAAACAATAATTCCTTCTTTAGAAATGAATCTTTCTATTATTGAAATGGTGGCAAGTTATGGTATGCCGGTTGGCAAAGAAATTTTTGAAACAGTCCGGTGGATTGGCAGATTTGAGGAAAGAATTTTAACAGTTGGTTATTCAAAAAAAGTAGAACTTGTTTATAGAAGAGAAGTGAAGTTACATCACTGTCATTCTGCAAAAGCAAAAGATGCTAATATACGGCAAGCATTAGTTGATAAATATGGCAAACCCGGAACAAAGAAAAATCCAGGTGTAACGTATGGCATTACTAAAGATATGTGGAGTGCGTTTGCACTTGCAACATATAAAATGGAGGGTCAAAAATGAATGCACGAAGAGAATATCGTAATAAAAAAATTCGAGAATTTTTTAAAAAAGAAATAGAGAAAAAACATTCTGCCGAAAAAATAATTGATGAGCTTGCTCAACAATATTGTTTAGAATGGGATACAATTCGACAGATTGTGTACGATAAGAAATACGGAAAGAGAGGGAATGCAAAAAGTAATCTTTAAATGATATTAGTTATGGTTTTTTTCAGAACTATCTTCCTCATCCTCACCACGTTGAATAATTTCCCGCAACCATTCAAAATAACCCTTATCCATTCTAACGGCATGATGAGTAATTTCTTTATTCTTTTTTGCTAAATCCCTTGCAATTTCCACCGCTTCCTTTGCTGTCATTTCTGCTTTAGTAAGAAGTGCTGCATTAAGCATAGATTGCATTTTGGTTTCTGTATAGTTACGCCAACCATTATGAGAGATATAATCCAAAAAAGAAATAAGAAAAAACCATCCTATCAATAATACCACTGTTAAAAAAAACAGTATCATTAATTCAATCATGAGTTAATATCTCTCCAATCTTTTTCTTTGCTGTCTTATTATATTTTTTAAATTGATACAAACCATAAATAATTGTAAGATTTTTGCAAATATTCACTACGGGATATAATACTCGTAATAACGGAAGTGATTCTAAATATGTATGAATGATAATATTACAAAACGCTGCTAATGCAACGGCAACCACAATAAAAAAATACGGATTGTGAGTTGGAGGAACGCTACTATTGGTAATAAAATAGGAGAATGTAAAAAGTCCAGTGGTGATAAGAATAAAACATGATGTATTGTAAGAAATAGTACCCAAACCATTAAATGGTTCTATTCCCGATATTTTGAGATATGACCAAAAAATAATAAACCCAGTTATTAACCCATAACAAAGATATTTTACGATAGAATGTTTGTATGTCCAAGAAGTAAAAGCATATACAAAAACTATAAAGGAGAGCAATGTGTAAATATGTTTCAATAATAATTCATTACCGCGAAAAATATTTTGTAGAAATATACCTAATGACGTTTGATAGCCAATGTAATAATCTTGAAAAATAAGTACCGTAATGATATCAAATAATGGGCTAAAAATAGAAAGAGAAAATATTAATATTAATGTTAAAGGTAATACATCTTCCCATTTAGATTTAACTTCCCTCCAAAAATTAAAAATATAAACATTGGCCGCTATTGAAATAAAAAGTGCCATAAAAGAATGAAATATAGAAAATTTATCTACCATAGAATAATCCTTTCAGAAATGTAGAGAACTAATATTTATAGTTATTATTTAGGTGGTGGTAGAAATATATCATCCTCTTTAAAATTTGTTTCTTTAGGTGGTAGCAATATGTTATCATTTGCTCCAATGCCGGATTTAAATAAAGGAGCAGAACTATTAACATTTACCAATACAAACGTAAATGCGTTTTTAGTAGTTCCACAATATAATCGAATACCAGCTACGTTTGGATTTGCTAACAACCGTTCAATACTTTCTCGCGAAGACCACTTTTGTGAAACTCCATTAACATTTACGCTTCCGTTCTGTGTAAGTTGTAACCCTGTAGCATAACTAATTTCTTGCCCTTCATTTACCGCAGTACTTTTTATTATTTCTCCATACATATTTAAAGGATAGAGTACTGTAGTAAATCTCCCAACATCATTTATTGCTAAACACATTGCAACGCCTCGTACTTCTTTAGAAAAGAAAATTTTAGACCACATTGCACGTGGTACATATGTATTAGTTACACCTCTTACATTTTGTGTATAGTAAGAAGTTTTTTCCTGTGCTTCTTTATTTGTTAATGGTCTTCCACCACCATTCACCCAATCTAAATTTTCTCTTCGTGGAAATAATCGTGTTGTTCTTAAATACGAATCTTGTGTTTCTGTTTGGATGGTTTGTTGTTGGGGCAGAAAATTTTCTGCCCGTACGGATTGTTGTGTATCTTGTGGTGAGGTGGGACTTTCATTATTACATCCGATGAGAATGTATGAAAGAAATACAAATGAGATAATGATATAATTTTTCATAAGATTTTATTATAAGTTAATAAATTAGTTTTTGGGTGCTATTTTCTTCTGTTGTTTTCTTTCTTTAAAGAAAGTATAAAAAATGTAGATGAACATTACATCTGTATAGAAACTTAATACCGTACCGGCTATTCCTGTTCCTAAAAATGTTATTTCGTTTTCGTTGGTTGTAGGAATAATATACATTGTCCACAAACGACCGAAGGACCATACGGCTATTGTTCCGGCAATGACATAAGCAAAATAAGGAACGTGTGAGTTTTTTTGTTTTTGTATTTTCTCAAACCTTTTACGATTAATAACAATAAGTGAAGCAGCAATGCAATATAAAATAACTACTGCAGTCTTTAACATTATTTGTTGGTTTTCAAAAATAGAATTTAAAAATCCCATAACACAAAATTAGTTTTTAACACAATTTTACTTTTACAGCAGTATAATACTATTTCAAAATTTGGCTATATGTAGCCACTCCTTACAAAAAACACGAAAGCGGAGAAGGTATTTCACTTCGTCCGCTTTCAGTAACTTCCATATTTTGTATGGAAACACTTTGTAGGTTTCTATAGAAAATTATGCTATGCAATGGTGTGTAATATTATATGTTGGTTACATTATATAATTTAATTTTAAGAATGTCAAGAGATTATTTATTTCACCAGCATCATCCGTTTTCTAAATACCTCAGTTTTGCCTGTTTCATTTTTGTAGCGACACTCATAAATATACATTCCGCTGGACACACTACTTGCATTCCATTGTTGTTGATGGTAACCTGCTGTTTGTTCTTGCTCTACTAATTTGGAAATTTCTTGTCCCAATGTGTTGTAAATTACTAACTGCACAAATCCATTGGTTGGTAATTGATAGGTAATTGTTGTTATGGGATTGAATGGGTTGGGATAGTTTTGTTGTAACTCAAATTTTTCTGGTGCTAATATTGTATAAGCAATTTCTTTTTTCCATTCTTCTCCATTAGTAGATTGTACAACTATGGTAAATTTTTGTTCTGTATTGACTGGTGCTGTTTTTTCTATTGCAAAGTTGAGTGTGATAGTTTTTTCTTCTTGGCTATTCAAGGATATTTCTTGTACTGAATTATTTTTTATAGTTATTCCTTGTGGGAGGTTTTCTACTTTTACGGAGAGTGTTGTAGTAATAACTCCAGTATTGGCAATGGTAAATTCTACAGAATTATTTTTTGATGCAAAGGGTATTTTTGCTGTTTCTGCTTTGGCAATGTTGAGCAAGAAGAGGATGATGATGAGTTTTTTCATAAAAGTTTTTAGTTATTAGTGTATAATTTTTTGTTATTTCTACAAAAGAGTCATAGTCATTCCCGCACGTTGTAAGGGGGAATTCAGTTTAAAATATTTAGAACGCTGATTTCTTAAGATTATTACTGATTATTTTCTTATTCTATTTTTCTTACTTCTTCTACCTTCTTATTTTATTTCTTCAATCTTTCCAAAATATATTTAGAATTATCCGTTAAAAAATCATATCCATCTTTGGTAACAAAACGTGGTGTGTTAAGTTTGAGATATTCTTTTTCTAATTTGCTGTTGTATTTTTCCAACTCGGTGATACATTTGTTTTTATTGTTTTGCAAATAATGATTTTTTGCATTGCTGATGGTAAGAGTTAGTTCGTTGACAAAGTTTGCATTACCAATCCAGTTGAGTGTAGCAGATTGTTTAGTAAAAGATGCTAATGTATCTAACGTGGCGGGAATAGACAAAGAATCTAAATGCTCATTAATATTTTCTTGATAATGGTCTCTTAATTCATAATAAAGATGAGTATAGTAAGACCCACCCTGTGGAAGTTGGGCTAATAATTTTTGTAATTCATATTTAACTACTGGTGTAATAAGGTCTTGCATACGCCATATTACATTATATGCTAATGAAGTATCGGTAATTGGCGGAGTGATTAAAGCCATACATGCGGGAATAACGGATACATCATTATAATATTCTATAAGATGCCAAATTGCTTCATACCGTACTTTTGTTGATGTATCAGTAAAAGCGAACTGTTTGAACAATGTATAGGTTTCTGAAAAATCTTTAAAATTAATTAATACACCGACAGCATGAGCACGGTATTCTACATTAGGAACGGTTAATAATTCTTTATATCGTGTATAGACTTGTGAACGTAAAGGAAGATTTCTTCCAAACCATGCTAAATAATTTTGATTTATTTGTGTATATGGAAGCGAGGAATAATAATTGTAATACGAATAATCTTGATGATGAAGCACTACACACAATGCTTTTTCAAATGCATCATCTATCCATTTTATATAGTAAGGGGCGGGACGTGGATTTTGCCTTCTTGTTATTATCGTATCCAATAATGCTTTTGCCATTGGATATGCATCAGGGTCACCAAGCTGGTCTAATGCAAGAAGATAATCACCCATTAAATAAGTATGTTTTACATTTCCTTGTAATGATTCATAATATCGTTGTTTCATAGCGGGGATAATATCTGTTTTTCCACGAGCTGCTAACATAATATATGCTCCGTGGCTTTTTTCATAAAAACGGTTTCTCCTTATTTGTTGTGTGTTTTCATCATAATTTTGGTAGTTTGTGGTATCAATTAATAATGAATATAATTGTGCCTCTGTTACTGTTTTTTCTTCTCTTGGAGTGTTAAAAACTCGTAAAAGCCAAAGCATTTTTATCCCTGCCTCTTCGGAAAAACAGGGATTGTTCTGTGCAATAGTTATTGATGTTATAGATAATATTATCGTACATAAAAAAATGTATCGTTTCATAAATGTTCTCCGTAAATATTATAAGTTAAATTTTGTTTTGATTGCTTTCACTAAATTCTCAAGATATTTTTTTTCTTTTTCATGGGCTATAATTTCATTGGCATTCCAAAGTTTTGTATCAGTATCAAATGGACCAATTTTTCCTCGTAAAGTCATATCCACATCTCTTTCTTTATCTTTAAGTTGTTGTTGAGTGATGTTTTGTGCAAGCGTTGTCGGCATACAAGGGTTAGTAATTTGTAGTTCTGTTTTTACTGTATCTATAATTCTTGCTATACCGGCTTTATATTCCGTTGCGTGAGTGAGTTCATGCAATGCAATCCCTTCTAAAGAAACATAATTGTTCATCGGGATGGATTTTTCTGCATCAGTTAGTTTTTTTGCTGGGTCAAACTCATTGGCTTTTTGATATCTTTTAATCACTTTTTCAATATCTTTCATTTGTTTTTCGTACTCTTTTACAACAGCAATGGCCATGTTTTTATCGGTAACTTGGTTCACGTTATCCACCTTTGTTTTACCAGAATTAGCACAAATAAAAACTCCAATATTTGCATAGACATCTGCTATTTCGTATTTCACACAATTTCTTTGTTGGTCTAAACATAATACTAATTGCAGCATGTTTTGGGTTTCGTCCGGCAGTTGCAATCGCGTATATCCGCCTTCATCACAATTAGCACCCATAACGTAATTTTCTGTTATAGAAAATTGAGACGGATTGTTGCATGGCTCAAATTTTTCACCATCTACTTTAAAAAGTGCTTGTGCAATTTTCTTTAACCAATTCGCTGTTAAAATAACTGTTGGTGTAGAAGTTACATTACTATTTGCTGCACTCGAACCCACCAATCCTTTTAATCCATCCAACCCGCCGTTTTTTGCTGTTGTTGTTGGTGGTGGTGGTGGTGCATTTGTCGGCTGACCTATCACTTTTACTTTTCCTGCTAATACTTCATCTAAAGTTGCGGTGGTATAATTTATTCCTGCTAATTCTGGTTTATCTAAAGAAAAATTTATGATACTATTTCCAGGTAAGGTAGAAGTAATATCGGTACTATCACTTCTGTATCCTTTTACACTCACAATGGCACTATCTCCATAATTAATACTATCTGGGGTAACAAATACTTTGATGTGGTGTAAATCATTTGCACGAATGAGTATTAACTTTCCAGTTGTATCACTGGCACTTCCGGCAATATTGGTGGCTGTTACTTGTACCGGTGTTCGTAATGTATCTCCGGGTTTTATTTGGTTAAGATAGTTTTGTGTATTAAATGTTTGTTGCGGCGACCATGTTGTTGTTGGTGCGTATTTTCCTGCTGGTGTAGTTGAACAGGTATAACTTGCTATAGGAAATGTTGTTGTTTGACTGCTGATAGTATATTGTTTTATTTTTGTTCCGGTGATACTTACCGTTGGTTTTGGTATTGGTCTGTAACGGATAGTTCCGTGAAGTTCATAGGGTCCACTTCCATTGGGATAATTGATACTTCTATAGACATTAGTGGTAATAAGGTCTCCTTGTGTTGGTGGAACTACTGGTTGATACTGAATAGAGGTTGTATTGTATGGTGGTGATATGCCGTAATTATATTCTGGTCCGTTATAGTTTTTTACTTCTGCAGTAGTACTTAATGGGACTGGTCCGATAGTAGGACTTCGCACCATCCATACAGTTTTACCAGGAAATCTTGCATTGAGTGCAATGGTATCTACTTGTCCGGTAGAAAGTTCTAATCGTGTAAGTCCTCCCATTCCAGGCCATGGTGTATAGGGATAATAATAGAGATGGTAATAATAATAAATATCTACCCATGTTGTAGTTTGGTCTGGTGTACTTGTTGCTTGCAATGGTATTTTGAGTTTTGGTTGTATCTCTAATCGTTCTTTAATGATGACTTGGGAATAAAGTGAGAAGGAAGAAAGAAGTAGTATGAAAAGCGTAGCGAATTTTTTCATAAAAATTTTGATTAAGTTAAAGATGTATAATTATATAACCTTGTTTTTATTAAAACAATTAATAAAAAATTTCAAATAGTATAACCCTTATATTGACAAATTTCAAGTATGTAGTATATTAGGTCTGTGGAGAGTGAATCTCCGTAATGCGTTCTCCGTGTTTTATTTAAGCCCGTTGCTGGTCCCAGCGGTAACGGGCTTTTTTATTGTACCTCACACAAAAAAGTATGAACATCACCGATAGAATTCTC
Organism: uncultured Bacteroidota bacterium; assembly: GCA_937920105.1. Classification (GTDB taxonomy): domain Bacteria; phylum Bacteroidota; class Ignavibacteria; order UBA10030; family UBA8401; genus CALETH01. Next base: position 44,117 of record CALETH010000070.1, read on the forward strand.
AAAACAGAAAAAATTGCATGGCGTGAATTGGAATGGTTCATTATTGAAAAGAATGTTGAAGTAAAAGAAATATTGCAATCCAATTTTGATAAACTGAAAAAAAGTTTGTTAGAAAATTCTGTTATTCAAACGTTCGCTGTGTGGGAGCATGACGGCAAGATAGTAATTTTGGATGGAAGGGAAAAACAAAAAGCACTTCAAGAATTAGAGAATGAAGGACACACTATTCCGGATATACTTTCTGCAAATTTTATTGAATGCAAAAATACTGCAGAAGCCGCAAAAGTAGTATTACTGTATTCTTCCATTTATGCAAAACTTACGGAAGAAGGTTTATCCTATTTGATTGCTCTTACACAAACTGACCTTAATAAATTAATAAAAGAAATAGAACTACCATCATTCAATTTGAGCAAGTTTGTAGAAAAACAATTGACTGAAGAAAACGGAATTTCTCCGTTAAAAGAATTCAATTACACTCCGCAGTATGGAGTGATTGTTTTGTGTGAAGATGAAGAAAAACAAAAAATCATTTACGAAAAATTAAGCGGGCAAGGATATTCTTGCCGAGTTGTTGTTACATGAAAATAGATATTCACCATCAATGTAGTGATTTCCAAAGTTACAGAGCCGCACGAGTAAAAAGTTTATTCAACGCGGAGAAGGGATGTGATTTTCTTTTTTCGTGTGAACTGAATATAGATGACCCGAATTGGAAACTTGGTGTCATTGTCGGTCCAAGTGGAAGCGGAAAAAGTTCTCTCGGTAAAAAAATTTTTGGTGAAGAGTTTCTCTACAATATGGAAAATGATTGGAATGTTGATAGTCCGATTATAGACTGTATTGCTCCCACTGGAGATTTTAACGAAGTAACCGGAGCGTTAGCAAGTGTAGGTTTAGGAGATGTCCCAGCATGGTTACGTCCGTTTCATGTTCTTTCTAACGGACAAAAATTTCGTGCAGGGCTTGCACGATTGATAGTTGAAAAACCGGAACAAGTCGTTGTTGATGAATTTACCAGTGTGGTTGATAGACAAATTGCAAAGATAGGAGCGCAAGCATTTGCCAAAGCATGGAAACGCGGAAAAGGTCAATGTGTGTTGTTATCCTGCCACTATGATATCCTTGATTGGTTAGAACCGGATTGGGTATTTGACACGGCAAGCGGAAAGTTTGCAAGGGGGAATCTTTGGCGAAGGCCACAATTTGAACTTCAAATTTGGAAGACAAACTCCAGTTACTGGAAATATTTTAAACCGCATTACTATTTGAATTTACCAATGCCAATTGCGGCAGAATATTTTGTTGGAACTGTAGAAAATGAACTTGTATGTCATCTTGCTGTTACACCGTTTTTTACAGCGAAATCGTACAGAGCAACACGATTAGTAGTAATGCCGGAATGGCAAGGTGCTGGTGTAGGAACAAAATTTTTGGATTGGGTATGTGAGTATCATTTACAAGGAGACGGAAGATGTGGTAAAAAATTTCCTGTGAGATTTCATACTTCACATCCTCAACTTTGTAATGCACTACGAAAAAATTCAAAGTGGAATCAACTTGGAGCAGTGCTGTATGGAGGCAACAAAAAAAAATCTATTCAAACTATCGGTAAGTCTTCGCTACGAAGAAGTAAAAAAATAGGAACTGGTTTTGGTGGACATTTTAGGGCAGTGCAAAGTTTTATGTATATCGGAAACAAAAATAAATTCACACAATGAACGCTTATATATACAATGCTGATTCAAATCAAGTTATGATAAATGAGGCAAAACGGCTTCTTAAAAATATGAATATCACACAAGTAGAATCACTGAGTGAAGCAGATATTGCTATTGCACCGTTTCTGACAAAAAAACTTTCAAAAGAAATTATAAGCGTTCCTCGTTATGGAACGCTCATATTTCATCCTTCATTATTACCTCGACATAGAGGGAAAGATGCTATCAAGTGGGCATTCAAATTACAAGAACGTTATACCGGTGTTACATGGTTTTGGGCAAGCGAGAGTTATGATACAGGAGATATTTGTGAACAAGAAGTTGTTGCAATACAAGAAGGTGAAACACCATGGAATTTTTATACACGTGCAGTAGTACCGGTTGCAATGAGAACTCTACGTAGAGTATTGTTTGATATACAACATAATATCATAAGAAGAATTCCACAGTATGAAGAACACGCAAGTTATGAACCGCCATTTGAAACAAAAAAATAAATCATGAAACAATTAACCTCATTACAAGAATTACGTCCATGGGTTTCTAACCCTCGTGAAATTGGCAAAGAAGAATTTGCCGGTTTAAAAGTTTCTCTTGAAGAGTTTGGAGATTTGAGCGGTATAGTTTTTAACGTAAGAAATCAATCGTTAGTGTGCGGACATCAAAGAGTGGTAGCAATTCAAGAACGTTTTGGAAATGCTGTAAGAATAGAAGGTAATGTTATTATTCTACCTACTAACGAAAAATTTATTATTCGCTTTGTTGATTGGGACGAGGCAAAGCATTCCGCTGCAAATGTTGCAGCAAATAGTCAACATTTGTCGGGAAACTACACAAAAGAATTAGTTCCGTTATTAGATACACTTGATAAAAATATTCCCGAGCTGTTTAAGAAACTTAATTTTCCGGAATTAAAAAATGAATTCAAACATTTTTGGGAAGACAAACAAAAAAATGATGATGCTATTCCGGAACTCACAACTTCGCCAAAAACAAAAGTAGGTGATGTGTATGAGTTAGGGAATCACAAACTTTTATGCGGTGATAGTACGGTAAAAGAACATGTTGATACACTTCTTGGAAATGAAAAAATACATCTCTTATTCACATCTCCGCCATACAATATGGACAGCAATCTTTATGCACACTATAAAGATAATCGTAACAATAAAGATTTTGTGTTGTTCAATGTTCACGTGTTGATGAATTGGAAACGATACCTTGCAAGCAATGGTTTTGTTTTTTGGAATATGAGTTACAATGCTCACAGCGGTTCGAGTTTTCTTGAAGCGTATTATCACTTTATCAATCACACAGGACTTGTTTTTCTTGAAGACATTGTTTGGGATAAAGGCCATGGAATGCCGTTAACAAATCAATTAACCAGACAGTATGAACACATTCTTGTTTTGAATGAAAGTCCCGAAGCAATTCATTTTGTCGACCACATCGGAGTTTTTGGAGTTAAAAAAATTCCTTTCATAAAAAAAAGAAATCGTGGTATTACAAACTACTGGAGATTAGATACCTACGGTTCACAAAATGAACATATCAAAGCAGCATTTCCGGTAGAACTTCCTACAAAAGCAATAGAAATATCAACAGTTGAAGGTGATACTGTAGCAGATTGCTTTGGTGGAAATGGAACAACGCTTATTGCATCAGAAAAATTAAAGCGACGTTGCGTAATAATGGAGTTAGACCCTTTGTATTGCGATATGATTGTTACTCGTTATTGTAATTTTGTTGAAAATCCTATAGTGAAACTGAATGGAAAAGAAATTCACTGGAAAAACTAACAGTAGTTTGTATTAAAGAGTTTGTAGAAAGAATATATGGCAGCAACAAAAAGAACAAAAATTGAAATTCAAAAAGAGCGAATGGAAATTGCTCGTTATTACTTGCAAGGAAAATCTCAAATCGAAATCGCTCAAATATTGAGTTCCGAAACACGAAAAGTAACTCAACAAATGGTGAGTTATGATTTGAAGATTATTCAAGAGGGATGGTTGCAAAGTGCATTACGAGATTTTGACGAGGCACGTGCTCAAGAACTTGCAAGGATAGATGCGTTAGAACGTGAATATTGGGAAGCATGGGAACGTTCAAAAGTACCACTCAAAGTTACTGAAAGTGAACGTTCCGATGGAAATACATCAACAAAAAAAGCAAAGATTAAACAAACCGATTCCATTGGAAATACAAAATATCTTGAAGGTGTGCAATGGTGTGTAGAAAGACGATGTCAGTTATTAGGATTTGACGCTCCTAAAAAATTAGACCATTCAGGAAAATTAAATCTTAACAACTATAGTTTTGATGTGAGCAAACTTACCGATGAACAATTGCAACGAATTATAAAAGGAGAAAATCCTTTGAATGTTATTAGTGCAACCTAATGAGAAAATGGATTTTCGTGTACAAGCAATGGCGGAAATTGAACTTCGCAAAAGAGTCGGTGGAAGTTTCGAAAACTTTGTCAATCATGTAAAAAAAGGAAAGTACGAATGGTATCGTCATTGCAAAGTTCTTGCAAACACATTAGAGAAAGTTCTTTCCGGTGAGATAAAACGTTTGATGGTATTTATGCCTCCACGTCATGGAAAAAGTGAATTAGCCAGCAGACTTTTTCCTGCATACACTCTCTATAAAAGAGAAACAATACAGATAGGTTTAACTTCTTATAGTGGAGACCTTGCTCATAGTTTGAGTCGATACGCACGAGACAATTATGAAATATCAGGAAAAGTATTACGCAATGATGCAGCCGCTACTCGTGAATGGTACACACTTACTAACGGTGTCATGTGGGCGGCTGGTGTTGGTGGTCCCATTACAGGAAAAGGTTTTGATATAGGAATTATTGATGACCCGTTGAAAAATGCTGAAGAAGCATATTCGGAAAGAGTAAGAGAAAATTGTAAAGAATGGTATGATTCAACGTTTTATACAAGAGCCGAACCCGATGCAGCAATCATTATTATTCAAACACGATGGCACGAAGATGATTTATGCGGTTGGTTACTTTCACGAGAAGAAGAAAAACCGGAACATTGGCACATTCTCCATTTTGATGCACTAAAATCTTCGGAAGAATTACAATTTCCTAAAACGTGTACAGTGGAATACGATTGGAGAAAACAAGGAGAGGCACTGTGTCCCGAAAGATTTAATGAAGAAAAACTTCGTGATATACAAAAAAAAATTGGTTCTATTTTTTGGACAGCATTATATCAACAACGGCCAACAGCAATGTCCGGTGATATATGGAGAAGAGAATGGTTCAAAAATACTTTTGAACTTAGCACACTTCTTAATCAAAATATTTTATTAGACGTAGGATATGATTGGGATTTGGCATACACGGAAGATGACAGAAACACAGCGTGTTGTTATGTAAAAAGCGGAAGAGATGTAAAAGGAAATATTTACATCCTTGATATTGGTTTTGAGTGGTACGAATTTCCCGAACTTATTAAATGGATGATATCACTTCAAGGACCGCATTTTATAGAAGCGAAAGCAAGTGGAAAATCTGCAAAGCAAACATTAACACGACAAAACATAGCAGCAAGTGAAGTAGAAGTTCAAGGCGGAGATAAAATTAGTAGAGCAAGACTTGCTACTCCAATGGTAGAAAATGGAAAAGTTTTTATTGCTTCACACATACTGGAAAAACTTCTTGAAGATTCGAAACAAGGATTACTCCACTTTCCTAATGGCAGTCATAATGATTTAAACGATGCTTTTGTGCAATCTATTAACCGACATACAAAACAATCAACACAATTATTTTTTATTTAAACATTTTTTATAGGAGAAAAATTTATGGGCAGTATAATGTATAACAAAATGAAAGAATTGTTTGTTAAAAAACAATTAGGATGGGATGACCCTTCAGCAGTAGTTAAAGTTTTACTTGTTGGACCAGGATATGTTCCTGACCCTGACCATGTTTTTTTATCAGATATAAATCTTGCTACGAATGAAGTATCTGGCAACGGATATACACGTAAAACTCTTTCCGGAAGAGTAGTAAATCTTTCTTCGATTGATGATTGTATTTACGGAGATGCTAATGATATAACGTGGAATGGTTTGAACTGTGGCACTGTTGCCGGAGCAATTGTGTATTTACAAGTTGGAGGTGATGATACAACTCCTGGCGATGACATTATTTTATTGTATCAAGATAATGCTGATATATCAACTAATGGAGGTGATATTACACTTCAATGGGCAACGAACGGATTATTTAAAATATAACTATGGATGCAATTAAAAATTTTGCGATTTCAAAACTTGCAACAGGTATCAATGCTACTCAAATAACAGCAACTGTTCTGAATGGAGAAGGTTCACGTTTTCCAGATACAACAATTGACGGTCCGTTTAATGTTGTTATATGGAATAGTAGTTATGCAAATCCTGCTTTAGCATATCACGCTGGCGAGGCTGCAATTTATAGAGTGATTGAGAGAACTAACGACCAGTTCACTTTTAAGTCAACCAACAATAATCGTGATGGTGAAGAAGGAACATTACCAATTGCTCATAATACTATAGGAAAAAATTATTCTGTAGGATTAATGTTCACTTCTAAAACAATGCAAGATTTAGTAACAGCAATAAATAGTAAACAAAGTGTTGTTGGCACGATTAGACTAGTCAATCCATCTTTTACGAGTGCAAGTGATGCAGCAAATAATAGATACCCAACAGTAACTGCTGCGATGAATGCAGCTGTGGCGGGTGATGAAGTTGAGGTTACACCAGGATATTATGATGAAATTGATTCTATTTCTTTAAAGAATGGTGTAAACCTTTATCTTCATGCTGGAGCCGGTATAACAAGCACAACAAGCAATGATGGTGTAGTATTTAAGACTGTTGGAACGGTAAACTGTATTATTGCTGGTTATGGTGATATTGGCAAAGATGGGACATATTTTAACATTACAGGGAGTGGAGAAATTTATATTTCTGCAAATACAATTTTCAGTCTCTATATCAACGGGAATGCAATGGTAAGAGTGAATACCAATAAAATAGTTGAGGAACTTATCATCAATAATCCAAATGCAAATTTTCAAATACATGCACAAAGAATAAATTATTACACTGATAATAGCAGTAGTAACAACGTAGTAATTTATGATGCTTCATTTGGTGGAACAGGTATTCAAAATTCAGCAAAACCAAAACTTTACAATTGTAATTTTGATAATGCAGAATTTAATGTGTATGGCAATGCAGCACCGGAACTTTATAATTGTTACCTCTACTATGTTGGTGTTTTTAATAATGCAAAGCCAAAATTTTATAACTGTAGTTATTTTTTCAACGTAGACATCATGTTAAATCATGCTACTGTGCAACCAACATTTATTGGATACAATCGTGTATATGTTTTGGAATCAGTAACGCCAACTGCTATTGTATATGCTTCCGGTTCTTTAATAGTAGATAATCCATTTAACATTAACATTGTACCAATATAGAAGTGAAACATGTACGGCACATCATTATTTGCAGATACTTCGTATGGTTTCTTTTTTACGACAACATTTTCTCACACACTATCAGTTGAAAATGTTGCTGTGCAAACGGAAATATTTCCTGTAAATATTTCTGTTTCTTGTCCCACAGTACAGATAGTATCATTAGTTTCTTTACCAGCAGTTGCAGTTTCAAATCCAATAGTAACAAGTGAAGAAGTAGTAGCATATCCTGCAAACGTTGTTGTTTCTTGTCTAACGGTAAGTATAGCATCATCAGTTTCTCTACCAGCAGTTACAATTTCAACTCAAATAGCAACAAGTGATAGTGTGGTATTTCCTGCAAATGTTTTAACGTTGCCAATAAATTTTTTACTATCTCTTATAAATGTAAATAGCGAAGTATTTTTACCATCACTTGTTATTTCAGTAATTCCAAAAGAAAAAGAAACGGCACCATTCATACCGTCACTTATTGTAGAAAGTGAAATAAGTAATACGGTGGTAGATACATTCTTAACATCACTCAAAATATCTACTGAGCTTGTTAATACTACAATATTATGTTTTGATTCTACAACACTTGCCGGAGCAACAAATATTTATAGTGAAATAGTTAATGTTTTTCCGCAAACGTTTCTACCAAATATTCGTTATGGTTATTCAAAAAGTATCATAGCTGTTGCACAAGTATTTGATACTGCAACATCACCGACACTTAATCCTACTATAGTTACTGTAGTCCCTGAAGTAATGACTCCAAAAATATATCGGTATGGACCAGTTCCCGTTATACAATTAGGTAGAAAATATTATGCAACATTCACAGTGAAAATGAGTAACTCATGAGTATAGAAGTAATAAAAATAAAAGAAGGAGATACTCTACCAATTCTTGAAGCAATATTGCGTACGGAATCCGGTATTGTCAATCTAACCGGTGTAGTAAATGTGTATTTGTCATATAAGAAGATAGATAGTGAAAATATTATAAAGAGAGAAGCACAAATTATTGATGCTGTTTCAGGAAAAGTGCAATATGAGTGGTTAGAAGCAGACACTCTTACAGAAGGTAGATATCTTGCAGAATTTGAAGTGCATTTTCCCGCAGGAAAAAAACTAACATTTCCTAATCAAGGTTATTTCTCATTTGAAGTTGTAAAGGATTTATAACACTCATGAAATTTTTCGATGGATTGTTTAATTCCCTTGCTGATAGAATTTTTGAAAAAGTAGAACAAAGAAAATATTCTAAAACTGAAAATCTTCCTGAAGATATTTTTTATGTTTATCCGGCTTCTACGGGTTTTGGATTGTCAGAAAGCAACATGGGAAATATTGCACGCTACTCTTCTGCTTTTCGCGGATTATCATATCGTTGCCTTCATTTACGTTCCGATGCCATTGCCGATGCAATGAGTAAACTTAGTGTTGAGCGAAAAACAAAACAGTTAGAATATAAAGAAGTAGAAGCAACGCATCCATGGGTTACTTTATTGCGAAGTCCATCAGATGTAATCTCCAGTGTTGAATTATGGAAATGGATTTCACTTGCTTGTGATATGAAGGGACATGCAGAACTATTTGTTTATAGAGATGCGTACGGAATACCGATTTCATTATTACCTGTGTATTCAGTTTTTGGTAGTGTAGTTCCAAAACCGGATATCTATGGTGGAATAGAAAGTTACATTTTTTATAGTGCTTCTGGTGAAAAATATAATGTTCCTGTAGAAAATGTCATACGATTTAAACATCTCAATCCGGAAAGCCCTTATGCAACAGCTTCACTTATACAAGCAGCCGCATATCAAATAGATATAGATTTGTACACTAAAATTTATCGTCGGGATTCTTTACGAAAAGGTGGAGTGAATTCGCTTGCATTGGTGAGCGACCAAGAGCTTTCAGAACCACAAGTTGAACTCTACGGAAAAAAATTTAAAGAAAAAGTTTTCGGTATGGAAAAAATCGGAGAGGTTCCGGTGATGGGAAAAGGTTTAAAGCCGTATAACTTTGCAATAAGTGCGAAGGACTTAGAATTTATTCAAGGTGTAAAAGTCAATGATACAGAGGCACTACAAATTTTTGGTGTGCCCGAGGGAATGGTAAGCGATAAATCCAATCGAGCAAATGCACGAGAAGCAAGATTAGTATTCTATCAAAACACTATACAACCACAAGTATTGATTTATGCACATCAAATGACATCATGTTTTGAAAAAATCTTTCAATCGGATAGAGGTGTATTAGAAATACGAGTACCGGATTTATTACCGACGGACCATGATTTTGAATTGCGAAAAAATATAGAGTATGTGAAATCCGGAATTTACACTCGCAACGAAGTAAGAAGTGAAGATGGAAGAAAAGAAATTCCTAATGGAGATGAAATTATTATTAATACAAATTCAATGTTTCTTTCACAGTTACATAATACCAAGGAGAAAAAATAATGGAAGATTTTATGACACGATACCCAAAAGGAGAAGTATGTTACAGAAATGTTTCAACAGAAATACGACGTTCAAGTGATGACGCAAAAACTACTATTATAATTAATACTGATGATGAAGATTCATACGATACTATCATTGACCCTATTGGTTGCCGACTTCAACGCTATTCATCTAATCCTATTGTATTAATTAATCATAACTATAGTCTTATTGCAGGAACCAGTTCAGTAGCTCTCCGTAACGGAAAACTCCAAGCTGAGATGAGTGATGAAGATTGGGATTTAGAAGATGCTGAAATAGTAAAATATTATAGAAAAGTAAAACGGCAAATAATGAAAGCCGCCTCTGTTGGTTTCCGATGGTTTGACTATAAAGTAGAGAAACGAAGAGAAAAAGATATCATACGTTTCACTGACTGGGAATTATTAGAATGGAGTTTTGTTACCGTTGGAGCCAATCCAATGGCATTGGTAGAGAACAACAGAATGTTTAACGAATTGCAAAAATTACAAAATGAACTTAGTCTATTAAAACAAAGTGCTACGTTTCGTTCCCAAGTTCCCTCTGAAGAACCACCAACTGTCGTTCCACAGAATGCGCCTGTGCATGAAACCGTACCACCAACACAATCACCTCAACATCGTAGCATTGGTGATTACAATTCATTACTCACACAACTTACTCCTGTGATACGAACAGAAGTAAGAAAAATTTTAGGAAAGGAATAATTTTTATGGAATTCATTTTTGTTGTCGCTTTTTTTGTTGCACTTATTGCAATGAAAAAGTTTAATATCATTCCCTTTGGAATGAATGTTCAAACACAAGACCCGCCTGCTCTACCTATTGACACAAGTGAAATTGCAAAACTTATTGGAGAGACGGTGCGTTCAATTTTTCAAGAAGAGCGTAGTAAATCTTCCCAACCTCCACCGCCAGCACAATCCACAAATACAACAAGAGTTGGTATTACAGAATTTATAAAACCATGGCAACGTCGTTCTGTTAAGCAACTCAATGCTTTGGTTTTTCAATATAGAGGAGTAACAGAACGTGCATCGCAATTATTTTCTGAAGTGAATAAAGAATTAAAAGAGATGCCGGAAGAGTTACGACAAGCAGAAACTGCAGAAACATTGCATAAAATTCGTAACTCAGGACTTTCTGAAAATCAACAAATACGGTTAATGTCATCACTCACTGGAGCTGAGGGTGGTTATACTGTATTGCCTGCTCCACTACTTGCTGAAATTTTTATTCTTGTAGAAAAGTGGGGATATGCAAGAAGATATTTCAGACCTATACCTATGGTAACAGATAGTTTAAAAATGAGTTCGATTGTTACCGAAGCAATTGCATATTGGGTTACTCAAGGCAATAAAATTCCTGCAAGTGATTTAGCCTTTGGTGATGGAGAGTTAAAAGTTTTTAAGTTAGCGGGTATTTCTGCGTGGACTTCAGAACTTGAAGAAGACCAAGCAATTGCAGTTCTTCCGCTTTTTGTTGAGTCGTTGGCTCGTGCAATATACAAACAAGAAGACTTGGCCGGTTTTGTCGGAGATGGTTCGGCAACATACGGTGGCTTCACCGGTATGATAAATGTTGCCGGTAAAATTGTTGTTATGGATGTCGGTAAAACATCTTTTGCAAATGCAACAGCTGATGATTATAAAAAATTGCGTGATGCTTTACCGATAGACCAGCGAGATGGTGCACAGTATTTTCTCCATCCAACATTAGTAAGTGAACTTGAAGGACTAAAAGATAATCAAGGAAATTATATTTATCGAAAACCTTCAGAAGCATTACCAGCAACACTGTGGGGATATCCTATTGCCAACAGCCTTGGAATTCCTGCATTACCCGGTCTTGCAAATTCCGCTCCGGATGAACGATTTGCTGTTTTCGGAAATCCACGTAATACCTTAATGGGACAAAGGAGACAAATTGAACTAGTTATTTCAAAGGAAGGTATTCTTGATAATGGTACGGATATTTTATTTAACACCTTACAACAAGATGGAGCAATTGTTCGTCTCACCGAACGTGTTGGATTTAAAACAATGCTTTCCAATGCTTACGCAGTATTGAAAACCGCTGCTATGTAAAACTTTATAAACATTAATGAAGGAATAAAAATTATGGCTTTACTAAAATTTAAATATGATTGTCGTTTCACCGGAGCAAAATCAAAGAAAGAATATTTTGCCATTGCAGGTGTATCTCTTGAAGTAAAGGAAGGAGACTATACACATTTAGGCAAAAAAGATTATGAGGAAGTGATAGAAAAAAAACCGGAAGATACCGGAGCACCAGAAACTGGAAAAAAAAACTCATGACTCCTGTACCGTTTTCCCGCGATAAAGTTTCTTCAAAAATTATTATGATGCCATGACTCTTTCTCCTAATGCTTTTCTTTCACTTTCTGAAGTGAAGGATGTCTTAAATATTAAACAAGAAGACCCAGCACGAGATATTATTCTTACTCGTTGGATTAATTGGATTAGTGATGAAATAGAAACGTTATGTCAAAATCCTATAAAAAAACGACTCATTACTAATGAATTATTATCAGGAGACGGTACAGCGTTTCTCTATACTAATCACTATCCAATACTTTTTCTTGCCGGAGAAAATGAAGAAGAACAACTGCACAATTTACAATACAGGAATATTTTCAGTGGACCATGGTATGATTGTACCGGTTCACTGGAAAATATTTTTATTGATAAATTTTCTCCATGCAAAATCGAATTATTGCAAGGAACATTTCCTCGTGGGAAAAGGAATATCAAGATACAGTATTATGCAGGATATGAAACAATACCCGGAGAGTTATTACTTGTTGTTTCGGAATATTTGCAAATGCAATGGAATAACTCAAAATACGGTGCAGGAAATTTAGGGTATGGAAGTAAATCCAATAATATTAACGGTATGAGTTCTACAGATTCTTTTAGAAATCTACGTCCGGATTGGTTGGAAAGAATTTTTCATTATAGAAAACCTTCTTTATAGAAAATCATGCAAACAAGTTCTCGTATTGAATTAGCTAAAAAAGATGTCATTGAAGAATTTAAAAAAATTCAAAAGTCTAATGGCTTTCGTAATGATGTTGCTTCTGTATTACCGCTCATTAGAAGCGAAGACCAAATTACACAATATCCTGAAATCGGTATCGAACTTGGACCGGAGAAGTTACAACCATTAAATGATAAGTGGACTGTTTATGATTCGAACGTTACAGTGTTTATTGTTGGGACTGTAGAAAGTAATACAGATACCGAAACTGACGTTCCTTATGCTATTGATGCAATGGAAGCTCTTGTTCACGATATGAGAAAAGTTGTTGTAACAATTTTTTCAAAATACATCAATCAATTGGAAAATAGGTGGAATGTTTCTCCGAAGACAAAAGAAATAATTTTTTATCGTCAATCCAATTTAGGAAACAAAAGAAACAAACATCTTGTGGAAACATCATTCAATATCAAAGTTCGTATAGATACCATAGTGGAAAAAGAATGATACAAATATCAATCAAAGGAAAAATACCATCACTGAATCCGGATATATCAAATGCAATGAAACAGATAGCATTGTATCAAAAAAAATCCGTGCAAAGAAATTTTGTAGAAGGTGGTAGACCAGCTCGATGGGTTCCAATTAAAAGCGGTGAATCAAATCCTCTTTTTTCCAGCGGTCGCTTATTTTCTTCTATTATGGAAACATTCGAAGAAACATGGGCTGAAGTAAGCGCTGGTGGAAATGGTATTACCTATGCAAGACTTCATCAATACGGTGGCGTTTTACATCCAAAAATTACAGAACGTTCAAAAAGTTTTTTTTGGAAAATGTTTTATCACACCGGAGACACAATGTGGAAAGCGTTGGCGTTAAAAAATGTTGGTAGCACTCTTACAGTAAATATTCCCGCACGTCCATATATGGTATTTCAACCGGAAGATATTACAACAATTAAAAAGATTTTACTCAATTCTATTGTTAGAATCACAACTGACAATGATGAGAATATTTCTACACTACAATAATAAAACGGGAGTTATCATGAACACAATAACTGTTATTTCGGAAAAACCATACACCTTCAAAAAATTAGTATTAGGTGTACTGCTTCGTGCAAAGAAAATTTTGCAAGAGGCAAATTTTACTTCTATAGAGGAAGTAATAGGAGATACTGAAAAAGAAAAATTTATTTCTCAAAAATGGACTGAGTTTTGTACAACAATTTTTAACGAACCATATCGAAGCGAAGACTTTTTCAATTTGTATGAAAGTGAGGTAAGAGAAGTTATAGAAAATTTTTTCGTTTTGGTTTCGGAACAAACGACACGTCCTTCCAAAAATGTTTGAAGGACTTTAAAAAATTTAGTCTCAAAAATGCAAAACAGGTAACACCTATTAGTAAAGGATATGAACTTGAATATTTAGTCTATCAACTTTGTAAAGGTGATATAACCAAAAGAAATTATATCCTGCAAAATTACAGTTATACCGAATCTATTGAATGGTGTATGTTGCACCGTTACGAAATATTTGTTGAGCAAGAATTATTAAAGCAAGAACATTAAAAAAATAATGGAAGAAAAAATTCACATACGTGTTGAGACTACCAACAAAGAGCTCCAAGAATTAGTTGGAAAATTCAATGATGCCAATATTACAATTGGTGAGATGGCACGCTTGAAAAAACTTCTTACTGCGGAGGCAAAAAATGTTATCAATGCTTTTGATGCAGAAAGTAAAGAAGCGAAAAAATTCAAAGACGCGTTGGAAAATGTTAATAATGTTCAACAAAAAGCAAAACTTACTACCGGAGGACTTCATCAAAAATATTTTGAGTTAGGAAAAAAATTACGAGAAACATTTTTGCAAATGCAAAATTTTGCTGTTGTTGGAGCAACACTTTTCGGATTAAAAGAACTCGGTGAGGGAGCCGCTCGAGTAGAAATGTTGCGTAATCAATTAGCAGAGTTAACAAAAAAAGAAGGTGTAAATGTTACTTCGTTTCTTATTGAACTTCGAAAAGCAACCGGAAATAGTGTCAGTGATTTGGAACTATTACAAAAAGCGACTGAGTTTAAATTAGCAGGAACTGGAGTTGCACAAATACCTCAGCTGTTAGCCTTTGCTGATGACCGCGCAAAATTATTAGGCAAAACATTTGATGAAGTTGCCGATATGTTGTTGAAAATGGAATTAGGTAGCGGTGAAAAAGTAGCTCAAACACTAAGACTTAATATTGATGTCAAAAAAGCGAATGAAGAATTTGCAAAATCTATCGGTACTACTGCAAGTGAACTTTCCAAAGCCGGTCAACAACAAGCATTTTTTAATGAGGCTCTGCGAGTTGCAGAACAACAACAAAATTCTCTTGCTGGTGCAAATACAAAAGTTATTGATAGTTATGAAAAAACAGATGCTGCAATAAAAAATCTCAGTGATTCTTTAGGTAACGTTGTTAATTCATTATCTCCAATACTTCATTTAGCAGCAAAAACTATTAATAGTATGGCACAGGGTGTTTCTTCAGTATTGCGCATTATAGAATATGCTATGAAAGGCTTAGAATTTGGTTACTCCATTGTTCAAGCACTTTTAGAAAAAGATTTTAATAAAGTAAATAGTATTCTCTCACAAGCAGACAAAGAAAAGAAAACATTTCTTGCAGATATGACATCCATTGGAAAACAAATTGAACAAATATGGGAAAGCCAAGAAGAAGGAGCAAAAAAAGCTAATGATGAACAAAAAAAATATAATAAAGAGCAGTTGCAAAGTTTCATTGATAAAAGTGAAAAAACAAAAAAACTCAATGAGCAAGAAAAATCCAGAAAAAAAGAACTCGAAGATGAAGTAAAAATTATTAGAGACAAATTTGATGTTGGTGAACTTACAAAACAAAAAGCAATTGAAGAATTAAATATTCTTAAATCGAAAGCAACAACAGAACGTGAACGTTTGAATATCCTCAAAGAAATTATTGCTGTTACCGAAGCAAAGAATGCTCACGAGCAAGCCGCTGAACGAAGAAGAAAATCTTCAAAAAATGAAACACTTACTCCGTTTATAGATTATGAGGGACAAGAAAAAAGTAAAAAGTTTTTTCAAGATTTGAGCGAGAAAAAAATTTCTATGATGGAAAAAGAAGTTAATTTGGGATTAAAATCTAAAACGAACTTACTTACATTACTTCGAAATGAATTAAAAATAGAACAAAGTTACGAACGACAATTAGAATTAAAACAAAAAATCAGTGATGTAGAAAATGAAATTGTTGAATCCGATATGGCCGCTCAAGCCGGACTCAGTGCTATCAATTCAATGGTTTCTGCTCTTAATAGCGAATTTAAAAAAGCGTGGGAGAATGTGTTTGGAGAAGCCAACTCATTATTGGAGAAATTTTCCGAAGCATTTTTTGAATTTCTTGCAGAAGCAATGGTAAAATTAGCCATTTTTAAAATTTTAGATTTTGCAACTGGTGGAGCACCAATTGCTTCCATGGTAGGAAAATCATTTGGCTTTTTAGCGGAAGGTGGAATTGTTAACGAACCAATTATTGGCAAAGGTAGAAATAGCGGACGAGGTTATGTTATCGGTGAGGCAGGAGCAGAAGCTATTATTCCTCTTAACAAACTCAATATGCTAATGCAAGAATTACGATTTGGGTTTTCAAAACAACAAGCAGTTCGTCCTGTTAATCTCACAGTTCAACTTGGAAACAAAACTGTAGAAAATGTTATTGTGAATTCTTTAGGTAAAACTTTTCGTACAAGAAAAATATAATGCTCACACTACCGTTAAAACTTGCCAACGCTATTGATAATGAAGAACCATTGGTGTGGGTGTTAGTTCTTGAACTTGATTCTCAAACACTCTATTACTCTACATCCGAAATAGGAATCATTACAACGACTAAAGAGATACAGAGTATTGATAATATTGAAAGCGGTGTTGATATAACTGAAGGTGGTGGAATCGGATGGGTTTCCAATGCAGTCATAACATTTAATGAAATTTGTATTCCGGAAGGATTACATACAAAATTTTCTCCTTTTTCTGGAGAAGAGATAATTAATAGAGTAGCACGATTAGGAGTAACTTCAAAAGATTGTAATGCAGAATCCGATATTCTTTTTCTTCATCGATTTATTATTGATGAATCACCATTTACACGAGAAAATATTACTCTTACACTTGTGGATTCATCGGAACTTGATAATGTAAAAATTCCACAGAAAGTTATTGATGCCGCAACATTTCCAAACGCTCCTAAAGAAAATGTTGGAAAACCATTACCAATAGTGTATGGAGATTTTTATACTCCGCAGTTTTGGGGAGAAATTACCGGAGAAATTAATTTTAATCGTAAGTATAGATTAGCACCAGCAATTTGTGTTGATAAAGATATTTTAGAATTTGTTGCTGCTGGTCATGAGTGTTCACAAAAGCTTATTGAAAGTGCAAACAACAAAGATATAGTGTATTACAAATTAGGAAAATTTTTTGGTAAGGTTCGCTCTGTTCATGCGTATCCGGATGTTTTTATTAACGCTTCACACACTCTTTTAGGAAATATTACAAAATTTTCTTTGTTAAAAGATAATTTATTTGTTAGTGTCTACGTCGTTCCGGAATTAGCTACAACAAATGAAGATGTTAATGCAAAATATGCTGTTGATGAAAGTTTTGATACAAAAGTATTGTTATATCAAGCAGATAGTAGTACGCCAAATCCCACTCCTACTAAGCATCTTCGTTTTATTTGTACAGGGTTAGAAGGAATTAAAAATCTTACAATTTTTCCGGCAAACTTTGGTTTTTATGATGAATTCGGACGGCTAAAATTATTAATTGCACATTGGCAAGATGGTTTATTAAACAATTCGCGTACAGATACAATGTCATTGGATTGGCTTAATCTCAAAACAGGAGCTAGCGGACGTCCCTTAGCATTACAAGGAAGTCCCCCAGGAAGTTTTGAACAAATATCTGTTGGTGGTACCGGTAATATAATTTCATATTACAGTTTTTTACCACAATCGAATAGTTTTTTAAAAGATTTATCACCAAGTGATATTGCCAATATCGTGTGGGATTTTTATCTAACAAACACATTGAAAAGCCAAAGTGAATTTCATTTACGCGGTATAGCAATGCACTTTACAATGTTAGTTGGAGCGGAGAATGTTTCTTCCATTGTTGGAAAAATACCAGCGCCAAAAGATGTCGGTGGTTTTTTCGATAAATGGTTAGGTTCATTTGCTGATATAGATTCAATTTCATCAAATTTTTTTCTTGCAGTGAAGGGAAGACGTTATGGAAACTGGATTACAGAAAACGGACGTTCTGTTGGTTATTCCTCCTCAGATTGTATCGAACAACCGGCATACATTATAGAAAGTATTTTACGAGAAGAAATGAAAGTTCCTTCATCTCGTATTAATACAACATCATTTGATACCATAGGCAATAGTATAAACGGATTACGGAAAGATTGGAAATTTATTCGTTCTATTACATCCTTTGAAAATGCAAGAGATGTTATAAAAAGGATTTGTTACGAAGCCCATCTTATTCTTTTCGAATCAAATGGGAAATATAAACTTGTTGCCCTTGATAAGAACGAAAACACACCCTTTATAATAGAGCAAAACCAAATGTCATCCGCTCCAATTATAGAACGAACACACACAGCATTATTGCGTAATAGGTTTACAGTAGGATACCAATATAGTTATGCAAGCAATACCTTTGAAAAAACGATGGTGTGCACTGAAGACTATTCTTCACCGGCAATGAATGAAGTTAGTCTTTGTAAAGTATCACAAGAAACCTATAGAGTAAAAAATCTACATGAAGATAATTTATTGTGGATAAATGATGAAACAACAGCACAAATGTTTTTAGAAAAGAAAATTCATTGGCAGGCATTTCCACATCTTGTAACAAGTATTGTTGGTTGGTGGGGAACATCTTCTTCTGTTACAAGAAAGCCATTAATACAATATGAACTTGGTGAACAATGTAAAATTTCCCATCCATTACTTATTGATGGTAGTGGAGTAAATCTGGATGTGTCCAATACAGTAGTATTTATGGTTGTTGATAAAGTGATAGATAAACAAAACCGGAGTGTTGAATTGAAATTATTTTCCATGCCAAGCGATATTTTCATTAGTGCTCAAGGCGGAGAAATTATAACAACAAATAATAATGAATGGCTAATTCCAACATAATAGGTAATCTATGCTAATTATAAAAGTAAAAGTTCCACAAATGACGGAAGTAGTAACTCTTGGAGATGATGATATTATTTACGCCATCCTTAATCCAACGTCTCCAACTCCGTTAGATGTAAAAATTAAGAAAAAAAACTTTTTTGCACCCCTACAAAATCAAATTAATGCGTTAAACAATACAATGAATCTGAAGGTTCAAGGAGGAACACTCTCTTTTGGAAATTTAAATGGTGCTGCAAAAAATATGTCTGTAGTTTTTTCAAAAACGTATACAGCAATTCCTACAGTTCTTGTATCGTTATTTAAGTTAGACTCAAGTGTTGGTAGCAATACAAGAATTAATGTTGTTGCACAAAATATTACAACTACAGGATTCATTTGTAGAGCTGAGACGTGGTCCAATTCTGCAGTCTTTGATGTTGGTGCAACATGGATAGCATTTGGTATTTGATATGGCAGACACTATTACATTAACACATGGCATAGTTCCACAATCAAAAACGTTATCAGTTCTTCGAGTTAAAGGTTTTGATGATGCTGATGAGGTAGAGTATCATAATGTTTTTCAAAATACCAGCGATGATGGAACTATCTACGAATATGCAGATGGTTATCGAAGAATTATTACTGTGGATTTTGGTGTTATTCAAAACAAAATAGATAGAATTTTTTTACACGATTTTG
Source organism: uncultured Bacteroidota bacterium (assembly GCA_937920105.1). Lineage (GTDB taxonomy): Bacteria > Bacteroidota > Ignavibacteria > UBA10030 > UBA8401 > CALETH01. Next base: position 63,740 of record CALETH010000070.1, read on the forward strand.
TTCGTGCTAGAAATACAAAAAAAATTTCGTACGGAAATGAAAGCAATCTTGCTGTAGTGCTACATGATATGGAAGGATTTTCTAATGAATGGATTGATGATGTTGAAGTTGCAAAAAATTATGTACTCCGATTAAAAGAAAAAAATCTTCGTACTGTAAATCCATCTTATTGGTGATGGTTCAATCGTGATACAGTGTAAGTTTAACGTCAGTAATTTTTATTGTTGAAGGAACTTTAATGTTGCTGAAATTAAATATGATACCGGTTACTACATAATTTTGTTGAAAATCTAAAGGCAAAGTAAATGTTTGCGGTGCATTTTCTTCAGCAATATTTTCGTAGTAAAAAGTTCTTCTTGAAATATATTCCCCGTTGGGTTTTTGAGTAATAGTAGAGGCGTCTTTTACTTCTACCTCAAAATTAAAAATACTACTCCGTGTAGAATTAAAAGTAAGAATTGCTTTGGAAGATTTTCGGATATCAATAAAATTTTCACTGTTGGGAAAAGAACAAGTAACCGCAACACCAACAGAAGGAACAGAATCTATATATACAGTATCAATAGAAATTTCAAACCCATTCGGTTCTATCACAGCAAATTTTTTTATTCGAAGACTATCTAATTTTTGATAGAAAGGAGAAGCGGAAGGTTGATATAAAACCCATCCCTTAGGCTGAAGAGTTTCCGGGTCATCATTGTTACTTGAACAAGAAACAAAACACAGTGAGCAAAAAATATAAAGTAATAAATATTTCATAATTCAAAACTAACAAGTTTTTTTACTATAAACAATACAGGAGTATAACTATGGCTATAACTTCAAATACAGCAAATATCAAAGTTGCCGGTATTGCCAAATGGCAAATGAAAATTCCTTCAGATATCGGTTACCGTGAAATTCCGGAAATGACGGAAGGGAAAATTATCACTAAAATTTTATTTAGGAAAGATACAAAAGGAAGAGAAGTTGCACACACAGTAGATTTTATGGCAACAATAAAAATTATGAATACAGGCAATGCTTCATTGATTAACAATATTGTAAAATTCGGTGAGCCTTCAGTATTACATAAAATTACAACAACCAATGGGCAAACATATTCTACAGCATTACTTGGAGACACTCGTTTTGGTGGGAAGTGGGTATTCGTGGCTAATGGAGATATGGAGGAAAATAGATACATAGAATATACCATCACTCGGAGATTATTGTATTCAGAATTTGAATCATTATTAGGTGTTCCACCATTAGACGGTGGACAATTGTCTACAGACTTTTTTTCATTAGGCACCACTACAGGAAAAATATTCGGTTACCTCACAACAGATGTCCGTCCTTCCGGAATTTCAAAAATAGAGTGGAGAGATGGAAGTTCCAGCGGTGTTTTTACTGATGTGTGTGATAATTTACGAAAGGCAAATTTTAAAGCAGAACTTCTTACAACAAAAGATGGAAAGGGAAGAGAAATAGGATATGCAGTTGCTATAGAATTTTCAGCAGAAAATCTTCAAAGTGATGTCAGTGAATTATTACAACTTGATAGTATGCACGGTCGAAGAAATGATTGTAAAATTACTCTTGTTGACAACGTTGCAATTATGCTCGATGATAAAGTAGGAATGATATTTGATTTTAATAATGGAAATGACTCAGATGATATTTCCTTTGTTAAAATTACTGGTAGTGGAAAAATGCCAACATCGGTATGGAATGGATTATGGAGTTAATTAATAATTATTGAGGTGATTATGACACAAAAAGATTTTGAAAAAATACAAAACATGCTTTCGGGAGTAACAAATCCAATTTTAGACTCTCTTAACAAAACCAATAATATTGTTACAACACTCAATCTTAATTTTAGTGGGTTGGAACAAACTATTCATGGCCCGCAAGGTGATAATGGTATGTATAAAGAATTGAAAGACGTGAAGAAAAAATTAGATGAATTGGAGAAATTTAAAATTCGTTTTGTTTCTAAAGTTGTTGGTGGAGTTATAGTAGCACAATTTTTTCTTGTATTTCTTGGTTGGATTATCACGAAACTTTTTAAAATGTAAATATGAAAACAATGTTTCAAGAGCATGATGGAAGTTTTTCGTGGAGAAGATGTTTAACATTTATTGCCGCAATAATTTTTGCGATAAGCTGTATTGCCTATTTGTTCGGAGCTCGTGAGTTACCCACAACATATATTGCAGTCATTGCAGCAGTATTCGCTTTTTATTTCACTAAAGATAGATTACGTAAATAATAACAATAAAGGATTTTTTTTATGATACTTTCTGAACATTTTACTTTGAAAGAAATGATTCGCTCTGCAAAAGCAAGTGAGTTAAAAATAAATAATACACCATCACAAAAAGAAATTGATAATTTAAAACTTTTATGTGAAGAAGTGCTTGAGCCACTAAGAAAATTAATTGGTAAACCAATACATGTTACTAGTGGTTATCGTTGTAGAGAATTAAATAATGTGGTTCCCTTTGCCTCAAAAAATAGCGACCATATCGATGGAAACGCTGCAGATATTTTTGTAAATGGTATGACAGTAGAAGAAGTTTTTAGTGTGATTTGTGTACAATCTGTTTTTTCCTACGGTCAAGTTATTTGTGAACGACTTCTGGGAAAAAATTGGGTACACATTTCTCGGGTTACGAAAAAACATAAAATGGAAAAATGGCTTGCAAATAAAATTGTTAATAAGAAGGTAGTGTATGAAAAATATTGAGATTGAAGGATTACAGCAAAGTGTAAGAAAACCAACAATAATAGAATTTGAAAAGGTAGAAGTTTTTGAAAAACCATTACCTCCGGATGCATCAATAACTCTTTTTGATGAAGTCGCATTAGCATTAGAAGAAAATCGTGCTACGTTAATTCGTATTGGGATTGGTGAAGCTGTGCGTTGGTTTATTGAAGTAGTGAAGAAATAAAATATTCCTTGACAAAAGAAGTGATGTTCTATATAATCAATGTAATTAATAGAACATTATTTTAAGGATTATTATGAATACAACAATAGAAAAATTTGTAGAAATTGCAAAAGCACATTTCGTTTCCACAAATAGAGCAGATATAGCTGAATTAATTAGTAAAAAAAATTACGTGGATTATGCTAAAGTAGCATTGCATGAATTGGAAGAAAAAAATGCAAAAAGGTTAGTTGGAATTTTTTCGAAAATAGTTTATTTTGAGTAAGCTTTTACTGCCAAAATCCTGCCAAACATGGGACTATTTGAGACTATGTAGGACAAGGCAAACGCTGAAATCGTGCTAAAATGAGGGAATTATACAATGTGCAGCATTCTTCTAAGCTGTAGGTTATTGGTTCGATTCCAATCAGGCACACAGAAATTTTTACTTTCCCGAAACCTTCAGCACTCTTTTTATCAAATCTTCAATCGCAATATCTTTTCCGTTCAATTCATTTAATACAATTCTTATAGATTGTTCTGCTTTTTCCCGTGTGTAACCTAAAGAAAGAAGTGCAAGTAATGCTTCTGAACGAATATTGTTTTTTGTTGTAGGAGATACATTCGTAAAAGTAGTTTCCATTTTTGCAAACTTATCTTTTAACTCCACCACCAAACGTTCAGCAGTTTTTTTTCCAACTCCGGGGATTGCTGTAATTGCAGAACTATTTCCATCTAAAATATATTGTTGTAAATCCTTTGGTTGAATTCCGGAAAGAATTGTTTGTGCACTTTTCGGTCCAATCCCGGAAACAGAAATCAACAAACGAAAAATTTCTCGTTCATCTTCTGTGAGAAATCCATATAATACTTGTGCATCTTCGCGGATGTGATGATGAATAAAAAGTTTTACACTCGTTTGCAACGCTCCAAGTTTTTCATAAGTAGAAAGAGGGATGTGAACAGAATATCCAACACCGTGAACATCAACAATAATTTCTGTAGCAGTTTTGTGAGAAAGATTTCCGGTAAGTTGAGCAATCATAATTTTAAGAAAGAGAAATGTTGGATTGGATTTTTTGTGATAGTTTTTTGATAAAATCACCTTCATATTTTTTCAAATTGGTATGAAAGTGAACATTATCGTTTGGATATCGTGGAAGGATGTGAAGATGAAAATGAAAAACAGATTGTCCCGCAATAGCACCATTATTGGCAAAAATATTAAAGCCCTGTAACTGAAAAGATTTTATCAAAGCGTTTGCAACAATTTGTCCCGTATGCATAATTTCCTCCAATTGATTTTTCGGAATATCTAAAAAATCTTTACAGTGATTCTTCGGAATTACCAACGCATGTCCGTAATTTACCGGATGAATATCCAAAATGGAAATAACAGAATCATTTTCGTAAATAATTTCTGCTGGAATTTGTTTTGTGATGATTTTACAAAAAATGCAATCGTTCATATTTTTATTATGATGTTTAAAAGGTTTCAAAAACTTTTGTAATCTTCCACAAAATAGAAAAAAAGAGAAGAAATTCAAAAAAAGTTGCATTGCATCTCAAAACGTTTTTTTCTATATTTTTCAACAGTTTTTGTGAGATAGAACACAATAGCACACAATTTTCATATCATTTATTCATCAATTATAAGGGTTGTTGTATGAATCGTACACTCATTATCAGTGTTTTTGCATTAGTAGTTTCCGGAATGTTTTTAACGGGTTTTCAATGCGCTTCTTCGGAAATGACCACAGCAAAAATGGCAATACAATCAAAAGATTATCAAAAAGCACAAACTCAATTAGAAATGGAAGTGCAGAAAAATCCAAAAAATGAAGAAGCGTGGTACACATTAGGACAAGTACGTTATGAGTTAAAAGAATATCGTACAATGAAAAATGCTTTTGAACAGGCATTAGCAATTTCTAACACCCATGAAAAAGAAATTAACAACACTCTATTATATGTGTGGGGAACAACCTTTAACCAAGGAATAGAAAAACTCAATCAAGGAACAATAGAAGGATACAACGGAGCAATTGAAGATTTTTCATTAACAACATTTATTATGCCTGATAGTTTGATAAATTATCAAAATCTCGGACTTGCTTATTATTTGAAATCTGAAAAAGAAAAATCTGATGGAAAAATTGCAGAAAGTGAAATGACAGTACAAAAAGCCATAGAACCACTAAACACTGCATTTGAAAAAGGTGGAGATGCCTATCCAGCAAAACTTCTGGGAAATATTTATCTCAACAAAGCCAATGAATTGAAAAATAAATTTACTACTGCAAATCAAGAAATATTTTCTACAAAAAAAATGCTTTCTTCAATCCAAAAAGGAATAAAATCTGTTGATGTAAAATATACACTTGGAACACCAACGAAAACTACCAAAGCAAAAAAAGGAAAAACAGAAGAATGGAGTTATTCAAAATATAATTTGATGGTTTCTGTTGATGGTGATGTGGTCAGTGATGTAAAATATGCAACACCTTATAATCCACCAATAGATTCTACAGATTTTAAAAGAGCATTGAAAGAATACAATAATGCGATAGAAATTTATAAGAGAGCCGTTGCAAAATTTCCTGAAGATGCAGAAATTTCTGAAAATTTAATGAACGCCTATATTGGAGCAGAAAAAACTGCAGAAGCCCGCATATTGTTGGAAGAACGCGTGCAGAAATATCCTAATAGCAAATTTGACCGTTACAATTTAGGAGTCTTTTTATTAAAAGATGAAAAATATGAAAAAGCTGTTGAGCAATTTAAAGCAACAGTAGAATTAGATGAGAAAGATGGAGAAAAATCTGAAATTGCAAAATCTGCACTTTATAATTTAGCAGCAAGTTACGTCAATTGGGGAGTTGCTGAACAAGATAGATTAAAAAAAGAAAAGAAAGATAAAGATGATTCTTACAAAGAAAAATATCAAAAAGCATTACCATATTTAGAACAAATTCTTCAAACAAAACAAAATGATATACAGTTGTGGGAATTGTTAGGACAGGTGTACGCAAATCTTAATATGGCTGACAAAGCAAAAAATGCTTTTGATAAAGCCGATGCAATTAGACAAGGGAAAAATTGAAGGTATGATTTTTTAGAGTTGTCATTCTTGCAAATGCAGGAATTCATTTTAATACAATTGAAAGCGGAAATAGGAACTCCATTTTCCGCTTTTGTGTTTTTAGAAGTGGTTAATATTAGCCACTTTTTTATTTTGATAATACAATTTTTTTTCGAAAAAAACCTACTTTTTTTTTGACTTTTAAACATAAATTATTATAATAAAAACAATAATTTAATTTAATTATATTTATGTTTAGGAGTTATCATGAAATACTTTTTTCTTCTCTCACTATTCTCTTCGCTTCCATTTTTAGGATGCAATAATGAAGCACCCACCTCACCACAAGAACCACAGCAAAATGTAAGGGCAGAAAATTTTCCGCCCCAACAGAATTCAGAAATCCAACCCCAACAACAATCCATCATTATTTCTCAACCTTGGGATTGGACAAATAATGGTGGAAAAATAATTACTCAAAAAGAAGCAATACTATTAACCAATAACTATACCCACAGCATTGGAAGAATACAAAAAATATTTGTGAGTAGAACGCTTTTGGAAAGTGCTATGGATGGAAACGATGAGTATGGCGTAATATTTTATTTAGGAACAAAACGTACTGGAGAAATTACCGTTGTAAGTATTCCTGCAAATATCTATGGAAAAAGAATTACCACCAGTACTGCAATAGGAAATGAAGGAGAATTTATTTCGTATGCAAGAGCACAGCAACTCACCCATAATTTCTCTTATAAAATTGGAGATATTAATGGAAGAATGGCTTCAAAAGAGTTTATACGAAAAGTAATGGGAGAAAAAGGAGTTTACTTGCATTGTGCCTATAATACTGATAAAGAGTTTACTTTTGTCATTGAAGGAAATGAAACAAATAATTTTAAACTAGATGAAATGCCTCCACCATCTAAATAATTCTATTCCAATCATTCAAAGGAAAATCTATGGAAACTATTCTACCGTATCTTATAGCAATTTGTATTAGTATCCTTTGTGGATTGTATGGAATGTACTATTCTACGCAAGGGATTCGTAAAGTTTATGAGTTTAAAATAGATAGAAAAATATTTGTGTTTCTTTGTATCATCAGTGGAATTGTTGATACACTCAGTGTTATGATGTATTTCAAATACATTACACTACCATCCCAACTTTCTTATTTTCCTTTTAATTTTTATCGTTTAGTACAACACATTTTTTTGTGCATGTTATATTCATACTGGCTTTCACCAATGGAAAAAAAATATGCATACTATAATGCTATCGTGGCAATACCCTTATGGTCTTTTCCTAAAATTGTTGGATTGGAAAATTTTCATGCAATGGATTTAATGAGTGGACCTATTTCTCATTTTTTACTTTTCTGTGCTAGCGTACATTTTCTTGGGAATCTTAATAATCGTACAATCCCACCTATCAAACCAGACCCACTTTATCAAATTGGCTCAGTAAATATCATTTATTTTGGAATGATGACAATAACATATTTGCTAATGAATTACAATCCTATTTATGTGAAATACATCTCTTTTCTCAATATTATTCAAGATGTCTATTATATTTACGCTTTATATTTTTTCACACAAAAAACAAATTTTGAAATCCATGATTGGTTATAATTATTGGAAAGGAATTATTGTATGTCAATACATTTTTTTATTTATCTTGCTATGGTTGTACTGGCAATTATAGTAAAAACAAAAGTCATTAGTGCCTTAAGTATGAAAAAACGAACAATGGTTGCTCATGCTCGTGAAGAACGAGAACAACAAAAAAATCTCAAAAACGAATTTCATCAAATTCAAGAACAAAGAGACACATTTAAAGATATCATTCTTGAAAAAAAAGAAGAAGACCACAAAGCCAGCAATTGGTGGAGAAGGATTTTGGGTGATTAATACACCAACAAAATATTAGTTTTTAGTAAAAAAAATATGTAATTTTAAAAACCCTTCAAGGAAAACTTCTTGAAGGGTTTTTATTTCATAAAATCAATTTATTATAAGGCACAATCATGAGTAACAATAATCCGCAACAAGGACAGCAAATTAATATAGAACTCGGAGAAAAAGAAGCCGAAGGAATTTATTCTAATCTCGCCATTATCACACACTCACCAGCAGAATTTGTGATAGATTTTACCCGCATACTTCCCGGAGTTCCTAAAGCAAAAGTATTTTCGAGAATTATTATGACGCCACAACATGCAAAACTTTTTCTTAACGCATTACGAGATAATGTAGAAAAGTTTGAAGAAAAATATGGTGAAATAAAAATCAGCGGAGAAAACCAGCAAAATCCATTTGGTTTTCAAATCCAACAAAAAAGTGAAAAAGTGAACTAAAGTATTTTGTGATACTCATCACAATATGGAAATTATACATTGTAATTTCAGCACAATTCTTGTACCATACATCACAATAATTATTGTTTATTCATTAACCATCGTACTATGTTTTCATTGTTAAAAAAATTTCCCCAAAAAAAACAAATATTTTTTCTTTTTATTGTGATAGTAGTAACAATTTTTAGTTCTTTTCATTGCATTAAAACACCACTTGAACCAGTTGCACCTACTTGGGATGTTCCACTTACATTTCGAGTGATAGATAAAACTTATTCAGTTCAAGAATTATTAGATAAAGGGACAGATTTTGACACCACTTCTACAGGAGAAGTAATATATCATCCTGGAACTCCACATGCAGACCCAACTCCAATTACATTTCCAGACTTAAATCCTTTACCAGGAAAAGTTATTAATAGATTAGACCTTGTTCCACTCAACATTCCTACAATACCAATAATAGAATTTTCATTTCAAAATCTTGCAGGGCAACCACCCCCACCCATTGCTTGGAGTGGTGGCGAACAAACCTTTTCTCATACACAAACAATCGTTGGTGATACCAGTTCTTATGAATACATAGTTTTTAAAGAAGGAAGAATAAATCTTACAGTGACTAATACATCAAAAACTGTTTCTCTTCCTTTGGCAGGAACAACAATGTATTCTATTTTACAAATAATATTTTCTGTTCAGACGGTAAATATGAATGGAAAAACTATAAACCCTCAAGCAAAAATTTCTTTTACAATTTCTATTGATGGTGGTATAGAAAATACCTCTGCAACATTACAGGCAGCAAAATTACAACTCTTTAGTGATTACCCATTAATAAATCTCAGTGACTCAATTCATATTCTTGATGACTCTACATTTCTTAAACGAGCAGAGTTCCGTTCTGGTTCTTTTGATGTAAAAATTACCAATTACATTCCAACAGATATTGTTTTATCATTTTCTTCTAAAGAATTTACCGAAAAATCTACCGGAAAAAATCTTAGATTGAAAGATGGTTTTGGTGTTCCACAAGATACAATTATGATTCCATCTCGAACAACCTATCAACAACGAGTGAATCTCCCTGAGTATGTTTTTCAATCCCAAGAAAAACTTGGAAATGATACAATTCCAATTGATTATGTTCGCTTCTATTCCTATCTCAAAACATTGATTAAAAATAATGATAAAGTTCTCATTACTGAAGAGGATTCTCTTGTTGTAGAAATTATTCCTGCAGAATTTCCATACATTGTAGATAATATTGTAGGAAAGATGAAACCTACACTTTTTGATTTAAGTGATACCGTTGTTGCAGATTTAGGAAAATTAGGAGAAAAAATTACAGCAGATAGCATCACCTTTGAAAATATTTCTGCAGTAATCAAAATGCACTCACCAAGTTATTTTCCTGCAGATGTACAATTCACCATAGTTGCCCAACATCAAGGCATTAATGGAAACACTATTTTAAAATCTCCAGCAGGTAATGGTGGATTAAATGATAGTTATCGATTGATAGAAGGTGATACTACAATTATTGTTCTTGATAAAAATAATAGCACTATTGATAAATTTTTCTCACAATTTTTTACTGGAGGAAAAATTTCTCTTCCCGATAAATTTTTAGTGTACGCAAATGCCACAATTTTTCCGCAAGATTTATATGCAAATCCATTGTTAGTTGGTCATCTTCGCAATGGTGATAGTATTTATACAACGGTAGAATTTACGGTTCCTATGCGTGTTGGTGTAAGTAATGGTTCTTACAGAGATACAGTCTCGTTTGACCCGGACATAAGTTCTTCTATCAAAGAAGGAAAAATGGATTTTTATTTTGAAAATAAGTTTCCTTCAGATTTTGATTTTTCTGTACAATTTTTTAAAGCATTACAAGGTGATATTACAAAACCAGATACAAGAGAAGTAATTCTTTCATTTCCTCAAAAAGTGAATGACCCTAAAGTGTACCCACCAATCAGCGTTAAAGCAGATGTTACACCAGAACGAAAAGGTGTAAAGGGATATACTTATACAACACTCACTCGGGAAGAAACAGAAAAACTACTTTCTGCTCGTTTTATGATACTAGATTTTAAAATGAAAACAGTTGGTAATGGACCACCAGTAAAATTTACTAAAGTAGATAAATTAAGAATTAAGTCGATTGTTTATTTAAAATATTTAGTAAAATCAGAACAATGAAGCAAAAAATAACATTTTATATTTGTTGTGTAATAATATTTCCTTCTTTAATATTTGCCAATCAAAATTCATCACCGCGTCTAATGGGAACAGCACGAACGTTTACTGCCCTTTCTCGCGGACTTGATGCTATGGGAACAAACCCTGCCAACCTTGCCTTAGATGATAGAGGAAGCACGGTAACCTTTCATTTTCTACCATTAGGCTTTCGAGTGGGCAGTGATATTTTTAGATATGATGTCTACAATAAATACTTTACTGGTACCGGAGAAAAAGATAGCACGGGAAAACGTTCTTCATATATTCTTTCTGATGAAGATAAATCTGTTTTGAAAGATGAAATATTATATGACAACGTTTCTTTTACACAAGCCAATGCAGAAATTAATTTTTTCGGATTAAATGTACAAAGCGGAGATTTTGGGATTGGATTTTCTGTCCAAGAAAGAATAGGAGCAAATCTTAATTTAGATAAAGGTTATATAGATATTGTATTTTCTGGTTTAGATAGTATAAGTTCTAACCATAGTCTCAGCCGAACACTTATAAGAGCTTCGTGGCTGCGAGAATATAATTTTTCTACTGCTTATAATCTTACCACAGAATCCGAAACATTTCCTAAACTTGCACTTGGTGTAGGAGTAAAGTACATACAAGGATTTGCCTATTTTGGTACACAATACTTTGCCGGAAATATTATCCATACAGTTAATAATCCTCAAGATACTATTACAGATATTAATAATGTAAGTTCTTCTGTGCAAGGAAATCTTCGTGTATTACAATTTCGTTCTGGAATTTCTTTAGATGGCATAAGAGGACCATTTCCTACTCCTGCGGGTAAAGGTATAGGAATAGATATTGGAATTACTGCAAAAGTTGAAGATGCATTTTATGTTGCTGCAAGCCTTGTAGATATAGGAAGAATAAAGTGGGAAAAAAATCCTAAAGTATTTAAAGTAGAAGGAGATTTTTATTTTGATGGGAATCTTTTTGAACAAGTCGACAGCCTTCAAAATTTTTTCAAAGGAGAAGAACGAGATACAACCACATTTTTTTCTTTTCTTCCTACCGCCTTACATCTTGGAGGAATGTGGTCTGTTCACAAAAGTACAGAAGATTTTTCTGGTGAACTTACGCTTGCAATGGATGTTCATATTGGATTTAATGATGAACCGGGAAATTCCAGAGTGCCAAGAATTTCTTTTGGTGCAGAGTATATTCCAATAGGTTTTTTTGCCTTACGAACAGGTTTTCTTTTTGGAGGAAGAGAACGTTTCAACTGGTCAATAGGAACAGGGCTTCGTTTTGGAAATACATTTGATATAGATATTGCAACAGAAAATATAGGAATACTACTTAATCCTAACAGTTTTCATAGTGCTTCCATAAGTTTAGGAATGCGTTGGAGGATATAAAAAGATGAAAAAATAAACCAAGTGTTTAATAATAAGCCACTTATTTGTGTGATGATTATTATAACGTTGAAATTTGTACAATTTGTGCGTTATAAGTTTGGCATAATTCTTGTCATATACATCACTATAAATAAGAATTTATTCATTAGCCGCTTTTTTTATGTTTTCATTATTAAAAACTTCGTTCAGAAAAAAACAGAAACATTTTCTGTTGGTTGTAATACCATTAATAATTTCAACCTCTTTTCACTGCATTAAAACACCGCTGGAACCAATTCTACCAACATGGGATGTTCCGCTCTCATTTCAAGTAATAGATAAAACCTATTCAGTTCAAGAACTATTAGATAAAGATACAAATTTTTATACTGTACCTACTGGAGAAGTAGTGTATCATCCCGAAACACCAAAAACAAGTCCAACACCAATAACATTCCCGAATGTAAATCCTTTCCCAGGAAAAATCGTTAACAAATTAGATTTAGTTCCATTTAACATTCCTGCAATACAAACACTGGGATTTTCATTTCAAGACCTTGTAGATAAAGCACCACCCACAACTCCATGGGTTGGTGGAGAACAAACATTTTCTCACACACAAACAATTATTAGTGATACCAATGCTTATGAGTATATCAATTTTAAAGAAGGAAGAATAAATCTTACAGTTACTAATGCCTTTAACTTTGATATAGATTTTTCACAAGTTTCTCCTAATAATGGAGTTGTTATAAAAAATGAATCAGACCAATCTATAGTGGGATTTTTTGATGTGGGACAAGTTTCGGCAAATACTTCAAAAACAGTTTCTGTTTCCTTAACAGGGAAAACAATGTACGCAGTTTTACAAGTAGCATTTTCTGCAAAAACATTGAACCTTAATGGAAAAAAAATAGATTCACAAGCAAAACTTTCTTTTGCAACTTCTATTGATGGAGGAACGCAAAATACTTCTGCAAAAGTACACGCCGCAAAAGTACAGTTAGTAAATAATTTTCCATCAGTAAATTTTAGTGATTCCCATACTCTTGATTCTGCATTTCTTAAACGAGCAGAATTTCGTTCCGGCTCTTTTGATATAAAAATCACCAGTCATATTCCTGTAGATATTGTCTTATCATTTTCTTCAAAAGAATTTATTGAAAAATCTACTGGAAAAAGTTTTAGATTAAAAGATAACTTTGGTATCCCTCAAGATTCAATTACAATTCCAGCAGGTACAACCTATCAACAACGAATGAATATTTCTGATTATGTTATTCAATCCCAAGAAAAATTCGGTAACGATACTCTTCCAGTTGATAACATTAGTTTTTATTCAAACTTCAAAACCATCATAAAAAATAACGAAAAAATACTTATCAGCGAAGAAGACTCTCTTACTGTAGAAATTATCCCAGTAGAATTTCCCTATGTTCTTGATAACATTGTGGGAAAACTAAAACCTACAATTTTTGATTTAAGTGATACTGTTGATGTAAACTTAGGAAAATTGGGAGAAAAAATAACGGTAGATAGTATCACCTTTGAAAACATTTCTACAGTGATAAAAATGTACTCACCAAGTTCTTTTCCAGCAGATGTACAATTTACCATAGTTGCTCAACATCAAGGAATGAATGGAAATGTTGTTCTTAAATCTCCATCAGGTAATGGCGGATTAAATGGTGCTTATCGGTTGGTAGAAGGTGATACTACCACAATTGTTTTAAATAAAAATAATAGCACTATTGACAAATTTTTCTCACAATTTTTTACTGGAGGAAAAATTTCTCTTCCCGATAAATTTTTAATATATGCTAATGCTACAGTTTTTCCACAAGATATTTACACAAATCCATCAACTGTTGGGTATCTTCACAATGGCGATAGCATTTATACAACATTAGAATTTGCAATTCCCATAAATGTTGGTATAAGCAATGCTTCATATAGAGATACAGTATCCTTTGACCCCGAAATCAGTTCTTCTATCAAAGAAGGAAAAATAGATTTTTATTTTGAAAATAAATTTCCCTTTGAGTTTGATTTTTCTTTACGCTTTTTTAAAGCACAACAAAATGATAGCACAAAACCCGATACAAAAGAAGTAGTTCTTTCATTTCCTCAAAAAATAAATGACCCCAAAGTCTATCCTGCACTTGGTGTTAAAGGAGACACTACACCAGAACGAAAAGGTATGAAAGGATATACGTACGTCAATCTTACTTTAGAAGAAGCAAAAAAACTAACTTCTGCCCGTTTTATGGCATTAGATTTTAGAATGAAAACCGTTGGTAATGGACCACCAGTTAAATTTACTAAAGTAGATAAGTTAAGAATTAAAGCAATTGCTAATCTTAAATATGAAGTAAAACAATAATAATACTTATGAAAACAATATTACTACATCTCGCTTATTTTACGATTGCATTTTTCTCTTTATCAAATGCTAATCAAAATTCATCACCACGCTTAATGGGAACAGCACGTACATTTACCGCTCTCTCTCGCGGACTTGATGCCATAGGAACAAACCCCGCCAATCTTTCTTTAGATGATAGAGGAAGTACAGTAACATTTCAACTCCTCCCTTTGGGAATAAACATCAGCAGCGATTTTACCTACGGCTTTTACAATAAATATTTTGTTGGAGTAGAAAGCGATAGCAATGGAGGAAAACGTACACCGTTATTTCTTTCTGAAGAAGATAAAAAAAACTTAACCGATGAAGTATTTTTTAATGATGTTTCTTATACACGAGTCAATGCAGAAATTAATTTTTTTGGATTGAATGTACAGAGTGGGGGTTTTGGTGTTGGAGTTTTAATCCGAGAACGATTAGACGCAAAAATAAATTTAGATAAGGATTATTTCAACCTTGTTTTTGCTGGCTTAGATACAGCAAAATCAGAATACAGTTTTAATAATACAATGATGAAAGCATCATGGTTGCGAGAATATAATTTTTCTACGGCATATAATATTACAATACCATCTGAAACATTTCCCAATATTGCACTTGGTGTAGGAGTAAAGTACATACAAGGTTTTGCCTATTTTGGTACGCAATATTTTTCTGGAAATATTACTCAAACCATTACTAATCCTCAAGATACTAGTATAGATATAAATAATGTTGGTGCTTCCATAAAAGGAAATCTTCATGCACTACAACTTCGCTCCGGAATTTCCCAAACAGAATTAGAATCCATGAATCCACTTCCCACCCCCGCTGGTAAAGGTATAGGAATAGATATTGGAATTACGGCAAAAATTAAAAAAGCATTCTATGTTTCTGCAAGTATTATAGATATAGGAAAAATACAGTGGGAAAAAAATACAAAAGCATTCATAGCAGAAGGAGAATTTAATTTTGAAGGAAGTATCTTTGAACAAGTAGATAGTCTTAAAAAATTTTTCAAAGGAGAACAAAAAGATACCACAGCATTTTTTTCCTCACTTCCTACGGCGTTACATCTTGGAACAATGTGGGCTGTTCACAACAGCGTAGAAAGTTTTCCTGGTAAATTTACATTAGCAGCAGATGCTCATTTTGGATTTAATGATGAACCGGGAAATTCTAAAATTGCAAAAATTTCTTTTGGTGCAGAATATCTTCCTATAGATTTTTTTGCTTTGCGAACAGGAATTCTTTTGGGAGGTAGAGAACGTTTCAATTGGTCCGTAGGAGTAGGATTACATTTTGGAAATGCAGTTGATATTGATGTTGCAACAGAAAACATAGGTATACTACTCAATCCTGATGATTTTCGTAGTCTTTCATTAATATTTGGAATACGTTGGAGGATATAAGTTAAAAATCAGAATGTAGAATTCATAAGTGAGAATGGATAAATTTATAAAGTCCCCTCTTAAGCGATGGACTTTGCGAAAGCGAGAGGGGATTTAGGGGTGTGTCAAAACAAATAATTAAGTTGTGTTTGTCAGTGAAATTTATAGTAAGTCTTGACAAACAACAAATCTTAAAGTATATTTTAACCCCAACCATTCACATTTCATCGTAAGGAAAAATTTATGAATTCCAGAACATCACAATATGTATTAGCATTCATACTCATATTTTCTGCAGCACTTTCGCGATTATTACCACATCCACTAAACTTTACACCAATAGCCGCGATGGCATTATTTGGTGGAATATATTTAGATAAAAAATTTGCATTTATTCTTCCATTTATTGCATTACTTATCACTGATTACATTATAGGATTTTATAGTGGTGCATATTGGGTGTATGGAAGTTTTGCTCTTATAGGAGTATTAGGTTTATGGTTGAAAAATTATAAAAATATTCCGGCAATAATTGGTGGAACATTTGCCAGTTCGATATTATTTTTTATCATTACAAATTTTGGAGTGTGGTTTAGTGGAACAATGTACACTAAAAATTTTTCCGGATTAATGGAATGCTACATTGCTGCCATACCATTTTTCCGAAACACCGTTGTAGGGGATTTATTTTATGTTGGTGTTTTGTTTGGAGTGTATGAATTGATAACAAAACTATTAGCAAAAAACTCAGTAGTAAAAGTTTAATAATATAACGATGTATTGGTGTTCCGATTTTTATCGGAATGAAAAGGGAACTCTGTGAAAATCAGAGGCTGACCCGCAACTGTAAGTAGTAACAGAAAAAAATTTCACTGTTCATAAAACGGGAAGAAATTTTTCCAACAGAAACTACAAGCCAGGAGACCTGCCAATATAAAAAATCATTATCACCTTCGGGGAATGAGGTTGATAAAGAATAGTATTATTTCATTCCCCCAAGTATTTTTCTTTGGGGATTTTTATTTTGTACATACAAAAAATATTTTCTGTATCATTGATAAATAACCGTCATTCCCGCATGCTTTTAGCGGGAATCCACATAATATTTTTCTTTATCCCCTCCCTCATCTTTGCCCAAGAACAAACAGATTCACTACATTACCAACTTAATGAAGTCCTTGTAAGCGGATTACGCATTCCCACCACAAAACAACAAGCCCCCTCATCATTAGAAATTATTTCTTTAGAAAAATCAACAACGCAATCTCTCGGAAATATTCTTCAACAAACATCGGGAATTTTTTTGAAATCCTATGGAGGTGGAAGTGCAATACAAACAATTTCTTCCCGAGGAATGGGTGCAGAATATACACTTATTCTTGTGGATGGACAACGATTAACAAATTTCCAAAATGGACTTGTTGATTTTGGAATTATTTCTACAAACAACATCGAAAAAATTGAAATTGCTAAAGGCGGATATTCTGCATTGTTTGGTGCGGATGCTGTTGGTGGAATCATTAATATTATTACTAAAAAACCAACAGACACTTTACAATTTTTTGGTGGAATTGGAATTGGTTCGGAAAAATTTCAACAATATACAGCAAGTATAAGTGGAGGAAATTCCAGTATTCAATGGAGAAGTGATTTTTCAAAAAAACAAAGTAACGAAAACCACCAATATTATTATAATAGTGGTGTAGAAAAAACACTGTTAACACGAAAAGGTACACAATATAATATTATACAGTTTAATAATAAATTAAATATTGGTATAGATGAAAATATTAAATCTTTTTTTAGTGGAATCTATGAATACGCTGATAGAGGTTCGCCAGCAGCAGTAACAAACCCTAACCCAATAAGTTCTGCTTTTCTTATCGATAAAAACTTTCATACACAGGGTGGAATAGAATGGACTATTTCTCCAGCGCTACAGTTTTCAACAAACACAGCGTTTCACTATACCAAACAAACTTACAATGATTCATTATTAATCATTAATGGAAATCCATTACACAGTTATTATGATAACAAATTGTTCTCCATCACACCGCAAATTTATTATTCTATTTCATCATTTCACACAATAATAGCAGGAATAGAATTTGTTCACGCTTCTATTGTAAGTAATGAAGTGAAAAATAAAAATCGTGAACAATACAGCGCATTTATATCATCAAAAAATTTTGTTGATATTCATGAAATTACGGAAATCATTTTTTATCCATCAATACGATTTGATAAAATTTCTGATGTTAGCAAAGAACTAACACCAAAATTAGGAGCAAATGTTGGATTTAAAAATTTTTCGTATCTACGGTTACGTGCAAGTTATGGAAATAATTTTCGTGTACCAACCTTTAATGATTTGTATTGGAAAGAGGGTGGAAGCCCAAAATTAAAACCCGAATATTCCCAAAGTTTTGATTGTGGAATTATTTCATCGATAGATTTTTTAGGAAATGTTGATATAGAAGCAAATTATTTTTCTATCAATACAAAAGATAGAATTTTATGGAAACCAACACAAAGTGGAATATGGTCTCCAACAAACATCAGTAAAGTTCTTTCACAAGGGATAGAGTTGCAAACTCGTTGGAATGTATGGAATGATAATATTGCACTATCATATTCTTATACATTGATGAACACGCTGAAAAAAAGTTTAGATTTTTTTAATGATGCAACATTTAATAAACAATTACCATACACACCACAAGAACTTGCAACAGTACAAGTAACTGGAAAATATGAAAATATTTTTTGCGGAATTTCACATCGTTATATAGGATTTCGCTATACAACGGAAAATAATGATGCTCACTTTATTCTTTCCTCGTTTCATGTTGCTGATGTAAATATTGGAACGAATATCTTCTTTGAAAACGTTTTTGTAAAAATACAATGTGCTGTAGATAATATTTTCAATACGGATTATCAAATAATTCAATCATACCCAATGCCGTTACGAACATATAAAATTTTTTTCAATATAGAATATTAAACTATACTTCATTCATTTAATTTTAAGAAAGGATTCACCAATGTTCACTCCAAAAACCATTACGTTTTTTTTATTATCTCTTATTTTTTTAGGATGTAAAAAGGACCCATTTATTACACCATCGGAAATACCACTAACAACAAAAGGTGTTTATGTTATTAATGAAGGAAATTTTGGCAAAGAAAATTCTACAATAACATTTTATACTCCAGATTCTGCAAAAGCATATCAAAACATTTTTGAAAATGTGAATGGGAAAAAATTAGGAGATATTGGGAACGATATGATTATTTATGATGGAAAAGGTTATATCGTTGTTAATAATTCTCAAAAAATAGAAGTTATTTCATTAACAGATAATAAATCTGTTGGAACCTTAACAATTCCCGGAAATAAAAGCCCTTATAAAGTAGCAATCGTTAATAGCGAAAAAGGATATGTTACCAATTTATATGATAATTCAGTAACAATATTTAACCCGACAACACTTTCTATCATAAAAGAAAAAGTCCCCGTGGGAAATAATCCGCAAGGAATACTTTTTGCAAACAATAAAATTTATGTTTGTAATAGTGGTTGGGGAAATGATAGCACAATTTCTATTATTGATATTGCAAAAGATAGTGTTGTGCAAACACTTGTTGTTGGTAGAGGACCAACTTCTTTAGGCGTGGATTCTGATGGTGAGATAATTGTAAAATGTTATGGCTTTGAAGATTATGTAACGCCTGCTAATAGTATCGCAGGAAATATTGCAGTTGTAAATCCTACAAATAATACTATTGTAACAACAATTCCATTGCCAATTGATGTGTACGGAAACAGTGGGAAAATTTCTCTTTCTCAATTTGGTTATGGATATTTTCTTACAAGGAATGGTATTGTAAAATTTGATACAAAAACACATACCATTCTTTCTAACGAAAAAATTTTAGGAAGTGTATATTCTGTTGCTATTGATGATGCTACAGAAAATATTTATGTGAGTGATGCAAAAGATTATGCACAAGATGGAGAAGTAACAATTCATAATAAAAATAGAGAGAAGGTAAAAAGTTTTACAACGGGAATTATTCCGGGAACGATTGTGTTTAAGAGGTGAGAAGAAACGAGATATATTGTAATAAGAATAAAAATTCTCTATTTTAGAGTATGAAATTCTATGATAAATATCCGCAATTAAAAGAAAAAGCCTTTTTGACACAGGTTCTTACTAATACTGTGTATTCAACAATGTCGTTGGAAAATCAACAAGTAGCAATTTCAAAAATTCAAGAAATTGTTTTGGCTTTATTGCACGAACAAGAATCAAAAGGCCGTCAATTCTTTTCTCATCAAACTACGTAGAGGTTCAAAATTTCCTTTGTCTGCTGATTTCATTGCATCAATGTAAATTTTTCGACTATCACCTTCTCGGTAATAAAGTTCCAACGGTTTGTAACCAAACTTTAACGCAACAAGGTTCATAAGAATTCGTCCGGTTCTACCATTGCCATTATTAAATGGGTGAATTCGAATAAATTCATAATGAGCAAATGTTAAACACTCAATGTGTTCTTGCTGAGTTGTGGAATTGGATATTTTAAAATTTAAGTTATCAATAAATTGGTAGATTAAATGCAGAACTTTGTTGGGTTCTGGTGGTATCAACTGTCCAACGATAACAGAAGTATTTCTCCATTTGCCTGCCCAGTCATAAAGTTCTGAAAACGCTATTCTATGAATTTCACAAATGAGTTGAGTTGAAATTTCGGTTTCGTTATCAAGTCCAAAAACAAAAAGTTCTGCTGTCGCAATTCCTTTTGCCTCATATTCATTAATAAGGTTTTTATCAATCAATCCAAGTTTATTATCTTCAGATGATGGTGTCCAATTTGTATTACTCAATTTATAGAATGATTAGAATTATTTATTAAAAGGATGATTATTTTAAGTTAATTTAGATATAGAAGTTTTTTGAAAAACCATTGCCTTGTTCTTCATTTATTGTGGATTTAAAAATTAATTTTCCGTAATCTCAATAAAATACGGAAATATTTTACTGCCGAAATTTTGTCAACTGTGAAAGGTATATGAGAGCAGGTAAGAGGTAAAAGATTTGAAAGCGCTTTATTTTTAGTGCACCCAGAGGGAATCGAACCCCCAACCCTCAGTTTCGAAGACTGATGCTCTATCCAATTGAGCTATAGGTGCGGTACATAAATTGAAAATGAAAAGTTAAAAATGTAAAAGAAATGTACAAAAGTTTGAAAGGGAAATCAAACGTTTATTTTTTTACTTGTAATTCACTTGCCAAAACGTCTTTTGACCAACGAAGTTTTCCTTGTATATCATAACATTCTAAAATCACTTTACGATTTTTTCGTGGTCCGCTAAAACGCAGCATTCCAAAATTATGAGAATCACTGACAACAGTTCCTTGCACTCTTGTATCATTATTTTCATCAGGTTTATTATTCAAACCGGCGGTGAGAGAAGAACTGGTGAAATCATACAACGGATAAAAATTTTTATCATTATCACACAGTAATTCTGCATAATGTCTATCTCCAGAAAGAAAAATAATTCCGGAGATTTTTTGTTGTTTGATGTAGCGTATTAAATCTTTGTATTCAAAATCAAAAAGTGGAAATGTTTCGTACTTAGAATAGGTATTCAACATTTGATTTCCATTCACAATAATTTTAAATGTTGCTGTGCTGGAAACAAGTGCATCTTTCAACCATTGCAATTGTTCTTTACCAAACATCGTTTTGGTAGAATCATTGGGAGCATTGTTTGGCGAACGGTAGTAACGGTCATCCAGCATAAAAAATTCTACATCATTCCATTCAAAACGTTGAAACACACCCTTCGTTTCTTCCGTTCCATGCGTTTGATTTGCCCAAAAGAGTTTAAAATTTTCTAAGGATTCTGAACGCAAACGATAGGTTTTATCAGCATCATTGGGACCGTAATCATGGTCATCCCAAATAGCATAATGGTGAGTGCTTCCTAATAGCGGTTGCAATTCCGGAATTGCTCTATCATGAGTTGCACGATGTTGCAAACCGGAAACAGTGTTCCAATCAATTTCACGATAGTAAAAATTATCACCAAGCCATAACATTAAATCCGGTTGTTGTTGTGCAATGGTGCGGAAAATTTCGTAATCGGAACCGTATGGTTTTCCGGGTCTATCCCACTCTGTTTCATTGATGTATGCACACGAACCAAACGCAACACTAAACGCCGGCGGGTCTGTTCGCCATTGCCATAATGGCTGTGTTTGAAACTTGAGCGGATGTGAACGTGAAACAAGATTTCCATTAATCAATAATTCATACTCATATTTTTTTCCGGGAAGCAAATTATTGATAAGCGTTTTGGCAACAAAAACATTTTCTTTTGTAGTATGAATATTTTCACTAAGCATTTTCTTTTCAGGGTTTTCTTTATCCCAATAACGATATTGCACTGTGCAGGGTTCAGTAGTTTGTATCCACAACAATACTTCAGTCATTTGTCCGTAGCCAACCATTGGACCTGAACGAAGAAGTGTTTGTGCAGAAAGTGAAAAACAAAAAAAGAGAGAGAGAAAGAAAAGTTTTTTATATATCATCATAAATATTTCCTTGTAAAATTTTTATCCAACACTTACTTTTTTTACTACACCAAGTTTTCTTCCTAAAAAACGTTCACCAATTTCTGTAAATTTTTGTGGATTATCACTCACAAAAAATTGAATATTTGGATTTTCTTTACTTGTATTTTTTAATTGATGCAGTGAAAGTAATTTTTGTACTTCTTTCGCAGTTTCTTCTCCAGAATCCACAAGCAAAATTTGATTTTTAAAAACGGCAGAAATACTTTTTTTCAATAGCGGATAATGTGTGCAACCCAAAACAAGAGTATCAATTTTTTGTGTAACTAGTGGAAACAAATATTCACGTGCAATGAGTTCTGTTGCCGAATGTTCCATCCAGCCCTCTTCTACTAAAGGGACAAAAAGGGGACATGGTTGGCTAAATACTTCTGCTGAAGAATCCAATTGCTTTATTGCTTGTTCATATGCTCCGCTGGCAATAGTTCCGGCTGTACCAATAACACCAATTCTTTTTTTTGCTGATGATGCAACCGCTGCGGATGCACCCGGAATAATAACACCTGTTACGGGAATGTTCGTTCTTTTTTGTACAACATCCAATGCAACTGCGGAAACAGTGTTGCAAGCAGCAACAATCATTTTTACATCTTGTGAAAGAAGAAATTCTGCATCATCAAGAGTATATTCTCTAATAACTTGTGGAGATTTTGAACCGTAGGGAACGCGGGCAGTATCACCAAAATAAATGATATTTTCGTGAGGGAGGAGTTGTAATAATGCACGTACAACAGTTAATCCGCCAATTCCGGAATCAAAAACGCCGATGGGTTTGTGAGAATTCATAATCAGTTTTTAAATATAGTTACTTCATTATCAACATACAATTTTTTATTGACTTTTGAGTATGTTTTTAATATCTTTAACATCTCAAAAATAAAAAATTAGGAAGGATTGTATTACAATG
Organism: uncultured Bacteroidota bacterium; assembly: GCA_937920105.1. Lineage (GTDB taxonomy): Bacteria > Bacteroidota > Ignavibacteria > UBA10030 > UBA8401 > CALETH01. Next base: position 87,059 of record CALETH010000070.1, read on the forward strand.
TACGCAGTAGTAGAAATTGCTGGTCAGCAATATAAAGTAAGTCCGAACGAAAGAATTTACGTTCCACGATTGGAAAATGAAATTGATAGCGTTGTCAATTTTGAAAAAGTATTATTGCTTTCAAACGATAATGCTGTAAAAGTTGGAGCGCCAACAGTTTCCGGTTCTTCGGTAGAAGCAAAAGTGCTTTCTCATGTAAAAGATGAAAAAGTCATTGTTTTCAAAAAGAAAAGAAGAAAAGGGTATCGTGTAAAACGCGGACACAGACAACAATATACACAAATAGAAATTACGAAAATTAATTAAGCAAGGAGAAGTTCAATGGCACATAAGAAAGGTGCGGGAAGCACTCGTAACGGTCGTGATAGTAATGCCCAACGTCTTGGTGTAAAACGCTTTGGCGGACAAAAGGTGAATGCCGGAGAAATTCTTGTTCGTCAACGAGGAACAAAATTTCATCCAGGAGATAATGTTGGCAGAGGTGGAGATGATACATTGTTTGCTTTAAAAGCAGGAACTGTAAAATTTCACTATACAAGTAAAACACGTCAAGCCGTATCAATTGTTTAAAGGAATATGGAAAAACGTTCCACATTTTCATGAACATAAAAAATTTTTACAATCATATAATGCGTTAAAGGAATTGTAGTATTTCTTAACGCATTTTTTTATTTTATAAATGGAAATCGTCATTCCCGAATGTTCCTGACCTGTCGTCAGGACAGGTTTTATCGGGAATCCAAAAATTGAAAATAAACAAAAGTGTGGATTCCTGCCCCCAATTTAAAACATATTGGGAAAAGTTTCGCAGGAATGACACTCTGTAACCTAATTACATTACTAAGGAGTTATTACTATGAAAATTACTGTTGTAGGAGCAGGAAATGTTGGTGCAACCGCAGCACAACGCATCGCAGAAAAAGAATTAGCCAACGAAGTTGTTCTAGTAGATGTTGTTGAAGGTCTTCCACAAGGAAAAGGGTTGGATATATATGAATCTGCACCAGTAGAAGGATTTGATACACTTGTTACCGGAACAAATAATTATGATGCAACAGCAAATTCTGAAATTGTCGTTATCACCGCAGGAATTGCTCGCAAACCCGGAATGAGCCGTGATGATTTATTAAACACAAATGCCGGAATTGTGAAATCTGTAACAGAACAAGTTGTTGCAAAATCTCCCAATGCAATTCTTATTGTTGTTTCAAATCCATTAGATGTGATGGTGTATGTTGCGATGAAAGCAAGTAAATTTAAACGCAATAGAGTTATTGGTATGGCTGGTGTGTTGGATACAGCTCGTTTCCGTTCTTTTATTGCAATGGAATTAAAAGTTTCTGTAGAAGATGTAACAGCATTTGTTCTCGGCGGGCATGGTGATTCTATGGTTCCGCTTCCGCGATATACTTCTGTTGCCGGAATTCCTTTAACAGATTTATTACCAAAAGAAAAAATTGATGCACTTGTTACACGCGCTCGCAATGGCGGAATTGAAATTGTGAATTATTTAAAAACAGGAAGTGCCTATTATGCACCATCTTCTTCTGCAGTGCAAATGGTAGAATCTATTGTAAAAGATAAAAAACGAATTCTTCCTTGTGCAGTGTATTTGGAAGGTGAGTATGGAATGAGTGGGACTGTTGTTGGTGTTCCAGTAAAATTAGGAAAAACTGGTGTGGAGCAAATTGTAGAAATAAAACTTACAGTAGAAGAAAAAGCAGAACTCACAAAATCTGCCAATGATGTAAAATCTAATATTGATAAATTAAAATTATAAGGAGTTTTAGATGATACTTTTAAAGATGAGCAATATAAAAAATCAATCTATTGAAGTGTTGAGTTTTTCTCATGGTCTTTCCATGCCACTTTTTGGAGATGAAATAACACATAAAAGAAAAGTTGGTAGAGTTGTTCATCAAGATTTTACCTTCATAAAATATACAAATGAGTTATCACCTTTACTTAATCTTACTTTGTGCAAAGGGGAAGTAATAGATACAGTTAGTATAGAATTTAGTGGGATATGGACTGCTGATGAAAAAAATAAAAAGCAAGAATTAAATTTTTGTATAGAATTTAAGAATTGTATTTTAACGAATATTTCAATTTCTGGTGGTGATTATGGAAATTCAGTTGAAACAGTATGTTTTAGTTATGGAGAAATAGAATGGAAATATAATGGAAAAGATAAAAAGAATTCATCAACTGCATCATGGAAAAAAGAATAAATTATTAACCTATTATTAAGGAGTAAAAGTATGAAAAAATTAGTTTTTATTTTTTTATTTACCGTATGTAATATCTCATTACAGGCTCAATACAATCAAAACAATGAAATAGTATTGTTGGAAATAGAGGGAATAAAAGGAGAGTATAATTCTTTTTTAGGGAAAAACTTAATACCGTTAACATCCTATTCTTTTTCTGCGTATACACAAAATCTTAATCAAGATTCTCTCTCTTTTTATGGAGCGTCGGACTATAGTAATTACAATTATATTTCTATTACGAAAGCAATGGATATGGTCTCTCCACAACTGCTTTCCAAATGTATGAATGGAGAGAAAATCGCAAAAGCAGTGTTAAAGGTGTGGAATATTAATGATACCTCTAATCCAATTTTTATCATAGAAATGAAGAACTGTTCACTACAAAATGTTTCTATAACTGGTGGTGGAAGTTATTATACATCTTCAGAATCTATGAATATTAATTATGAAGAAATAAAGTGGGAATACACAAAAGTGGTTAATGGAGAAAAGAAGACTTCAACAGCAATGTGGAAGAAGAAGTAGAATGAATATAGTAACTAAAGACCTCACAGGTTTAGCCCAAATTATCTATGTTTAAAAAACAAAAACAACAAGAAGAAATCGAACCAAAAACATTTCCTCAAAAAATAAAACATTTTTTCCGCGAACTCGTAGTGGTATTGGGAGTATTTTTACTCCTCAATAATTTTGTGATTGCATCCTTTATGGTGCCGACTGGTTCTATGGAAAATGAAGTGATGACTGGTGATTTTCTTATGGTCAATAAATTTATTTATGGCGGAACATCACCAAGAAATTTACAGCAATTGGATTTATTGCGATTTGTTACTTTTGGAGCAATAGAAATGCCCAATGTAGATTTACCATGGTTTCGCCTGCCAGCATTTAAAAATATAGAACGTGGTGATGTTATTGTTTTTGAATTTCCCGGAATGCGGGAGGAAGCAAAATCTCCACAATTTATGTTTTATCTCAAACGATGTTTGGGAATTGGTGGAGATACGTTGGAAATAAAAAATCGTGTTGTGTATATCAATGGAAAGCAGTCATCCATTCCACGTAATGTAAAGTATAATGATTTCCGTGTGAAGCCACCATATTATGCAGATGAAAGAATTTTTCCGCCAACAGCACCATTTAATGAAGATAATTATGGACCTGTCGTTATTCCAAAAAAAGGAATGGAAATTTTCTTAACATCAGAAAATTTTAGGATGTGGGATGTTTTTATTCAACGTGAAGGACATAAAGCGAATATTCAAGATGGAAAAATTTTTATTGATGGAAAAGAAAATTCTACTTACACTGTAGAAAAAAATTATCTGTTTGGAGTGGGAGATAATCGAGATAATAGTTTAGATAGTCGTTTTTGGGGATTTATTCCCGAAGAAAATATTGTTGGAAGTCCAATTTTTGTATATTGGTCGTGGAATCCAGATATTCCAATCTTTGATGTTTTTGCAAAACTTGGTTCGGTAAAATTGAATAGGGTGGGAACGTTTATTAAGTAGTATGCAAACAATTCTTTCTCTTTTGCGTGGTATTAATGTTAGCGGACAAAAGAAAATTGTAATGTCGGATTTACGAAAACTCTATGAAGAATTAAAATTCAAAAATGTTCAAACCTACATCCAAAGTGGAAATGTTGTTTTTCAATCTTCTTCATCTAAAAATCCTTCTCACCAAATAGAACAAAAAATTTTTGATTACTATAAATTTGAAGTTTCTGTAATGACAAGAACTCTGGAAGAATTAGAAACGATAATTTCTAATAATCCTTACGCAAAAAAGAAAAATATAGAAAACGATAAACTCTATGTAATTTTTTTATCAGAAGTTCCAGAGCAAAAATATATTTTTCTTGTAGAAAATAAAAACGATTCTGACTTGTTCACTATTCTTGGGAAAGAAATTTATTTGTATATTCCTAATGGTTATGGAAAAACATCGTTAAATAATAATTTTTTTGAAAATAAACTTAAACTCACGGCCACAACAAGAAATTGGAAAACTGTCAATACATTGTTGGATATGATGAAAAAACTTTAATAATATAAAAATATAATGTCTTCACAAAATAATAATATAGACCTCTCTTCTTTACGTATCCAAAGAAACGAATCAAAAACGACTTCAACTAATTCCACTTCTTCAAAAAAGAAATTGTTTATTTATGGTGGGAGTGGAATTGCTGTCATTGTAATATTGTTTTTTTTAGTAGGAGGAATTTTTACTTCCACCGAAGAAGTGGAAGTAGGAACGGTTTCTCTCGTATCACCATCCCAAGCAAATTCTATATTGAGTGCAAGTGGTTATGTTGTTGCTCAACGAAAAGCTGCCGTTGCCTCTAAAGGAACGGGTCGTTTAGAATATCTTGCTGTAATAGAAGGTGACAAAGTAAAAGAAGGTGAAGTGATTGGAAGAATAGAAAATAGTGATGTGGAAGCCGCACTTGCACAAGTGAAAGCAAATCTTACCGTTGCAAAAGCAACTATTATACAAGCAGAAGCGGAATTTGAAGAGGCACAAGCAAATTTTGAACGTCAGAAAAAATTATTTGAACAAAAAACAATTTCTCAAGCAGAATATGATATTGCGAATGCTCGTTTCAAAAAAGCAAATGCTGCAATAACATCGGCACGTGCTGCGGTGCAAGCCGCAGAAGCCAATGTTCGTTCTGCGGAAGTGCAAGTAGAAAATACTATTATTCGTGCTCCGTTTGATGGAACAGTGTTAACAAAAAATGCTGATGTTGGTGAAGTAATTTCTCCGTTTGGTGCATCTGCTGGTTCGCGTGGAGCGTTAGTTACTCTTGCTGATATGAATTCTTTGGAAGTAGAAGCCGATGTTTCAGAATCTAATATCGAACGCATTCAACAAGGTCAACCGTGTGAAATTACGTTAGATGCTTTTCCCGAAAAACGGTACCGTGGAGTTGTGCATAAAATTGTTCCTACCGCAGATAGAGCAAAGGCAACAGTTCTTACAAAAATTCGTTTTGAAGAACGTGATGCTCGCGTACTTCCGGAAATGCGTGCGAAGGTAAGTTTCCTTAATAATGAAACAAAATCTGAAATAGATTCTTCTCCCAAAATTTCAGTTCCAGCATCAGCAATTACAACAAGAAATGAAAAGAAAGTTGTGTTTCTTTTAAAAAATGAAATAGTAAAAGAAATTCCGGTTGTATTGGGAATACCATTAGGAAGTGGAATTGAAGTAAAGCAAGGTCTTTCTGTTGGAGATAAAGTTGTTCTTTATCCTTCTGAAAAATTATCTTCAGGAAAAAAAGTAACTATGAAAGAAAAATAAGTTTTTATAAGAGATTGCTTCTTCCGTTAAAATGGAATCGCAATGACAGTACAAATTAAAACAAGTATCAAATTTCAATTATCAATTAACTATTATACTTATGTCACTCGTACAAGTACAAAACGTAACAAAAGTTTATAAGCGGGATACGATGGAAATTCCCGTACTCCAAAATATTTCTCTCAATGTTCCTGAAGGAGAATTTCTTGCGTTAATGGGACCTTCCGGTTCTGGAAAAACCACATTGCTTAATCTTATAGCAGGAATTGACCAACCAAATAGTGGTTCTATTATAATTGGTGGAACAGATATTGCTGCATTAAGCGAATCAGCATTAGCAAAATGGAGAGCAAGACATATTGGTTTTGTTTTTCAATTTTACAATTTGCTTCCGGTGTTAACAGCGTATGAAAATGTTGAACTGCCGTTGGTTCTTACCAATCTTTCCAAAAAAGAAAAACGCGAACACGTAGAAATGGCGTTAAAGGTTGTCGGACTTTCCGATAGAATGGACCATTATCCACGTCAACTTTCCGGCGGGCAGCAACAACGCGTTGCGATTGCTCGTGCAATTGTTACTGACCCTACTTTAATTGTTGGTGATGAACCAACCGGAGATTTGGATAGAAAATCTGCAGAAGAAATTTTAGTATTGTTAGAACGTTTGAATAAAGAATTCAAAAAAACTATTGTGATGGTTACGCATGACCCAACTGCTGCGGAACGTGCGCACAAAATTCAACATTTGGATAAAGGTGAGTTGAAGTAGATATGAATATCAAACCACAACCCAATCATCAATTATATCTTGAAATAATTCGTTCAATGACACCTGCACAACGATTGCAAAAAGCATTTGAACTTTCTGCATTTAGTAAAAAACTATTTCTTGATGGTTTGAAAAAGAACTATCCAAATCTTTCAGAAAAAGAATTTCAAGAAGTCATGTTAAAACATTTACAAAAATGTTACAATCAGAATTATTAAAAAGAGTTATTGATGTTTTAAATAAAAACGGAATTGATTACATGATTACTGGTTCAATTGCTTCCAGTCTTCACGGAATACCACGTTCAACGCACGACATTGATATTATTGTCATGTTAAGTAAAAAAGATATTGCTGTTTTTATACAATCATTTCAAACACCAGAATTTTATATAGATGAACAAAGTATTATTGATGCAATGAAATACAAAAGTATGTTTAATCTTATTCATCTTAAAGAAGGAGATAAAGTAGATTTTTGGATATTAACAGAAAGTGATTTTGATACCACTCGTTTTTCAAGAAAGTATGAAGAAAAAATAAGTGATATAAAAGTAAAAGTGAGTACACCGGAAGATACCATTTTATCTAAACTACAATGGGCAAAACTATCAGATGGAAGTGAAAGACAATTATATGATGCCACAAGAGTGTATGAAATACAATATCATAAATTAAATATTTCTTATATAGAACAATGGGTTAAAAAATTACAATTAACAAAATATTGGAATCAACTCTTAAAAATTTCTCAAGACGAAAGTGAGTCAAGATAGATATGATAGAAGTAGCAATGGAAAAATATCTAACGCGAATAATTCCCAATCTTGAAAAAACATGCGTTGGTGTATCACCAGAGGAAATAGACCAAATAGAAAAAATAGCTGGTGAACCACTTCCATTATTTTATCGTTGGTTTTTATCAAAAATGGGAAGGAATAACAATATTTTTAGTCCAGATTATTCGGTACAGACGATTCTTAAAACTTATGCAGAGGGCGATATTGTTCCAGAGTCAGGATTACTATGATAGGATATATTGAAGACCAAATAATGCCTTCCTATGATTTTTATGATTTAACTTGTCAAACACGAGAAGATGCTTTAGTATTAAATAGACTTGTGGATGATAGTATTTATAGAAAAAGTTTTGAAACTTTTTATGAACGTTTAGCATGGAGTGCAATGTTGGCTTATGGATTTAGCAATTTCAAAAATTCATGCAAGGCAACATTAACAGATACAAATTCAAACGTGCTTGAAACACTTCGTATTGAAATGAATAAATTAAGTTTTACAGAACCAATTCCAACGGGTTCTTTTTGTGGAATTTTTGAACGAGATGATATTAAAATGACGTGTACTATTACACCAAGTAAAGACCCTAAAAAATACATATTTTTTCATGTGGGTAGTAAAGATAAAGCAACAATTCAAAAATTTCTTACTACTCTTACTGAAAATACATCATTATCGATAGATAAAACATTTTTAGAATATTCACGAATTTCAAATTGAGTTTTGTATCAAAAAAGAAATAAAATATTTACATATAAAAACATTATCCTATGAAAATCTTTAAAATAGTTTCTCGCAATATTTTGCGACACAAACTCCGCACACTTCTCACCATTCTCGGAATTTCCATTGCAGTCATGGCGTTTGGGTTGCTTCGCACTATTGTAACGGCATGGTCTGCGGGAGTGGAGGCCTCTGCTGCGGATAGATTAATTACGAGACATGCTGTTTCGTTTATTTTTCCGTTACCACTTTCTTATAAAGAGCAAATTGCCAAAATCGATGGTATCACTAATATAACCTATCTTAATTGGTTTCAAGGAATTTACATTGATGAACGCCAATTTTTTCCGCGACTCGCTGTTGACCCTGAAACTGTTTTTGATGTCTATCCAGAATTTATTCTTTCATCCACTGAACTTGAAAATTTCAAAAAAGAAAGAAACTCTTGTGTTATCGGAGAAAAAATTGCCAAACAATATAATTTAAAAATCGGAGACGTTATGCCTGTTACCGGAGATATTTATCCTGGTCAATGGGAATTTATTGTGCGTGGAATTTATAAACCGAAAGATAAAACTACGGATGCAACACAAATGTTTTTTCATTGGGCATATCTTGATGAACGGATGAGACAAGAATCTCCATCACGTGCAGGAATGGTTGGCTGGTATGCAACTCGAGTTGCTAATCCGAATCAATCCGCAGAAGTTTCGCAAGCCGTTGATAATCTTTTTGCAAATTCTCGAGCAGAAACAAAAACGGAAACAGAAAAGGCCTTTCAACAAAGTTTCGTTTCGCTTTCCGGAGCAATTATTACTTCGTTAGAAATTGTTTCGTATGTGATTATCGGAATTATTTTACTCGTACTTGCCAATACAATGATTATGACTGCTCGCGAACGTATTCGTGAATATGCTGTGTTGAAAACACTCGGTTTTACTTCATTGCATATTGGCGGATTAGTATTTGGTGAATCTATGTTTATTGCTATGTTAGGCGGCATTATTGGAATTGCCATAACATTTCCGTTGTGTGCTGGTTTTGGTGCAGCACTTTCAACATTTTTCCCAATATTTAATATAGCGCCATCAACATTGGTGCTTGCAGCACTATTTTCACTTTCCGTTGGAATTTTTGCTTCACTTTTTCCAGCAATTCGTTCTATGAATATGAAAATTGTGGATGGATTGAGACAGATTGGGTAAGAATATCTTATAAAAATATTTTTCTAATTAAATTTTATCTTTATGAAAATACCACTCAGTTATAACTTTCGAAATTTATGGGCACGCCGTTTAACAACATCACTCACCGTTGGAGGTGTTGCATTAGTAACATTTGTATTTTCTGCAGTGTTAATGCTTGCGTATGGATTGCAAGAAACACTCGTTGGCACTGGCTCGGATGACAACGTTCTTCTCATTAGAAAATCTGCACAAAGCGAAATGATAAGTTCTGTGGGAAGAGAATCTGCAGACATCCTTCGCTCACAACCGGAAATTACACTTGCTGCAGATGGAAAACAACTTGTTTCCAATGAAGTAGTTGTGATTATCAACTTAAAGAAAAAAGAAACTAATGAAATGGGAAATGTTACCGTACGCGGAATTAATCCCAAAGGATTAGAAATGCGGCCACAAGTAAAATTAGTGGAAGGAAGAATGTTTAATTTTGGTTCATCCGAAATTGTTGTAGGAAGCAATGTGTATGAAAGATTTCAATCTACAGCGATTGGACAAACGATTCGCTTTGCAGGAAGCAACTGGACAATTGTTGGTGTGATTGATGCGGGCAAAAGCGGATTTTCTTCCGAAGTGTGGGGAGATGCAGAACAACTCATGCAGGCATTTAATCGTCCCGTATACTCATCAGTTCTTATGCGGCTGCGTGATGCAAATGATTTTGATGCATTGAAAACAAAAATTGAAGCAGACCCGCGTTTGCAACAATTAGAAGTAAAAAGAGAAAAACAATATTATGCAGAACAATCCGAAATGATGGCGGGATTTATAAAAATTTTGGGAATGGTGGTAACAATCATTTTTAGTTTTGGTGCAATGATTGGTGCAATGATTACGATGTATGCTGCTGTTGCTAATCGTACTGTAGAAATTGGAACATTGCGTGCGTTAGGATTTCAACGCAGTACGGTGCTTACCTCATTTTTATTAGAATCATTATTGCTTTCGCTTATCGGAGGTGGTGTTGGGTTATGTCTTGCATCGCTTATGCAATTTATTACAATTTCCACAACAAACTTTGGTACTTTTTCTGAATTGGCGTTTGGATTTGTTCTTTCACCCTCAATAGTTGTTTCAACATTAATTTTTTCTTTAGTGATGGGTTTTGTTGGTGGATTTTTACCAGCGTTTCGTGCAGGTCGGCTAAATATTATTAATGCGTTGAGAGCAAGTTAATCTGAGAAATGAAATATGTAAGTAACTAATCATTCCCGCGAAAGCGGGAATCTATTTTTTATACATTTATCTAAAAAAATATGTTACAAGAAGGTACTGTAAAAACAACGATTACAAAAAATATTGCTACTATTACGTTTTTTCATCCCCAAAAAAATTCTTTACCCGGAATTCTTTTGCAAAAATTTGCAGATGAAATTACTCACGTTTCTGCGAATAAAGATGTAAGAGTTATTATCCTTCGTAGTGAAAGTGAAAACGTTTTTTGTGCAGGTGCATCCTTTGCAGAATTACAAGCAATACATTCTCCCGAAACAGGAAAAAAGTTTTTTATGGGATTTGCAAATCTCATTCTTGCAATGAAAAAAAGTCCCAAAATAATTCTCACACGCGTACAAGGAAAAGCCGTTGGTGGCGGTGTTGGAATTATTGCTGCATCAGATTATGCCATTGCTCATCAATCGGCTTCAATAAAACTGAGCGAGTTAGCATTAGGGCTTGGTCCATTTGTGATTGGACCCGCTGTAGAACGAAAAGTTGGAGCAGCAGCATTTTCTGCATTAGCATTAGATGCTGATTGGAGAGATGCACTGTGGGCAAAACAACACAATCTTTACACCAACGTTTTTGAAAATATTGTTGATGTTGATAAGGAAATAGAAAAGTTTTCACAAAAACTTTCTACCAATAATCCGGAAGCATTAGCAGAATTGAAAAAAGTTTTTTGGGAAGGAACAGAAAACTGGAATACAGTATTAGAAAAACGTGCAGAGATGAGTGGAAAATTAGCAATGTCTGAATTTACAAGAAATGCCATTGCTGCGTTTAAGAATGGGTAAGTTTATTGTAAGAATATATAAAAACACAAAACCCTTTCAAATTTCTTGAAAGGGTTTTTTATTGGTAGATTCCTAATTAAAATTTTAAGGAAGTATACTTATTTAGAAGAAACTAAAACTGGAACTTCTTCCGAAGATTTTTTCTTTTTACGATTATGTTTTTTTTCAGAAATCGCTTCTTTACTTTTTTCGTTTTTTTCTTCCTTTACATCCGGATAATGATAAATATCATTTTTATAATTTCTCATGACAATATCATCACCATTACGTCCTAAAATATATTGTGGAAGTAAGGGAATTTTTCCACCACCACCGGGAGCATCAATAACATAGTGTGGAACAGCAAGCCCAGAAGTGTGTCCGCGTAATTTATCCATAATATTTAAACCAACACTTACTGGTGTTCTAAAATGATTTGCTCCTTTCGTAATATCTGCTTGATACAAATAGTACGGTCTCACGCGCATTGCTAATAATTTTCTCATTAATTCTACCATCACATCTGGGTCATCATTTACACCTTTCATAATTACCGCTTGGTTTCCTACGGGACATCCTGCATCCGCAAGCATTTCGCATGCTTTTTTTGCCTCTGGTGTACATTCCCATGGATGATTAAAATGTGTATTGACATAAATAGGATGATATTTTTTTATCATCTTACATAATTTGGGTGTGATGCGTTGTGGAAGTACGCATGGCATTTTTGTACCAAGACGTATAATTTCTACATGGGGAATTTGACGAAGTCCGGCAAGAATTTTTTCTAACATGATATCTGTTAACATTAACGGGTCTCCGCCGGAAAGTATCACATCACGAATTTCCGGATGAGCAGCAATGTAATCCAAACCGCTTTGGATGTACTTCATACTAATTTTTCCGGAATCTCCCACTTTTCTTTTTCGTGTACAAAAGCGACAATACATGGAACACTGACTTGTTGTTAAAAATAATGCACGGTCAGGATAACGGTGAGTGATGCTGGGAACTGGACTATCTCTATCTTCATTTAATGGGTCTGTTGGAAAATCATCATCTTCCAATTCAATTGCATCAGGAATACATTGCAACCAAATCGGGTCGCCGGGATAACGAATGAGACTAAGATAGTATGGGTTAATGCGAATGTGAAATAGTGTGTTGAGTTTATCGGCGAGTTCCTTATCAAATCCAAAACGTTCAACAAGGTCTTTTCCGCTATCAACGCTTGCTCGTAGCATTTCCTGCCAGAGTTCCATAAAGTGATGCCTTTATATTGTTTATAAATATTTTCCGTAAATAAGAAGAGCGTCGTTAGGTTTATAATATCCTTCAATGCACGCCAAACATTGAAAGCCCTTTTTTGTGTAAAACATTCTTGTCATTTCGTACGGTGATGTTGATGATGTTTCCGCAATCAACAATCGTCCATTTTTTTTTCGCAAATAATTTTCTACATATTCTAATAGTTGTGTTCCGATTCCTTTATTGTGTAATGATGGTTCTGTTGCAATCCAATATAAATCGTAGGTTCCCTGTGTTGCTGGTGTTGGACCAATACAAATATATCCTTTTGCAATATCTTTTTCATCAACATACACAAATATTTCATAATCTTTTTGTGATGGTTGTGTAAGAACGATTTCTACTAATTCATCAGCAATATCAATTTCTTCTTTGCTAAAAACTTTTGTTGCTGTAACAATGTTGTGAATTTCTTGTGCATCTTTTTTTTGTAAAGAACGAATAGACATATACTTTTAAACTATGATTAAATGATAAGTATGAATACTATGAGTATGATTTTTTCGATTATACATCATTATTATCATGAAAATCATTGAATCATAGTTTTAGAAAAATGTATAGTCATCATAAAATCATTTAATCATAGTTTAAATTAAAGAATATCTATCTGCAGCGTACTCTACAATTTTTTGAATGGTTTCATTAAAAGAAAGACCATGCGTTTTTGTAGAACGTATAAATCCGGAATCATTAGAAATATCTGGATTAGGATTCACTTCTAAAACGTAAGGTTTATTATTTTGTGAGAGACGCATATCAACGCGTGCATAATCTCGACAGCCTAACAATTTATAAGATTTTAAGGCAGTGCGTTTTACTAATTCTTCAACATCAGGAGAAAGAATCGCTGGACAGACTCCTTTTGTTCCTTCATATTCAACAGAACCATTTAACCATTTTGCATCATACGTTACAATTTTTGGATAATCTTCTGGTAGACCAGAAAAATCTATTTCGGAAATTGGCAATACAATAGGTCTTTTATTTCCTATAACGGCAATATTTAATTCACGTCCCGGAATATATTCTTCCACAATTGCTGGTTGGTCATATTGTTGAAAAATATGCCGCACCTTTTTTTTTAATGCAGCAAAAGAATCTACAATGGAATTGTTATCAATACCCACACTGGCGTCTTCTTTTGCCGGTTTTACAATCATTGGAAAAGAAAGTGTAATATCGTCTGCATTGATTTGATTTAATTGTGTGCAAACAAAAAATTTTGGTGTGGAAATGTTGTTGTAGGAAAGTATTTCTTTGGTACGTGCTTTGTTTAAACAAGCACCTAAAGTGATAGGTGATGAACCTGTGTAAGGAATCTTCAGTAATTCATACATTCCGGCAATGTGCATTTCGTGAATTGCTTGGTCTCCCAAACTTTCTACCATGTTAAAAATTAAATCCGGTTTTTCTTTAGAAAGAAATTTGAGAAATCTCTCCATGTTGTCCGACATATTGAAGATAGTCGTTTTGTATCCTAACTCTTCAAGTGCAGATTGGATTTCTTCTTTTTGCTCAAGAACTCCTATTTCGGACATGTCAAGTTTGTTCGCAATTTTTGTTTCGGTGCTTTCTTGAATCATTCCACTTTCGGAAATAAATTTTCTTCCATTTCCGGTTTGCACGGTTGGTTCGTTATAAACGATGGAGATGTGGAGTAAGTTTTTGTTCATAGAGTTATTTTTTTAACTATGATTATATGATGTATATGATTTGCATGATGAAAAAATTTTCAGATACGAGTTGTGTTTTGATAATCCATACAACCCATAGTGAAAAAAAAATAGGATACTTATTTTTACTGATTTCTGATATCGGAATACTGAAAACTAAAACCCCATTACTGATTCAATCCATATCTTTTACATGCAGCATTGAGTACACGATTAATCATTTCATTGTACTGAATTCCTGCAACGCGTGCTGCTTTTGGATAACATGAATTTTCTTCGGGATTGGGTAAAATTCCCGGTAGTGGATTTATTTCTATAATATGTGGAATTCCATGTTCATCTAAACGGACATCAATGCGAGACCAATCTTTGCAACGCAAAGTGTTATAAGTATTCAAACATAATTTTTCTATTGATATTTGTAATGCCGGAGATATTTTCGCCGGACATTCAAAAATATTTAACGGATTTTTTGCTTGGTCCCAAATCCATTTTGCTTCAAAAGAGTAAATCGGATTTACTCCATCAGGTAACGAATCAAATTTAATTTCTACGATAGGAAGAACTTGTGTGGTATTTCCATTTCCCAATAACGCAACGGTAAATTCTTTTCCGGGTAAAAATTTTTCTACCAAGGCAGGTTCATTATAGGAAGAAAGTATTTTTTCTATTTGTGTAAAAAGTTCTTCTTGTGTTTGCACAAATGACGTATTAAAAATTCCTTTACTTGAACCTTCATATAACGGTTTTACCATTAACGGAAATGAATGATGATGTTCAGAGATTTTCTGAAGTTCATCAAGAGAATGAATAACAAAAAATTTTGATGTGGGAATGGAATGATAAGAAAGGATTTCTTTTGTGCGGGCTTTATCTAAACAAGTTGCAAGTGTTAATGCATCGGAACCAGTATAAGGTATGTTAAGAAATTCTAACATTGCAGGAATATGTGCTTCCCGAGAAACACCGTATCTTCCTTCGGCAATATTAAAAACAATGTCAGGACGCAATGATTGCAATTTGTGAAATGCATTTTCATCTGCTTCAATCATTTCCACAGAATGAAAAAGTGCTAACGCATCACGAACAGCAGTGATTGTTTCTATGGTATCCCATTCAGCATACGTATCATCGTTTGGTGATACTTGAACTTGTGTGCTGACATCCGATGAGATGTTCTGACTCGAAGGTTGAGAATTGCTTTCGGCAAATTCCGTTTCTTCCTTCTTCAAGTTGTAGACTAACGCTACTTGCATAAAGTGTGTATCAAAAAAATTTCTTTAACGCCTTTCGTACTATGAATAAAAAAATTTACTTGATACAATATAAGAAATAAAAAAATGTAGTCAAGCGGAAAAAAGAAATATATCACAAAAAAATATTTTGAAAAAAAATTACTCTGGTAAGCTTTTAAAATAAATTTTTGCAAAAATAATTTTATAAAAAATTATCCCACTCGTACAAACGAAAGAAATTCTTTGAACACCGTTTCAAATTGATGACGAATATGTTGATGTTCGGGTAATCGTAAATGAGGGTCCGTTGCAACAATGGCAAATGCTTCTTCTCGTGCAATGGAAAGAATTTCTGTATCACTGACAATATTTGCAACTTTAAAATTCGGTAATCCGCTTTGACGTGTTCCAAAAAAATCTCCCGCACCACGAATTTCTAAATCCACTTCAGCAATTTTAAAACCATCATTCGTCGCAACCATTGTTTGAATTCTTTTTTGTGTAGCCATTTTTTCTTGGTATGCAGATTTTCTATTCGAAGAAAGTGTAACATTTTTCTTCGCTGTGTTTTCATTGGTGATGAGAATACAGTAGGATTGTTCTGCACCACGCCCAACACGTCCGCGTAATTGATGTAATTGAGAAAGTCCGAAACGTTCTGCGTTTTCGATAATCATAATTGTTGCATTGGGAACATCAATACCAACTTCTATCACCGTTGTTGAAACTAAAATATCAAGTTCTCGATTTTTAAATTGTTTCATCAAAAAATCTTTTTCTTCGGAAGAAAGTCTTCCATGCAAAAGTCCAATACGTAATTCTGGAAATATTTTTTCTTTTAAGAAATTATATTCTGCAGTTGCCGCTTTCAAATCTATCTTTTCAGATTCTTCTATTAACGGATACACAATATAGCACTGTCTTCCTTTTTGAATTTCTTCTTTCACAAATGCAAAAATTTTTTCTTTCTCTTTTTCGGTACGATGTACGGTACGAATGGGTTTTCTATTTTTTGGAAGTTCATCAATAACAGAAACATCTAAATCTCCATATACTGTTAACGAAAGCGTTCGCGGAATTGGTGTTGCCGTCATCACCAACACATCGGGATTTTGTTTCCCTTTTTCTCGTAACAACGCTCGCTGTGCAACACCAAAACGATGTTGTTCGTCAATAACTACAAAACCAAGATTGGAAAATTGTACATGTTCTTGCAAAAGTGCATGGGTTCCGATAATGATATTTGCTGTTCCTCTTCGTATATCTTCCAAAATATCTTCACGCAATTTTTTCTTTTGTCCCCCAACCAATAAACGAACATTTACAAAAGTATTTTGCAACAAATTTGTGATATTGTAAAAATGTTGTTCTGCAAGAATTTCTGTTGGTGCCATTAACACCGCTTGAAATCCATTATCAATTGCTGTTAATATTGCTATGAGTGCAACAATGGTTTTTCCGCTTCCAACGTCTCCTTGTACTAAACGATTCATTGGAATGTTGGATTGCATATCATGGTGAATTTCTTTTATAACACGTTGTTGTGCTTCGGTAAGTGTGAATGGAAGCGTTGAAAGAAGTTGCTCCACCAGTGTACTTTTTGTATCAAAAGAAATTCCACGCAGTTCTCCTTTTAATTCTCGTTTGCGATAGGCGATGAGTAATTGAAAATACAATAACTCATCAAATTTTAATCTTCGCAAACTATTTTCTTTTTCCGAATAATTTTTGGGAAAGTGTACAGATTGCAGTGCGTTCTGCAATTTCATCAAATTGTGTTTTGGAAGAAGTGTTGTGGGGAGATGTTCTTTTATTTCTGCGATGTTGTGTTGCAGTGCATTGCGAAGTATTCTTCTAAAACCACGATTATCTAAGCCAACTTTTCGTAATTCTTCACTAGAGGAATATTTTGGAATGATTGCTCCGGTGTGAAGCAACGAATTCCAATCTGTATCATCTTCATTATCTTTTGTTTTTAATCTATCAAATTCCGGATGAATGAATTGTATGCGGTTGAGTTTATCAAATTCCGGAACGGAGGAAACGGCAAGAATTTCTTCGGATTCAAATGCGTTTTGATACCATTCTATTCCTGCATAAAAAACGCAGGTGAGATAACCGGTTGCATCTTTGAGTGTGAGAAAAAATATTTTCTTTTTATTGCGTGTGTAGGCTACTTTTGTACGATAAACTGTTCCAATAACAGTAACTTCGTTTCCTGTTTCTACAAATTTTGGAAGTTCTTTAATGGGAAGTATGCGAGAGCGGTCAAGATAATCATACGGAAGATAGTAGAGCAGTTGTTGTATGGTTTCTATTCCGATTTTTTTTAATGCGGCGGCTCTTACGGGACCGACGGCTTTAATGTATTGGAGGGACACGTGAAGGTTTTTAAAAATGGAAGATTAATAAAATCATTTCAAAAAATTATTTTTTTATTTCCCAAATAGGTGGTATAGTCTTCCTTGTTATTAACAAATGTAAACTTCTTAATGCAGAATTAATTTGAATAGATACTTCTTTTAAATCATCAATACAAATGTTTGTTACTTCTGTTTTTAATTTCCCCCGTGCTGAACCTGCGGCTATTTTAAGTTCATTATCTTGTTCAATTATTGTATTGTGTAAGTAACGGTTGCGGCTTGTTTGAGCAGTTTTAATTTTTGAAATAGTTTCATTATAGTTTTCTAAGTGAGGATATTCTGGTAGAAGGTAATGACAAAGAGCGGATAACATATTTAATTTTTGTGGAAAGCTTGAGTGTTTGATAAGTATAAATGGTATTGCATCACTTATAGAATCAAAACCTGCTAATTTTCCCAATGCAGTATCAATATAATTTTCAAGGTCAATCCATAAACTTACTATTCTACCTAATTCAAGAAGAATTTCATCTGAAATGGGCCAATTACTTCTATCAAATTCTGGTATTTTATTATTTGTACTCATTTTGTTTTTTTTATTTAAAAAATAGATTCCCGCTTTCGAGTCTGTGTAAAAACTAGGTTTTTTAGAAAAAAATCCTCAAATTTTTAAAAATTTCGAAGGTTTATCTTCAAAAAATTGACTTTTTACACAGACTCTTTCGCGGGAATGACAATGATGTTTTTTTGTATGAACGGATGCAAATCCGTTTTTTGTAATTATTTTAGATTATTTACATTTCAACAACTTCTACACGAGTAGAATATCCTAGTTGTTCAAAAAATTTTTCGCAATCATCCCACGTTAAGCCAAATGCCCGAACATCAGCAAGTCCGAGTTGTGAAAGAATGCTTTTAATAGTTTCAAAGTCATTGTTATCAAAATCTTCTTCAAAAAACGCTGTTTCTGCCCAATTGACTAATTCTGTAATAGTTATTGTGTGATGAAGATAATCTAATAATTTTTCTGCAACATTTTTTTTGGTAATCATTCTTGTTTCTTTTCAGATTTGTCAAGTTTTTAAAACTTGACAAATCTTGATTAATTATACTCAATCCTCACTTTACATTCAATTTTGTTTTTTTATTTGTATTCATTCTATAATTTTGTACAGAAAATTCTTGTGGAAGGTGATACACAATACTTTGATTGCTGATGTGAACAATAAGAGAATCATCACTAATATTTTCTACAATAGCATTTTCTAATTCTGTAGAAGTGAATAACGAATCAGGATACAAAGTTAATGCAATTCCGTCATCAGTTTCTTCCACCAATGTTTGAATTCCGGCTGCTATATTTTTTGTTTGTAATGTGTTAGAAGGACGTTGTTCTAAAACAATATTTTGTGAAGTATTTTTCACTGCAAGATTAACTTTTTGTGTTTCGCTTTTTGATTTTTTTGCAGCAAAGTTATCCCTTTTTTGTAAACCTTCTGCAAAAGATTGCGTTGCCGCAGAAGGCATTGAGCGGTCTCTTCCTACAGAAATAGGAACAACCGTTCCAACAATCCACATTGCTCTGCGGGAAATATTATTGACTGATGGTGCTGATGTAATAGTTTTATCTTCATCTTTAAATGCTAAATTTTCTCTTTTTTCTTCATTTAAACGTTCAGTTTCTACTGTACTTTCTGCAATATCCGATATTTCTTCTAATTGCTGTTTTTCTTTTATAGGTTCTTCACTTTTTTTCTCTTCTATTTTTTTATCAGAAATATTTTTTTCTTCTACTTCTTTAAACACATATTGTGTAGAACCGAATTTTTGCGGAAACTGCATTGGTCCAAACCACATTTGATAGACAGCAATTCCTCCAATCATAATTACTACGGCAGCAGCCAAACTCACCAAATATCGTTGCAATGGATTTCTATTTTCTCGTTCGATATGTTGAGCAAGTTTTCCTTTCATTTTTTTTCTTCCGTACGCACGGATTCCTTCTGCTAATGAAAGTTCTTGTGTAACAAGAGTTTTACATTGTTCACATTCTTGCAAATGTTTTTCCAAAACAACACGTTCTTCTTGCAAAATATTTCCAAGAATGTATTGTTCTAGTAATTCGGGATTTTCAGTCCAATGAAGAATATTCGTTTTCATACATCAACTTTTTCTAATAATTTTTCCAACATTTTTTTGCATTGATATTTTTTTGATTTTACCGTTTCTGCATTAGCAAAACCTGTCCGTTGGGCAATTTCTTCCATAGAAGATTCTTCCCAATAAAAAAGCAGTAAAATAGTTTTACACGGCTCACCAAGTTTTTGCAATGCTATTTGCACGGCATCAATGGTTTCTTTTTCTATCAAGATACTTATAATAGAGTGTTCTTCGGAAGGAAGGGTTTCTACTTCATCATTGATAGAAATAATTTTTTTTGTTTGCGAAAGTTTGCGAAACCAAAGATTTCTTACGGTTGCATAAAGAAATGTGCTGATTTTTGCAGCGTGTTCATATTTTCCTGAACGAACTTTTTGCCAAAATATCACCAACACTTCCTGCAACATGTCTTCCGCGTCTTCGAGCGTTCCATTATGTTTTGTGATAAAAGAAATAATCATTCGTTTGTTGGCATTGTATAATGTTACCAACACTTTTTCATCACCTTCACGGATGCGTTCTAAAATATTTTCGTCGCTGGAAAATAGTGCGAATGAATTCATTTACCTTTTTTCTATTAATGACATTAATAAGCAAGATGTGAATGAAACTTTTTCACTCAAAAGTACAAATAACTCAATTTTATTCAAAATTTTCAGGAGGTTGTATGAAAGCCACAAGGTTTTTATTGTTTGCATTATTCTCGATTTCTGCAATAATTCTTCACGCTTCACCAAAAAAAGAAGTGAGTTTAGAAGGAAAATTAAACTGTCCGTACATCTCAACCCAAGGTGGAACGATTTATCTTTCCGTTTGTCTTAATGTTCCTTCGGTAGAAAACACAAAACGCAAACCATTGAATCTTTCTATTGTGTTAGATAGAAGTGGTTCTATGGAAGATGAAAAGAAAATGGACTACGCAAAAAAAGCATTGCGTTCACTTATTGATGAATTGAATGATGACGACATTTTTTCTCTTGTTGTGTATGATGACAATATTGATGTCGTTCGTTCTGCATCTAAAGTGCGAAATAAACAATCCATTAAAAGTTTGTTGAATGAAATTGAACCGCGCGGCTCTACCAATTTAGGTGGCGGAATGATGGAGGGTTTCCAACAAGTAGAAAAAAATCTTGATAAAGAATATACCAACAGAGTTATTTTGCTTTCTGATGGACTTGCCAATATGGGAATTACTGACCCATATCAATTACAAAAAATTGCGAGAAAATATAGAGCAAAATCTATTTCGCTTACCACTATGGGTGTTGGTTTAGATTATAATGAAAATCTTATGGTGGGACTTTCAGAAAGTGGTGGCGGAAATTATTATTTCATAGAACATCCAACATCACTTGCCTCTATAGTGAAAAAAGAATTTTCCTTGCTCTCTTCTCTTGTTGCTCACAATGCAACAATAGAATTGAAACTCGGAAAAAATGTTCGTGTAAAAGATGTGATTGGATATGAGTATGATAGCAATGATGGAAAATGCAATATTCCGCTTGGAGATTTGTATGGAAATGATAAAAAGGAATTTACGATAGAATTAGAAATTCCTAAAGGAGAAAAATCTTTTGCAGCAGTGGAAGGAGTTTTGAATTTTGAAAGCAAAAAATTTTCTTCCGGACAAAATTTTTCTAACACAATTTCTTATAACAACGATGCTGCTGTAAGAGAAAAAAATACTAATTGGGACATTCAAGCAAAAGTAGATATTGCACAATCCACACGGAAAGTAGAAAATGCTATGAAGGCAATGGATGAAGGACGAATGGATGATGCAGAACAAGAATTAAAAAGTGCAAATCAAGCATTATCTGCTGCACCATCAATGAGTAATGCCAGTGGTGAAGGTGCTGCAATGATGAAAGAACAATTGAGTAGGTTGCGTTCTTATAAAGATGCGTTGAAGAATGACGATGCTCGAAAAGCAAAGAAATCTATTCAGTACGAAAATTATAATACGCAAAAAAAAAATAATAATTATAGGGATTGCTTCGTTCCGTTTGCACGGAACTCGCAATGACAATATTTAGAAATTACATTGTCATTGCGAAGGAGCGAAGCGACTGAAGCAATCTACACAAGTTTATTCACCAAGACATCACAGGTTTTAAAAACCTGTGATGTCTAAAATAAAATCATGGAGGCATTATGAATACCGCACTTTCATATTACGGAGCAAAAGAGTTACAAGCACTCTATCCAAAATTTGTTTCTCGTAGTTTAGCAATAACAATTACATTTCATTTGTTGATTATTGCAGGAATATATTTTTCTTTTTCTACTGTAGAAAAAGAAATTCCAAAAATAAAAAATCCAACAATAGTAGAAGTGTATAATCCTGTTGTAAAAGAAAAAATTGCTCCACCAAAAGTTCAGCAAATATCAGGAAAGAAAATACCATCGTTAGCAAATTTTGTTCCTGTGCCAATCACCAATATTTCTGATGAACCAACAATTGAAGAATCAACAACTTCTTCAATAATTGGAAAATCCGGAGATGAAACGGGAGAAATTGGAAGTATTGGTGAAAACTCAATTGGTGGAATTGAAATTCCAAAAGAAACTGAACCAGCAGAATTTATTCCTATAGAAAAACTACCTGTACCAATTAAACAAGTTGCACCAACATATCCCGAAATTGCACGAAGAGCAAATATTGAAGGAACTGTTTTGCTAAAAATTTGGGTAGATAAAGAAGGAAAAGTTCATGAAGTAAGAATTGTAAAATCTGATTCTGAAATTTTTAACCAAGCAGCAATTGAGGCTGCAAAACAATATTTATTTACTCCTGCAATCATGAATCAAAATCCTGTGAGCGTGTGGGTAACGATACCTTTTAAATTTGTGTTGCAAAGTTCCAGATAATTTTTCGTACATTCAATAAACATTTTTATTAATTTTTTAAAAAAATACTTATGGATAAAAAAATTGTGATGTATTCAACTGAATGGTGTGGTGATTGTAAAATTGCCAAGAGGTTTTTTCAACAACATAATATGGAGTATAAAGAAATTGATATTGATAATGATGAGCAATCTGCACAAAAAGTTATAGAATTATCTGGAGGAAGAAGAGTGGTGCCAACATTTTTTATTCAGCACTCAAAACATAAATCGACAATTCTTCATAACCCACCATTATCAATGTTAGCAGAAGAATTAGGAGTAAACTATTAACTACACTTCTCCCTTAATAGAGCGGGACATTAATTCTTCTGTTGCTGTGTGTGGATTTTTTTCTTCAAAAAGAATTTTATAGACTTCAAAAAAGATTGCCATTTCTATGTGATGTTTGTGTGCTAAATCTACAGCAGAACGACATGTTGCAATTCCTTCTGCAACCATCACCATTTCTTTTAAGATTTCTTTTAATGTTCGTCCTTTTCCTAATTGCTCTCCAACATATCTATTGCGACTGTGTTTACTCATACAAGTAACAATTAAATCTCCAACACCAGAAAGTCCGGAAAATGTACGAGGCAATGCACCCATTTTATTTCCTAACCGCGTCATCTCTGCAATACCACGAGTAATAATTGCTGCTTTAGTATTATCACCATAACCAGCACCATCAACAACTCCAGCACCGATAGCAATAACATTTTTTAATGCACCACCTAATTCCACTCCGCGAATATCATCACTCACATATACGCGAAATGCAGAAGTATTAAATGTTGATGCAACAAGTTTTGCTGTTCGCAAATTAAATGATGCGGAAACAACTGCTGTTGGTATTTTTTTTACGACTTCTTCTGCATGACTTGGTCCGGAAATAATAGCAAGATTTTCTTTCTTTTCATTTTTCAACACATCCAACATCATTTCGGACATTGTCATTAAAGAAACATTTTCAATTCCTTTAGCAACGTTGACGATAATGGTGTTGGAAAGTTTAGCATAGGCAATATTTTGCAATACTGAACGCAGATGTTGTGAAGGAACAGCAGCAACAAGCAATTCTTTTTTTGTAATTGCTTCTTCAATATCATTAGTAATTTTTATTTGTGAGGGGATTTTAATGCCGGGAAGGAAGGTTGAGTTTTCGTACGTTTCTTGTAATTGCAAAGCGTGTTCAGAACGATATGTCCACAATGTAACATCGTGAAGATTTTCTGCCAAAAGAATGGCAAGAGTAGTTCCCCAACTTCCAGCACCAAGAACAC
Source organism: uncultured Bacteroidota bacterium (assembly GCA_937920105.1). GTDB lineage: Bacteria > Bacteroidota > Ignavibacteria > UBA10030 > UBA8401 > CALETH01. The sequence goes on from CALETH010000070.1 coordinate 111,084, forward strand.
CGATGTTCATAGAAAAAACCTTTCATAAAAAATAAACCCTACAGAAAAATTTTTATTGATACATATTCTGCAGGGTTCATTAAATGTAAGTTCGTTATAGTTAACTATTTATTTTTTTGCTCCGCTAAAACTTGTCAGTTTGTTTTCTGTACCATTCCACAATCTATGAATATTTTCTCTATGAGTGTAGATAATAAGAATAGCGGTAGCAACAGCAAAAAAAATTCGTGTATCGTAACCTTGGATATCTACATGAAAAACATTTTCACGGAAATACATTGTTAAAGGAAATGCAATTGCCCCAGCAATGGAACTTAATGAAACATAACGGAAACAAAAAAATACAAGAATAAAAATTCCCAAGGCAAGAGCAAATTCAATAGGTGCTAATCCCAAAATCATTCCGGCACCAGTGGCAACACCTTTTCCACCTTTGAAATTTGCAAACAACGTCCAAATATGTCCCAATACAGCTGCAACACCGCAACAAATTTGCATGACTGTTAAATCTTCAAAAATTGTTCCATTGTGAAAAGGTAATTCATTCCCAAAGAAAATTTTAGGAAGAAAATACGTTGCAAAAACACCTTTAAACAAATCAAATAAAATTACCGCTAACCCGATTTTCCATCCTAACATTCGTAATACATTGGTTCCACCGGCATTACCACTTCCAAATTTGCGAATATCTTCGGCTTTGAGAAATTTGGTAACTATGATACTGGTGGGAATTGAACCAATAACATAACTTATAGTGATAAGTAAGAAAAAGTTTATCATAATATCCTCCTATACATGTAAAAGTCTTACTTTAAAAAAGTAATTAATCGTGTGATGAAAATCAAGAAAGAGGTTAGATTTTCCCAAAATAACGAACTAACCACAAACTGATTTCCGGAACATAGGTAATAAGAAGGAGAACGCAAAGAAGAAGAAGAATAAATGGAAGAGTTGCCATCACAATTTCACCAATAGGTTTTTTGAAACGAAAACTCGAAAGGAAAAGATTTAATCCTACAGGCGGAGTCAGGTAACCGATTTCGAGATTGGTGAGAAAAATAATTCCAAGATGAAGAGGGTCAACACCATATTGCCGTGCAATTGGAACAATGAGTGGAACAACAACAATAATTGCGGAAAAAATATCCATCATCATTCCAACAATGAGAAGAAAAATATTAAGAATAATAAGAAAAACAATTTTATCGGTAATAACACTGCGAACAAGTTCAAATAATTTTTGCGGAACTTCTTGGTCAATTAAATAACTCGTCAATCCCATCGCAGTAGCAAGAATCATTAAAATTGCACCAACCAAAATCATACTTTCTTTCATAATGCGTGGAATATCGGAAAACAATTTCAAATCTCTATAAATAAAAACTTCTACCACTAAAACATAAAATGCAGTTACCGCAGCGGCTTCTGTTGCAGTAAATATCCCACCATAAATTCCACCAATAACAATAAATGGTAACGGTATTTCCCAAATAGCATTTCTCACCGCGGAAAATATTTTTGAAAATTCAAATGATTCTCGCTTAATGTGAGTAGAAACTCCTTGGCGTATACTATAGAGTGCAAGTACTATAATAAGAAGTATTCCGGGAATAATTCCTGCTAAAAATAAATTATCAATAGAAACTTCTCCAAAAATACCGTACAAAATAATTGGAACGCTTGGCGGAAAAAGTAATCCCAAACTTCCGGAAGTAGTAATTAAGCCAAGTGAAAATTTTTCTGTGTATTGTTGAGACATTAAAATTGGATAGACAAGTCCGCCAAGAGCGATAATGGTAATTCCGGAACCACCGGTAAACGCGGTGAACAATGCACACGTTAACAACACCACAATAGCAAGTCCGCCGGGAAGCCAGCCAACAAAAGATTGTGCAAGTGCTAATAAACGTTGTGGAGTTTTACTTTCTGCAAGAACATATCCGGCAAAAGTAAAAAGTGGAATGGCTATTAAAATTGGCTGACTGGCTATTCGGTAGAGTTCAACAATCACTGCGGCAGTATCAATATCTTGAGAAGAAAATCCAACTAAAGAAATAGAGCCAATGATAGAAAAAAGTGGGGCACCAAATAATGCTAACGCGATAAGAGCAAGAATGATATATATCATTAGAGAGTTTCCTTTACTTCCCAATTTTTTTGAAATATTTCTACCAACCAACGAAGAACTAATACAAGAAAACGAAATGCCATAATTCCATAACCAATAGGAATGATGATAATAAAATATTGTAAGGGTAGATTAAAAATGAGTATGCTGTCTGGTTCAATACCAATTTCAATAAAAGAAATTGATGCACGAAGAAGATAATAACAAACAACGACTGCAAAAATATTGGTGATGATGTAAAAAACTTTTTTAATTTTGTGAGGAAGAAATTTTGTAAGAAAATCTATACGAATATGTCGGTTTTCTCCGGTTGCCAAGGCAGCACCAAGAAATCCCAACCATAAAACAAGATGACGTAACAACACGTCTGCCCAGATAATACCGCTGGAAAAAAAATTTCTTAATAAGACTTGTCCAAAAGATAATAGTATCATCACACTTAAAAACAATACAACAATCCAACCAATACATTTTGCAAGCCAGGTATCAAGAAGTGTGAGGATTTTCATTTTTTTCCTTTAGTACGAAATTCTAAAACAGTTTTTTCTACACGGTTAAGAAAATCAGTAGTATATAATTTATCTACTATCAATTTTCTTGCTTTCTTACCGATTTCATCATACGTTGCAATTTCTTTCGGGTCTGGTTTGGTAAAGTTGATTTTATTTTTTTTCAATGTTTCTAAAGATTTTTCATTATCTTTTCTACTTTGTTCAGTAAGTTTTCGCATATACAGTTTTCCATTACGAAGAAGTATTTCTTGCAAGTCTGCAGGAAGTTTATCATACTGTTTTTTTGAAATTACTACGGAACCGGCTGAATTCGCAAGTGGATATTCCATCATATATTTTACGGCAGTAAACCATTGTAGAGAAACTGCTGCTAATGAAGGAGCGTAAATCCCATTAATAAGTCCTGTTTGTAAAGAGGTAAGAACATCGGTAATGGAAAGAGAAATAGGATTGATATTTAATGCTTTAAATGTTGCATCTGCAACAACATCACCTTCCCACGCCCACATTTTTACACTTTTTATATCATTCACTTTTTGAATTGGTGTATTCGTAAAAATATATACGGAACCAACTTCTGCCCAACCAAGAAGAACAAATCCACCATCTTCAAAAGATTTTCGAAATTCGCTATCAAATTTTTCTAAAATATAATCTACCTCATTGTGATTTTTAAAAAGAAATGGTGTATCTAAAATACGTACAGGTTTTGCAATTTCTCCCATTCCAACTCCGGTAATCCCGGCACTGTGAAATTGCCCCAAGCGAATTTTTCGTAATACATCGGTTTCATCACCAGCAACTCCACCGGGATAAATTTTAAATCCTAATCTTCCATTACTTTCTTTGCGAACGGCTTTATCATATTCCTTCATCACATTTATCCACGTGCTGCCTTCGGGTGCAAGTGTTGCAAATTTTATAGTGTATTCTTGTGAAAAAAGATTGGTAATAAGAATGAGTGATGCTATGAGATATTTTAACATTGTTTTTTTCCTTTGTGAGATTTTGTAAAAATAAGTTTTCGTCATTCCTGCGAAAGCAGGAATCCAAAAGTATAAAATTTAAAAAAACAAATCATCAATTTTTTCAGAAAGTTTTTTTGCTTTTCGTTTTGCAATCGCATTGACTAATTTTTGCTCCGGTAATACATCAAGCGATGTTGTATCAACAGTGGTGAGAAGTTGTTGAAATAACTCTTTGTTTTGTGTTTGCACACAGTAACTTTTTGCCATATACACATGTGCTAATAAAAATTTATTATGGCTAATGGAAAAACATTTTTCAAAATGAACTTTTGCACTGTCTGGTTTTCCGCCAAGGTTTTTTGGAATGGTTGCTAAAATTGTTGCAAAATAGAGATGTGCTCCACCGTAAAAATATTTTTCATCATTTTTTAGAACAAAATTCATCATTGCATTTACTTTTGGTAATTCTCCAAGAACAGCGGGATTGGAAATGCTGACATTAAGAAGATTTCCCCAAGCATTAGCAGTCCAAAAAATAAGAGGAACATCATCTTTCGAAAAAGAATCCAAACTTTTAGTGAATGTTGTAATATCTTCATTGAACGCTGTATTAAATTTTTCATTCTTTTTTAATGCGGTAAGACCGTATTCTTTTGCACGTGCATATAATAGAGCAGCACGTTCAAGATTTTCATCTTCCACAAAACCGAGAGTGTAACCGGTATATCCTTGTGTGAGAAGAAAGAGGAGATGTTTATCTTTTTTTCCACCGGCTTTGTACAGCGCTTCTAACAATTTTAAATTTGCTGGTATGGATTGTTCTGCGGTTGCTAAATCTTCTTCTTCAAAAACGGCTTCTATACCGTAATCTAAAATTCCGGCGGTAGAGTTTATTGCTACATTTTGCACTATTCCGCAAGACCAACTTTGAAGAATAAGAAGTGTAAAAAAAGTGGTGAGAATGATTTTTTTCATAGTAGACTTAATATAAAAAAAATTGAAGGGAATTTCCACAGAGTAGAATTAAGAATACAAAAAAATAAAAATATTTGTATTCTTTACGATAAATATTTTTCAAAAAACGACACTACTTTTTTTTCAAAATCGTTTCCACCAATTGCATGAATATTATTATGATGAGCGTTTTTTACAAGATAGAGTTCTTTTTTTTTGCTTCCAGCAGCCGTAAAAAGTAATTCACTATAGTAATGCTGAATGTTTGTATCATTTTCTCCGTGAATAAATAATAGCGGACACGAAATTTTTTCTACTGCTCTTATTGGAGAGACTTCACGATGCTTGAAGTTGGCAATTTTTTCTGCACGTTTCATTACAATGTTGCGAAGAAAATGCCACGGCAAATAAAATAACCGTTTCTGATAATCTACAGTAATGGTGCGAAGTGTGGTAAAACATCCTTCGGAAATAACGGCGGAGATTCGTGGTTCAATAGAAGTTGCTTGTAAGGCAATTGCTGCTCCCATAGACCTTCCATAAATGCCAATTTTTCCTACATCAATATTTTTTGCTTGAAATTTTTTTTCTATTTCATCAAGAATTTTTTGTACATCAAACTTTTCATAATATCCATACGTACAAAAATTTCCCTCACTTTCTCCATGAGCGCGGGAATCGTACAATACTACATTAAAGTTATTTTCATTAAAAATTTTTGCTAAATGTAATCCACCAATTTTATTATCACCAACACCATGTAAATAAACAATAGTCCCTTTGGGTTGTGAGGATGGAATATACCATCCGTACAATGTAAAATTTTCATTAGTGGTTACTGTAAAATTTTCATAAGGAAGTGAAAGTTCAGAAGGGTGTGTTGGCAGATTTTTTCCCCGATAATATTGTGCAGTAAGTCTTGATGGTGTAAGAAAAACTGATGTACCGAGAAAAAATACTGCTAATGAAACACTAACAAGAAAAAATATTGATGTTATAATTATAAAAAGTAGAAGAGACATTTTTTATAGTAATACTTTCGTTCAAAAATAACAAGGTCGGTAATTTACCGACCTTGTTTTCTGATTACTGAATTCTGACTGCTGAAAATTATTTCACCAACATCATTTTTTTTGTTTCAACAAAATTTCCTGCTTGGAGACGGTAGTAATATACTCCTGTTGGTAAGGTGGTAGCATTGAGTGTTGCCATATACGTTCCACCTTCTTGCTCACCATTGACCAATGTTGCAACTGTTTCTCCCAAAACATTATACACTTTTAAGGTAGTAAATGTTTTTTCCGGTAGACGATAACTAATAACGGTATTGGGATTAAATGGATTTGGATAATTTTGGTCTAACGATGTTGTGGTTGGTAGACCAACTTCTACTTTAATAGGGTCAAAGTACGTTACCTTTCCATCATTATCGATTTGTTGTAAACGATACCAGTTTGTTCCCATAGTTGCTTGTTTATCGACATAACTATAATAGTGAGGAAAGTTTATTGTTCCTTGTCCGGCAATCGTCGGAGAGATTTTTCTAAAGTTTTCTGCTTTAGGAAAGCCGCCAAAAAATCCGTTTTTACCAAGAGTTGCTCGTTCTGCAATAAAACCATTATTATTAGATTCTGTAATGGTTTCCCATGATAATGTTACTACACCATCTTTTACAGTTGCACCAAATTTTGCTATTTGCACGGGGAGGGTGAAATTGTTTGAGAGGAGTTTGTGTGCATAAATATCTGTACCTGTTATTTCAAAATTACGATAATCTTCCCACACAAAAATGGCAGAGCCATTATCAGAGGGAACTACTTGTGGATTCCATTGGTTGTTTCTGCGACCAGAGACAACTACGCCACTTGTACCAGCGGAGGTTGTTCCCGTTCCACTAATTTTATTGGCAAAAATATCATAGTTTGTACCACCACGATTATCTTGCCAGGCAACAACATATTCACCACCACCAACATTCACAATTTGTGGTCTCTCTTGATTAAATATAGCGGTACATACAGCAACACCATCAGTGGTCCATTGAGGTGTTCCTGAACCATTAATTCGTTGGGCATAAATATCATAATCACCATCATTACGTAAATCTGTCCATGTGATAACAACACCACCGCTTCCATCCCAATTTATTGCTGGGTCAACTTGGTCATGGAGAGATTGACAAACGGGGGTAACCCATGAAACTGCAGGAGCATACCCCCCAAAAATGCCAACTTTTCCAGAATCTATTCTTGCAGCATAAATATCATATTCATCAATTTTTCTCTTATCTTGCCACGTTAAAATTGCTGTTCCACCTTGACCTATCATTTTAAAATTTTCCTGGTCATCTATAAACTCTGAATACCCACCCGAAACGTTAAAATTAAATCCATTATTTCCAGCAATATCTGTATATACTTTTGTACCGTTTGAATAAAGTCTTTGTACATAAATTTCTTTGTTGATATTGCGCATATCTTCCCAAGCAATAAGACAAGAGCCATCCCCGAAAGTAATAACTTGTGGTTTGGTTTGGGCTCCTGCAGCATTAGTTACAGAAATGCCATTTGCAGTCCATAAAGCATTACCATTCACATCTATTCTTTGTGCATAAATATCAATTCCTGTAGTATTGTAATTGCGATAATCTTCCCAAACAATAATTGCCCCATCACTACCATCTGGTGCCATTTTTAGATTGAGTTCTTTTCCAAGATTGTTTGTTGCTGATAAATCCACTACAAGCTTACCATAAATTATCCAAAGGTAATCAGCATTACTTCCACTTGTTTTTTGCACTCTCATTGCGTCAGGTTGATTATCACCATCAGCAATATATCCTGTTAAAAAATCAGCACCAGATTTTACAACATCAAAATTTTTGGTTATGGTGCCAGCATAATAAACAGTATCTCCATTATGTTTCCAAACTTCATTACCTGTAGAATTTATTTTTTGAGCGTAAATGTAAGAATTACCATTTCTACTATCTAACCAAAAAGTAACAACACCACTACCATCACTTATTACTTTAATGTTTGTTTGGTCACCAGTAGTATCGCTTACAGTTTTTCCTTTTACACCCCCATCATTTACCCATTGGGCATTAGTGGTTGTGTAAAGAAGTGCAATACACAAAAGTGCAAAGGCAGTTTGTACAATAGATTTTGTTTTCATAATAATTCCCCCAATAAAAAAGTTTTTGTAAATATTAATTGATACGATAAAGTAATTAATGTTTGATTCTTTCGCAAGTAAGTTTTTGGTGAATGTGATGAAAAATACAAAAGGTTGATTTCATCTACGTTCAATCAACCTACATCATCCCCTGAGGGTCTATATCTATTATAACATGCTGGTTGGTAAATTCTTTTTGTTGGGCTGTTCGAAAAATAACATTTCGCATGAAAGCCCCATTTTTATCTTTTTCACCTTCAGATTTTACCATAATATGCCAACGATAATAATTTTTTATTTTTGGAATTACTGCTGGAGTTGGCCCTAAAATAGTGTGTGGTGGAAGAAATTTTTTAAGATGAGAAGAAAAACTTTCTGCTATTTGCTGAACCTTTTTTTCATTTTCTCCTTTACATTCTATCAACGCAACACGAACAAATGGAGGATAAAGCACTTCTTTACGATGAACTAATTCCTCATCAAAAAAATCTTTAAAATTATGGTGAAGGATATGTCGCAACGCATAATGTGTTGGCTGCTGTGTTTGAATAACCACCTCACCGCGTAACGTGCTTCTTCCTGCACGACCTGCAACTTGAGTGAGTAATTGAAATGTCCTTTCCGCAGAACGAAAATCCGGTAACATCATTTGTGTATCAGCAGAAATTACACCAACCAATGTAACGTGAGGAAAGTCCAATCCCTTCGCTACCATTTGTGTTCCCAATAAAATGTCTGCTTCTTTATTTCCGAATTGTTGTAATAATTTTTCGTGCGAGCCCTTGCGTGTTGTTGTATCCATATCCATCCGAATAATTTTTGCCGATGGAAAAAGTGCTGCAAGATTTTGTTCTACACGTTGTGTTCCAAATCCGTGAAGTTTTAAAGAAATTCCTCTACATTTCGGACAAATATCCGGAACTTGTTTTACAATTCCACAATAATGACACCGCAAATGTTTTTTGGTAAGATGATAGGTGAGAGTTACGTCACATCGTTCACATCGTTCTACAAATCCACATTCTTTACATTCTAAAAATGGTGCAAATCCTCTTCTGTTTTGAAGGATAATAACACCTTCTTTCTTTTCTAATCGTTCGCGAATTTTATTTTCTAATAATGTAGAAATATTGTTAGATTTTTTTTCCTTGAATGCATCAGCGCCAATTTCTTTTGCACGTTCTTTCATCATTACAAAACGTTTTTTGTTTTCATCAATCATATTGACAATAGCGATGGAGGGAAGTTGTGCAGTGTCAATTCTTTCAGGGAGTTCTAATAATGTAAATTTATTATTTAATGTATTGTGATATGTTTCTATCGAAGGTGTTGCTGAACCCAACACAACCACAGCATTAGCAAAAGTTCCTCGCACAATTGCTGCATCACGTGCATTGTATCGCGGAGTTGCATCAAATTGCTTGTAGGATGATTCATGCTCTTCATCAACAACAATCAACCCCAAATCTTTTAACGGAGCGAAAAGTGCAGAACGAGGTCCAATCACGATTTTGCATTTTCCATTTTGTACGGAACGCCATACATCATAACGTTCTCCCACGGACATTCTACTGTGCATGACGACAACATCATTTCCGAAATGTAGAGCAAAGCGTTTTACTGTTTGTGGTGTGAGGGAAATTTCTGGAACAAGCACTATTGCTGTTTTATTTTGCTGTAATGTTGAACGAATTGCTTCTATATAAACTTGTGTTTTTCCACTTCCGGTAATTCCATGCAAAAGAAATGTGTGATGTTTGTTGGTGTGTAGCGTTTCTTGAATTTTTTCTACTGCTTTTTGTTGATGTTCGTTGAGTTGAATATTGAGCATTTGTGCTGTATGCTCGTCAATATCAAATTGTGCTATTCGAGAAACCTCTTTCTCTATAATTTCTATAATATTTTTTTCTGCTAAACTTTTTAGGGAAGAAAGCGTTGTTTTTGTTTCCTTTAAAATTTTTTTTACGGGATAAGGTTCATTCAATTCTAAAATGCGAGCAAAAAGTCTTTGTTGCGATTTTCCTTTTAAAGAAATTTCTTCAGGAAAATCTTTTTTACGAAGATATTTTTCTGTTTTTATTTTTGTTTTTTTTATCTGTTCTTCAATCTTAATAATTTCTTTTTTATGGAGAGAATCTATAACAGAATAAATATTTACAACTTTCGTTTGTTGTTGTAGTTGGGTGATTGATAGGGGAGAATGTTTTTGTAGAATTTGTACTATCTTTTTTTCTTGTGTAGAAAACGAAAATTGCGAAAATATTTCATTAAGAGGATTGTATAATAACGTTACTATTTTTTTACTTTTTTGTATAACACCTTGTGGTAAAAATATTCGCAATGTTTCTCCCAATGGAGTACAATAATATTCACTTAACCATTGAGCGAGTTTGAGAAGTTCTTCAGAAAAAAGATTTTGCTCTATAACATCATAAATTGGTTTAAGATTTTTTACAGCAGAAGAATCGGCAATTTCTATAACTATACCAGAAAGTTTTTTCTTTCCAAAAGGAACAAGAACAATACTTCCTTTTTTCACCAATTCTAAAAATTGTGGTGGAATATGGTAAGTAAAAAATTGTGAAACTGGAATTGGTAGTGCAATATTGGCGAACATCTGTCTTAAACTATGATGAAATGATAGGTATGATGACCATGATTTTTAACTATGATGAAATGATTTGTATGATTACTATGATACTGTCATTGCGAGTTCCGATGTAGTCGGAACGAAGCAATCCACCACTGGCGGACTACTTTATTAGCAATACCGAAAAAAATAATAAATTCATGTCCATCATAATAATCGTTTAATCATAGTTATAAATCTTTCCGTTGCTCCGCTTTGTTGTTCTACAAAATTTTTTGCTATCATTCCTACATTTTGCGAATTATGTAAGAGTGAAGAAACTGTATTGTAAAATTCATTTTTATTATTGATAACAAATCCACCACCAATTTTTGCAAGAGCAATTGCTTCTTGCGAATTTGTATGCTTCGGTCCATACAAAACAGGAATACCAAAAACAGCTGGTTCCAAAACATTATGCACGCCTTGTTGAAATCCGCCGCCAATGTATGCAATGGTTGCATAGTTATATAATAGAGTAAGAATTCCAACACTATCAACAATAATAATTTTTTCGTTGCTGTAATCATTCAAATCTGAAAAACGAATGAATGATATTTTCTTTTCTAAACGATATTCTAAGTCTTCTAAATTTTTTAACGTTGGTTCGTGAGGAACAATAATTGTTAATAATTCTGAATTTTCTTGGTGAAGTGTAAGTATTGCAGGAATAATGTGTTCTTCATCCTGTTCCCACGTTTGCCCCAGAACAACAATTTTTTTCTCTTTTATAATATGATTAGGGAAAAGGTGTTTAGTTTTTGCCTCCGTACGTTTTTCAATTACTCTGTCAAAACGTGTATCGCCAAGAAATTGAATAGTTGGCTTTTTGATTCTAAAATCTTGAAAACTTTTTGTGTCATTTTCGGTAATAGTAAAAATAGAATGAAAGCAGTTGTATAGTGATGTATGAAATTGTCGAACAGCAAAAACTTTTCGTGAGGTTCGTTGTTTCATTGTAGCATTCACTAAAATAATTGGAATATTGGTTTTATATAATCTCCAGATTATGTTAGGCCAAATATCATAACGAATAAATATTGCTAAAGAAGGTTGAAGAAGATTGATAAACTTTTTCACTTTCCAAAAAGAGTCAAAAGGAATATACATAACAACATCAGCAAATTTATAATGTTTGGAATTTTCATATCCGGAAGGAGAAAAGAAAGTAGCAATAATTTTTACGGATGGGTAATGAGACTTTATTTTTTCAATAATGGGTTTTGCTTGTTCAAATTCTCCAAGAGAAGATGCGTGAAACCAAATTCGTTGTGTTTTTGGAAAAGATGCTAAAACATTTTCTAATTCTTGAAAAAGATTTTTTCTTCCATTAATTCCTCGTTGTATTTTAGAATTAAAAAATTTTCCCGTATGGAAAACAATCCATAAAATTGGGATGATAATAACGTTGTAGAGTAATTTCCAAAAAATCATAGGTGGCCGATGAAAAATTTGTCAAGTTTTTAAAACTTGATAAATCTAATATATCAAATTTGAATTGTGGAAAAAACATTTATTGCTTCTCATAGCAAACTTGATTATTTTTTGAAATATTTTTTATATCAATGAAAGAAAATTATGAGAGCAATTATTCCTGTTGCGGGTGTTGGAAGTCGACTCCGTCCACATACATACACTGTTCCAAAAGTGTTATTAAATGTTGCTGGTAAACCCATCATCGGTCATATCATGGATAAAATTATTGCTGATGGTTTTGACGAGGCAACAATTGTTGTTGGATATTTGGGAGATTTAATTAAAGAATATATTGTCAAAAATTATTCATCTATAAAATTAGATTTTGTGGAACAAGAAGAGCGTTTGGGACTTGGACATGCAATTTATCTTTCGCGACACACAATTTCCAAAGACCCAATTCTTATTATTTTAGGTGATACGGTTTTTGATGTCAACCTAACAGAAATGATGAATAATGAACATTCTGTTTTGGGTGTAAAAGAGGTTGCAGACCCGCGTCGTTTTGGAGTTGCAGAACTTCACAATGGATTTATTTCCCGTCTCATAGAAAAACCGGAAAAACCCACAAGCAATTTAGCCATCGTTGGTCTCTATTATATCAAACATCCTGATATTTTGTTGGATTGTTTGAAAGAAATGATTAAGCGAGATATTCGTACAAAAAACGAATATCAACTTACGGATGGTTTGCAATTAATGATTGAACGTGGAGAAAAATTACAAACATTTCTCATTGATGGTTGGTACGATTGTGGAAAACCAGAAACATTATTAGAAACTAATAGACACCTACTTCATACAACAGCAACCAATGGTAAATATGAAAATGTTGTTATTAATCCACCAGTTTTTATTTCTCCAAGTGCTACAGTAAAAAACGCCGTTGTCGGTCCATTTGCCACCATTGCTGAAGGAGCAACGGTAGAAGATTCTTTTATTAAAAATTCTATTATTAGTGAAAATGCAACAGTGCAATCTGCGTTGTTGGAAGATTCTATTATTGGTAGTAATGCAATTGTAAAAGGTGGATTTAAAAGAATTAATATTGGTGATTCTTCAGAGTTGGAGTATTATTGATTAATGAAATTTATCTGGAATTTATTGTTTGGTGGCGACTTAACTTTTTCTAGTATTGCGTTTAGAATTTCTCTCATACTAGGATTTTTAAGTTTAGGTGCTTTAGGCGGAGTTACTCATTATTTAGTTGCTCCGCTACTTAATCTTAAGTTTCCACCATTTGATTCTTGGCATGGTGATTGGGTTTGGCCTGTTGCAATTGTGGTATCATTTCTATGGCCAATCGGGTTTTTGTTCTCTGAAAGAGTGTATGATTTTTTTATTAAGTATAATATACCGCATTTTTTAAATTATCTCATTTATATTTTTGTACTTTGGTTGTGGATATTGGTAATTTGGTATTTTTTATTATCAATTAAATTTAGGAACTCGTAATATATGTTTGGAGATGATGTGTTTATAGTATTATTTTTTCTTTTTTTATTTTTTATTGCAGGAATTGGTGCTGTACTATTTTATTTTTTCAGAAAAACTATTATTCAAAAAATTAATTTTAGAGGAGGAAATTTTTCCATGAAAGAATTGCTTCGTAAGTCCATCATCATAAGAATTATTCTTGTAACAATTCTTACACTGATATTACTTATTCCGGCGACAATGGTGCAAGACCTTGTTCATGAAAGACAAAATCGTAGAGATAATGCAGTGTTGGAAGTAACAGAAAAATGGGGACAGCAGCAAACTATTGGTGGACCTATTTTGTCTGTTCCATATTTATATACATGGAAAAATGATAGCGGAAAAACATTTTGGTCAACTGGCTACGCACATTTTTTACCAGAAAAACTTAATGTTGAAGGAGAATTATTTCCTGAAATCCGGCATAGAGGAATGTATGATGTCGTATTATATAAATCTGTTTCTAAAATTAGTGGAACATTTTCCCCACCAAATTTTAGTGAATTTTCTATTGATGAAAAAAATATTTTGTGGGAAGATGCATTTCTTTCCATGGGTGTCAGCGATTTAAAAGGAATTAGCAGTGATGTTACTATTCAATGGAACGAATTGCAAATAGAACAAGAAGCAGTCAATATAAAAAATAACGATGTTTTTTCTTCAGGAATTAGTATTGAAGTTCCGCTCAAACAAAAACAAGAATATAAATTTTCTTTTGAATTAAAACTTAATGGAAGCAGTGAAATAAATTTTCTTCCGGTTGGAAAACAAACCGAGGTAAAAATTTCCTCACAATGGGGAACGCCAAGTTTTATTGGTGCATATTTACCGGAATCTCGCACAGTGCAAAATGATAAATTTTCGGCTCAATGGAAAATATTTCATCTCAACAGAAATTATCCCCAACAATGGCTAAACACATCCTATAATATTGTCAGTAAAACAAAAACAAAAAATGCTTATACCTACACTGATGACGAGTATTACAGAGAAAATTATTACAATCAACAACAATCTTCAGAAAATTCTGCCTTTGGTGTGATGTTGCGAATGGCTGTTGATGAATATCAAAAAAATACTCGCACCGTGAAATATGCAATTATGTTTATTGCTCTTACATTTCTTTCATTTTTCATGACAGAATTGTTAAACAAAAAAATTCTTCATCCAATACAATACCTTCTTATTGGAATTGCATTAGTACTTTTTTATACACTTCTTCTTTCGCTTTCCGAACAGTTGGGATTTAATCTTGCCTATTGGATTGCAAGTCTCGCAATTATTTCTTCTATCACCTTATATACAAAATCCGTACTTTCCAATAATACGGTTACAATGGTCATTGCCGGAATTTTAGTACTGTTATATGGATTTTTATTTATGATTTTACAGTTAGAAGATTATGCACTTCTTTTTGGCAGCATCGGTTTATTTATGGTGTTGGTAATTGTGATGTATTTAACACGAAAAATAGATTGGTTTGCTGTTGGAAAAACACAAGAAAATTCACAAGCATAAAAATATTCAGATTTAGAACGTATAAACAATAAACAAACACTGGTATTTTCTAAAAGGGAAAATTCACAAAGTTGGTTTCCCCTCCTATTTATAGGAGGGGATAAAGGGGAGGTCAGTAAATGCAAAAACGACCACTCTTACAAGGAGGGAAATCTTTCTCAATAATGGGGACGTGCTAAACTCTTCCGAACATGTATGGTTTTAAAAACCAGTACTAATTTATACTTTGTAGATAAATTTTTTATCTTACATAACAAACATAAACAATTACAGAAAGGAAACACACAATGAAAAACAAACTCTTCACATATTACACAATAGTATCATTGTTAATAATACCAATAACCAGCAAAGCCCAATGGGCAAAAAGTGTTGGTGGAAGTGGGTATGATAAATCTTACAGTATTGCTGTAGATGGAAGTGGTAACACCTACATAACAGGGACTTTTGAAGGTACAGTAGATTTTGACCCTGGAGCAGGAACAACAACTTTAACAAGTGGTGGTTATGGAGTTATCTTTTTTGCAAAGTATGATGCCAATGGTTCATTAGTATGGGCAAAAAGTGTTGGGGAAAATGGTAATACCACATCTTACAGTATTACTGTAGATGGAAGTGGGAATATCTACATAACAGGATATTTTTTGGGCACAGTAGATTTTAATCCATCTCCAAACCCAGCAGATACACTTTATTTAACAGAAAATACTGGGGGAAGTATTTTTTTTGCAAAATACAATGGTAGTGATGGTTCATTAGTATGGGCAAAAAATCTGGTTGCAACACAATATAGTTTTAATGAAGGTCGTAATATTACTGTAAAAGATGGAGATTTATATCTAACTGGCCGTTTTCGTTATACAACGGATTTTGACCCATCTCCAAATCTGGCAGATACATTGTATTTAAATAATAGTGGTGGTGATGCCATGTTTTTTGCAAAATACAGTAGTAATGATGGTTCATTAGTTTGGGCAAAAAGTATTAGTGGAGTTGTTGTTGCAAATATTGACAGCAAAAAAATACATGTAGATGGAACTGGAAATGTTTATGTAGTTGGGTCTTTTAGGGGTACAGCAGATTTTGACCCATCAACCAATCCAGCAGATACATTGAATTTAACCAGTAATGGTAGTGAATCGGATATATTTTTTGCAAAATACAATGGTAATGATGGTTCATTAGTCTGGGCAAAAAGTATTGGTGGAAGTAATAGCGATTATGGTAATGATATTACCATTGATGGTAACAGTAATATTTATATAACAGGAACTTTTAAAGGTACAGTAGATTTTGACCCAGGTACAGGAACAGCAGATTTAATAAGTACTAATGGAGATATTTTTTTTGCCAAGTACAATAATAATGATGGCTCATTGTTCTGGGCAAAAAATTTAAAAAGTAGTGGTACTGGATATAGTGAATATCCTAGTATATTTGTTAATAACAGTATATATGTAGTAGGAAGTTTTGGTGGAAACGTAGATTTTAATCCATCTCCAAACCCAGAAGATACATTACATTTGAGTAGTAATAATGAAGATGTATTTTTGGCAAACTATAGTAGTAATGATGGTTCATTAGTGTGGGCAAAAAGTATGAAAAGTGTTGGTAGTGGATTTACCTATAATAATAGTATGGTTATGGTTAATAACAATATTTATATAACAGGATATTTTACTGACAAAGCCGATTTTGACCCATCAACAAATCCAGCTGATACATTATATTTAACCAGTAATGGTAACAATGATATCTTCTTTGCAAAATACAATAGTAATGGATTTCTCCCCGTAGAACTTACCTCATTTATAGCAACATCAAAAAATAATACTGTAGAATTATCATGGAGTACAGTGAGTGAAATAAATAATTTTGGATTTGAAGTTGAAAAAGCAGAATACAGAAATCAGAACACAGAAAACAGAAAAACAGAATGGAGAACTATCGGAAATGTACAAGGAAACGGAACCAGCAATATCCAACATCATTACACATTTATCGATAATAATGTTGGTACAGGAAAATTTATCTATCGATTAAAACAAATTGATATGGATGGAAAGTTTACGTACAGCGAAGAAGAAGAAGTATATGTGGGAGTTCCAAAAGCAATAAAATTATTACAAAATTATCCAAACCCATTTAATCCGGTAACAACAATTAATTATGAAATTCCAACAACCGGAAAAGTCTATTTGAAAGTGTATAATGTGTTAGGAGAAGAAGTAGCAACACTGGTTAATGGAGTACAAGAAGCCGGAAGATATTCCACACAATTTGATGCATCGAAATATTCTTCTGGAATATATTTTTATAAACTTACATCAAATAATTATACATTAGTAAAATCAATGTTGTTGGTAAAATAGACCATGATTTTCATGATTAAAAGATGGGCTTGATTTATTGGTAAATTCTGTTAGCGGATGTGAAGATGCTGACATTTATATAAAACCTCTGGGTTTGAAATATAGCCACGCTCTTCAGAGCGTGGTGAAATTATCACAGTACTAATATTGGACTTTAGTCCAAAAAACAAAGTAAATGTAAATCAGCGAAGAGAAAAAATGTCCGTTCGCGAATCCTGTTTATAAAAGTTTGAATAACTTTTTACATATTTTTTAGCAGGATGTCTATGATATTAGTAAAATCAATGATGTTTGTACAATAAACAAAAAAGGATTAATGTTATGGAAACACTAAAACCCATCGTCGCAAAAATGGTTTCAGATATGAAATTCATGGCAATTGCCACTATTGTAAGTGGTGGATTAAATTGTTTAAGTATTATTGGAGCAGTTGTTGGTATTCCGCTCATTATTGCTGGTTTGCGATTAAAAGATGCTGCAGAGGCATTTACCAGTTACATTCATAATAATGATATGGCAAGTCTTCAGCGAGCAATGGAGCAACAGCGAACATATTTTTTTATCCACAAAATAATGTTCATTGTTGGAATTTCACTAGCAATTCTTATAATAGTGCTTTTTATTACGCTCGGTGGTTTTGCTTTTTTAAATATGATGAATGAAATGCAAGGATATTAAATAATAAACGCATTTTAAATTTTAACAATACAAAATACATACAATATAAAAATATAATAAAGGAAGATCTATTCATGAAATATCTCTTTACCTCTGAATCCGTTTCAGAAGGACACCCAGATAAAGTTGCAGATGCAATTTCTGATGCAATGTTAGACGCATTGCTTGCTCAAGATAAATACTCACGAGTTGCCTGCGAAACATTTGTAACCACAGGTCTTGCCGTAGTTGGTGGAGAAGTTACCACTAATGCCTACGTTGATGTGCAAGAAATTGTTCGTAAAACCGTACGAGAAATTGGGTATACTCGTGCAGAATATCGTTTTGATTGCGATTCCTGTGCAGTTATTTCTAGTATCCACTCACAATCTCCCGATATAGCGCGCGGTGTTGATACTGGTGGTGCTGGCGACCAAGGAATGATGTTTGGTTATGCCAATGATGAAACACCGGAATACATGCCCATGCCAATAATGTTTGCTCATCAACTTGTTCGCAAGTTAGCAGAAATCCGCAAGAAGAACGGAAAGTTAATGCCCTACCTTCGTCCAGATGCAAAATCACAAGTAACAATAGAGTATGAAGGAAGAACACCAGTTCGCGTTGATACTGTTGTTATATCCACCCAACATGATGCAGATGTTTCTCAGAAAAAAATTCGTGAAGATGTTATTAACAATGTTATTAAAAAAGTTATACCGTCATATTTGTTAGATAACAAAACAAAATATTATGTGAATCCAACTGGACGTTTTGAAATTGGTGGACCTCACGGTGATAGTGGATTAACCGGGCGAAAAATTATTGTTGATACTTATGGCGGACGCGCTCCGCACGGTGGTGGTGCATTTTCTGGAAAAGACCCATCAAAAGTAGATAGAAGTGCTGCCTATGCTGCAAGACATCTTGCAAAAAATATTGTTGCTGCAGGTTTGGCAAAAGAATGTCTCATTCAAGTTGCGTATGCTATTGGTGTTGCAGAACCAGTTTCTATTTATGTCAATACATACAACACTGGAATTATGCCAGATAACGAAATTTCAAAAATTCTTATAAAAGAAGTTGATATGACTCCGCGTGGAATTATGAAACGTTTGGATTTATTACGACCAATTTATCGTAAAACTGCTTCTTATGGACATTTTGGAAGAACAGAAAAAGAATTTACTTGGGAACATTTGGATTTGGTAAAAATGTTGCAAAAAAATTTATGAAAAACATTATCGTTTCTTCTTTAGTACAACAACTTGAAGAAGCATATCACAAACAAGCATGGCATGGAACAAATCTTCGTGGCTCACTACGAGGATTAACATTGGAACAATTGTGTTGGCGTCCAACACCAAAACGCCATAACATTTGGGAAATAGCAATTCACTGTGCTTATTGGAAATACGCAGTAAAAAGAAGAATAACCAATGAACAACGCGGAGCATTTTTGTTGAAAGGAAGTAATTGGTTTACCCGTCCAACAGAAAAAACACTTGCTGCGTGGAAAAAAGATTTGCAATTATTAGAAGAAACACACGAAAATCTGATTGAAGTTGCTTGCAAATTATCCGATAAAGAATTGTCACATCGCGTAGCAACAAAAAAATTTACACATTTGCAAACCATACAAGGAATTGCACTGCATGATATTTATCATGCAGGACAAATACAATTATTAAAACGCTTACAAAAAAAATCGTAAGTTAATTATCATATTCAAGGAGAAAAAAACAATGCTCGTAGCAGAAGAAAAAAAACTCAAATACAAAGTAAAAGATATTTCCCTTGCAGAATGGGGAAGAAAAGAAATTACACTTGCAGAAGCAGAAATGCCCGGACTAATGTCCTTGCGAGAAGAATATAAAGGAAAGAATCCTCTCAAAGGTGCGCGCATTGCCGGATGTTTGCACATGACTATTCAAACAGCAGTGTTGATTGAAACATTGGTAGAACTTGGTGCAGAGGTAACATGGTCATCATGTAATATTTTTTCTACACAAGACCACGCTGCTGCTGCAATTGCTGCAGCGGGAATTCCCGTTTTTGCATGGAAAGAAATGAGTGCTGAAGAATTTGATTGGTGTATTGAACAAACACTTTTTGCATTCAAAGATGGAAAGCCACTCAACATGATTTTAGATGATGGTGGAGATTTAACAAACATGGTGTTTGATAAATTCCCGGAATTAGCCGCAAACATTAAAGGGCTTTCCGAAGAAACCACCACAGGCGTTCACCGTCTTTATGAAAGAATGAAAAACGGAACCCTCTTCGTTCCCGCAATTAATATTAATGATTCAGTTACAAAATCTAAATTTGATAATAAATATGGATGCCGCGAATCATTAGTTGATGCAATTCGCCGAGCAACAGATTTAATGCTTGCCGGAAAAGTTGCCGTTGTTGCTGGTTATGGTGATGTAGGAAAAGGCTCTGCAGAATCATTAAGCAGCGCAGGTGTTCGCGTTATTGTTACAGAAATTGACCCCATTTGTGCATTGCAAGCAGCAATGGATGGATATGAAGTGAAAAAAATGGATACTGCAGTTCCCGAAGCAGATATTATTGTTACCACAACTGGAAACAAAGATATTATTGTTGGTCGCCATTTTAAAATGATGAAAGATAAAGCAATCGTTTGTAATATCGGACATTTTGATATTGAAATAGATGTTGCATGGCTCAACAAAAATTATGGACACACCAAAGATACTATCAAACCACAAGTTGATAAATACACTCTTGACGGAAAAGATATTATTCTTCTTGCTGAAGGACGTTTGGTAAATTTAGGTTGTGCTATGGGACATCCATCCTTTGTTATGTCCAACTCATTTACCAATCAAGTACTTGCTCAATTAGAATTATGGAATAACAGTGATAAGTACGAAAAGAAAGTCTACATGCTTCCCAAACATTTAGATGAAAAAGTTGCACGTCTTCATTTAGCAAAAATCGGAGTAGAGTTGGATGTGTTGAGTAAAGACCAAGCAGAATATATTGGTGTTGCTGTAAATGGTCCGTTTAAACCGGAGTATTATCGATATTAAGAAATAATGTAGAAGTTTTTTGTTTGTGGGATTATTTTTTTATGGAAAATAATTCTTCTAGTTTTTTATATCGAAACAGAAAAATCTTTTCTATTTGTTTCTTTATTATAAGGGAGTTCATCATTTTTCCCAAAATACCAAATGGAGGTTTGTAGTGTATAATATCTTTCATTTCTACTCCGGTATCAGTTTTTTGCAAAATATGTTGATGATGCCAAAATGAATAGGGTCCGAAACGTTGTTCATCCACAAAGAAAAATGGTTCTTGTACGTGGGTAATTTCTGTAACCCAATGTATAGGAATATGAAGTATTGGACGAACTTTGTATTGGATAATCATACCAGCGTACATTTTTTCTTCTATGGAAGAAATAATATCAAACCCCATAAATTCCGGAGTAATTGTTTTGAGATTTTTTGGGGAAGAAATGAACTCCCATGCTTGTTCAAGAGTTAAAGGGAGGTTTTGAGAGTAGGTGAGTGTATACATTTAATAACTTTCTTTTTCATTTGGGAACTGTGATTTTTTTACATCATTACTATAATTTTGAAATGCTGTACGCATGATTTCAGAAAGATTTGCATAGTGCCGTACAAAACGTGGATGAAAATGTTCATTCATTCCTAATATATCATTAGTAACCAATACTTGTCCATCGCAGTGAACACCAGCACCAATACCAATAGTTGCACAGGAAACTTTTTTGGTTACTTTTTCTGCCAGTGCTGAAGGAATTTTTTCCAGCACAATGCTGAACACACCGGCAGAATTTAATAATTGGGCTTCGTTCAATAATGTTTTTGCTTCCGTAGTTTCTGCTGCACGCACTTCGTATGAACCAAATTGATTGATGGATTGTGGTGTTAATCCCAAATGTCCCATCACAGGAATTCCGATTTCTATTAATTTTTTGATAAGTTCTGCATTGCGAGTTCCGCCTTCAATTTTTACTGCTTCTGCTCCTGTTTCTTTAATGACTCTCCCGCAATTTTTTATGGCATCTTCTATACTTACTTGGTAGGACATGAACGGCATATCGGCAACAACCATTGCATGTTGTGTTGCTCTTTTTACAATTTTTGTGTGGTAGATGATTTCTTCCAGAGTTACGGAAAGTGTGGTTTCTTTTCCTTGAAAAACATTGGCTAAAGAATCTCCCACTAAAATAATTTCTACACCAACTTCATCCAAAAGTTTTGCGGTGATGAAATCATACGCGGTGAGCATGGCAATTTTTTCTCCATTTTTTTTCATGGAAAAAATTGTTTTTGCAGTAATTTTTTTCTTTGGGGATTGTGTTTGTGTGCTCATAAGCATTTTTTGAATGTTAAAAAATTCGTTATTAGGGTTTTGTATTTATTTTCTCATTATACATTTTTTGTAATTTTTGTACGTCTTCCCATGTTGGTTTTTTCCAATGTGGGTTGCGGAGAAGTGCTGCGGGATGGTAGGTTACAATGAGCGGGATTCCGCGATAGGTGTGAACTTTTTCTCGTAGTTTTGTGAGTGAATCATTTGTTTTCAGCAACACTTGTGCAGAAATTCTTCCGAGACAGAGAATAAATTTTGGCTGCACAAGGTCAATTTGTTTCCACAAATATGGTTCGCATTGTTCCACTTCGGAAAGAAGTGGGTCTCTATTATTTGGCGGACGACATTTAAGAATATTGCAGATAAAAACTTCTTCTCGTTTGAGTTGGATTGCTTCTAAAATTTTTGTGAACAGTTGTCCTGCTCTTCCAACAAATGGCTCGCCCTTTAAATCTTCATCAGCACCGGGTGCTTCTCCAACAACCATAATATCTGCTTTGGGATTTCCAACCCCGAACACAAATTTGTTTCGTGTTTTTCCTAATGAACATTTTTGGCATTCACATATTTGTTGTTGCAATGTTTGGAGTGAATCGGAAGAAACCCAATTTTCTGCCGGAAAATTTTGTGTTTGTGGTGAAGATGGGATTTCTTCTGTTGGTAGTTTTTTTTTCATAGGTTTGGGATTGGATTCTGGATAAAGAATGTTTCCAAAAAGTTCTTTTTCTTGTTGAAAATATTTTTGAATTTCGGAAAGGGTTTTTTGCATGAAAATGTAATTGTAAAAATTAATAATTTTTGTAATTTTACAATGTCATTCCCGCGAAAGCGGGAGTCCATTTTCTGGATGCCCGATAACAACATTCGGGCATGACGAAAGACTTAATTTTGTATTATTTGTTTTATCATCTCTAAAATTTTTACCGCAACATCGAATTTAGAAAGCAGTGGAAGAGAAGTAACATTTCCATCCTTTATAATAATTGTTACTTTATTTGTTTCTGTTCTAAAACCAGCACCGTGTTCTTTCGCATTATTTACCACAATCATATCAAGATTTTTTTTGCGGAGTTTTTCTTGTGCATATGCAATTTCATTTTCTGTTTCCAACGCAAATCCCACAAGAAATTGTTTTTTAGATTTTTGTTTTCCCAACTCTTGAAGAATATCTATTGTAGGAGTGAGTTGTAATGACACTTCTTGCGTAGATTTTTTTAATTTTTGTGAGTGCGGATTTTTTAATGTAAAATCTGCAACAGCAGCGGACATGATAATAATATCTGCTGAAGAAGTATTGGCAAGCATTTCGTTTTTCATTTGTTCTGCAGTTTCTATATCAATGCGATTTACATTTCGTGGAGTTTTGAGTGTAACAGGTCCACTCACTAAAGTAACCTCTGCTCCTTGAAGTGCAGCAGAATTAGCAAGAGCAAATCCCATTTTTCCTGAGGAATGATTTCCGATAAAACGAACTGGGTCGATTGGTTCGTATGTTGGTCCCGCACTGATGAGGATTTTTTTTCCGGAAAACTGCTGTGGAGTTTTTTCTATAATAGAATTTACATAATCAACAATTTTTTCTGGTTCTGGCAATCTCCCCGCACCAACTAACCCACTGGCTAATTCTCCGGTTTCCGGTGGAAGAATAAAACATCCTCTGCTTTGTAATGTGGTGATATTTTCTTGTGTTGCAGAGTGTTCATACATATCTACATCCATTGCTGGGCAAATAATAAGTGGACAGCGAAGTGAAAGTGCTGTTGAAGAAACAACATCTTCCGCAATTCCGTACGCGAGATGTGCGATTGTGTTTGCTGTTGCGGGAGCAATGAGCATTGCATCTGCCCAAATTCCGTTATGAATATGTTGAACTCCAAGATTTGTTGATGAGTTTGTATCTGTGGGCCACTGTGAAACGATAACTTCTTCTTCAGAAAGTGTGGAAAATGTAAGTGGTGTAATAAATTGTGTTGCAGATTGTGTCATTAAAACTTTGACTGATGCACCGGATTTTTTTAATAAGCGGATAACTGTACAGATTTTATAAGCGGAAATACTTCCGGTAACGCCAAGCAGTATTTTTTTATTGGTGAGCATCAGTTTTTCTATAGTTTGATGATTAATAGTAAAAGATATAATATTTTTAGAAAAAATAGAAACGGAGTATAAACAACAAACCCTGCCAGAATTTTAAATTCTGGCAGGGTTATCTTTCTCTACTTAAGTACTTATTTACTTCACATCTTCTTCTTTGTAGTGGAACTCTATTTTATCAGTCATCAATTCTTGTAATGCTTGTTCCGTAGGTTTCGGACGGTTTTCAAATTCCAAACTAATTTTTAATTGGTCTGGATTCACTGGTTCGATTTCTTCTTCTTCTACGGTAAGAGCAGTGATGGTTTCTATGCGTTGGTTAAATTCCAATTTCCGTTCATCATTAATTTGTCGTGAGCGTTTAGAAAGTACCACGATTGCTTCATACACATTTGCTGCTTTTGCTTCAAGCTCTTTGATTTCTACGGTTTTGATAGACATTGTTTTCTCCTACAATAAATGTTTTTGAATAATATTTTCTACTTCTTTGGTTGCAGATTCTAAATTGTTGTTGACTACAGTATAATCAAATTGTTTGCCAATTTCTAATTCCATTCCAGCACGTTCGATACGTGTTTTGATTTTTTCTTCACTTTCAGTTTTTCTATTTCGCAAACGCTCTTCTAAAATTTTCATATCCGGTGGCGCAATAAAAATAAGAACAGCATCATTTCCGTAAAATTTTTTGATGGATAATGCACCGCGAACATCAACATCAAACATCATGATTTTATTTGATGATAATGCCCGGTCAGTTTCTTCTTTTAACGTTCCATAATAATCACCGAAAAGTTGTTCGTATTCTACTAACTGTTTATTGTGAAGAAGTTCTTCAAATTTTTCTTTAGTGAGAAAGAAATAATCTTTTCCGTGTATTTCTCCCGGACGTTGTGTTCGTGTTGTTGCTGAAACAGAAAATAATATTTCTGGATGTTTTTGTAAAATTGCTTTAACGATTGATGTTTTTCCACCTCCGCTTGGTGCTGAAATAACGAAAAGTTTAGCAGTGTTCATAAAACAAGTTACTCAATATTTTGAAGTTGTTCTCGCACTTTTTCCAACTCTTCTTTAATAGCAACAACATGATGCGTAATTTCTGTGCTGGAAGATTTTGAACCAATCGTATTTGCTTCTCTATTCATTTCTTGAATAAGAAAATTTAATTTCCGTCCCGGAGATTCATCATTTTTCAATGAGTCTGCAAAAAATTTTGTGTGACTGCGAAAGCGAACACATTCTTCAGTAATATCCAGTTTATCAATAAGCAGTGCAATTTCTAATTCTAAACGTTGAGTGTTAATTACAGCAATATCTCCAACAAGTGCAGAAATTCTTTGATGTAATTTTTTTTGTTCTTCTGGTAATTCTTCATTCGTTTTTTTTTGAATTGCATTAATTCGTATATCTATTGCAGCAATGCGTTCAAGCAAATCTTTAGAAAGTTCTTCACCTTCTTTTTTCCGCATTTCTTTTAATGATGTAATTGCTGGGTGCAACGCAGAAAGAAAAACATTCCAAAGTTTTTCATCATCTTTTTTAGAATCCACCACAAATAAACTATCAGAAAAATGAAGAAGATGTTCTAACTGAATTGCTCCTTTAATTTTTGTTGCTTTGCGAAGTTCCTGAAGAAGTTGATGAAACGTTTGTACTTTTTCTATGTCAAGTTGTAACGATGTTTTTTCTTGTGATTCTTCTTCGATTGTGGTGTTAAGAGTAATTTTTCCTCTTCCGAGTTTTGAACGAAGAATTTCCTTAATTTCCGTTTCTCGCAATGAAAGAGAACGAGGCAGCCGCATAGCAATATCCAAAAAGCGATTGTTGACACTGTACAATTCTATAGTACATGTCATCCCATCATTTTGGGATTCACCTCTGCCGTAACCAGTCATGCTTTCCATAAAAACCTCATTAAGATTCACAAAATACGAGAAAAAGTTTAATCATACAAGAACGTATTTTTTTGATATTTTTTTGTTAGATTAATTGATAAAATATCTTGTCATTCTCGCATGTCCCGCTTGTACGGGATGCCGTACCAACGGCATTTTTAGCGGGAATCCA